>CAIMWH010000031.1 GCA_903845065.1 uncultured Rhodospirillales bacterium | reverse complement strand
GTAGTAGCCGGCACTCAGCACATAGGTGCCGATCAGGATGCGCCGCCGCACCTCGGCCCCGAACCCGGCGGCGCGGGTGCGCTCATAGAGGTCCTTGAGGTCGGAGCCCTTGGCCGTCTCGCGCAGCCCGAAGCGCACGCCGTCATAGCGCGCGAGATTCGAGGAGGCCTCGGCGGGGGCCACGATATAGTAGGTCGGCAGCGCGTACTGCGTGTGCGGCAGCGATATCTCGACCGTCTCGGCGCCCTCGGCGCGCAGCCAGGCGAGACCCTGTTGCCACATGGTTTCGATTTCGGCCGGCATGTCATCCGAGCGGTATTCGCGCGGGACGCCGATGCGCAGACCTTTGACGCCGCGCTTGCAGGCGGCGGCGAAGTCCGGCACGGCGATGTTGGCGCTGGTGCTGTCCTTCGGGTCGAAGCCGGCCATGGATTGCAGCAGGATGGCGCAATCCTCCACCGTGCGCGCGACCGGGCCAGCCTGGTCGAGCGAGGAGGCGAAGGCGACGATGCCCCAGCGCGAGCAGCGGCCGTAGGTGGGCTTGATGCCGGCGATGCCGCAGAAGCTGGCGGGCTGGCGGATGGAGCCGCCGGTGTCCGTCGCGGTGGCGCCGAGGGCCAGGCGGGCGGCGACGGCAGCGGCCGAACCGCCCGAGGAGCCGCCCGGAACGAGGGGGCGGTTGTCACCGGTGCGGGTCCAGGGGCTCACCACCGGGCCGTAGGCCGAGGTGATGTTGGAGGAGCCCATGGCGAATTCGTCGAGGTTGGCCTTGCCGAGGAACACCGCGCCATCACGCAGCAGGTTGGCGCTGACGGTGCTTTCGTAGGGCGGGATGAAGTGTTCGAGGATGCGGCTGCCGGCCGTGGTGCGGATGCCCTGGGTGCAGAACAGGTCCTTGATGGCGAGCGGGATGCCGGTGAGGTTGGCGGCCTCGCCACGCGCCAGCGCCGCATCCGCCGCAGCGGCGTGGCCGCGGGCGAGTTCGGGGGTGACGGTGATGAAGGCGTTCAGGGTGGGGTTCAGCGCCTCGATGGCGGACAGGAACGCATCGGTGAGTTCGCGCGCGGAATAGTCGCGGCGGCGCAGGCCCGCGCGGGCCTCGGCCAGCGTGAGATCGTGGAACATTATTCGACTACCTTGGGGACGGCATAAAAGGACCCGGCGCGATCGGGGGCGTTGGCCAGCACCGCCTCCACGTCGCCGCCATCGGTGACAACATCGGGGCGCAGGCGCAGCGCCATCTGGGCGGCGCCGGTGAGGGGCTCGACGCCCTCGATATTCACTTCATTCAACTGCTCGATCCAGGCGAGGATACCGGACAGCTCCCGGCCAAGCGGGGCAAGCTCCGCCTCGTCGACCCGGATGCGGGCGAGTTTGGCGATGCGGCGGACGGTCGCGGGATCGAGCGACATGATATTCCCTTGTTCTGGATGGCACCGCCCTTTCAAGGGGGCGGCCTCGGATCGGCCCGCCGGTGCGGCGGGCGGGGGAACATACCGGCGTGGCGGGCGGGATTCAACGCGCGATGGTTGGCCGCCTCGGGATGTCGGCGGGCTTTACACTTTGCGGCGGCGCGGGCTCTGGGTGACCGGGAACATGTTGAATTAATGCCGGTTCGCCAACAGGCCCGGTTTTTGCATTATTTCGCCCTGTCACGCGTGAACTGCTCCGGAGCCCATCGATATGATGCTGAATCTGCCCCACCGCCTTGCCATCCGGCCGATCGGCGCGGCGTTGTTCGCGCTGGCCGCGGTTGCGGCGGCGCCTGCGCATGCCTTCACCATCACCCCGTATTATGACGCGACGTCGATCGATGGTGCCGGCAACGTGGCCGATATCAAGGCGTCGATCGCCACGGCCATTGGCGCCCTGGAGTCGCTCTATACCGACCCAGGCAACGTGAACATCTTCTTCCAGCTTGGCAGCACCGGGCTCGGCTCGTCCTCGACGGTGGACTACTCGTTGACCTACGCGAGCTACAAGGCGGCGCTGGTGGCCGATTTCGCCGCCAATCCGGGGAACGCCACGCTGGGCACGGCGATTGCCAACCTGCCGTCGGGCAACGGGGCGTCTGGTACGGTGGACATGGCGGCGACGAGCGCGCTGCTGCGGGTGGGGCTTGGGTTCGCGGGCGTGACGCCGTGCTTCAACACCAGCGGCGGGCTGTCGATTGCCGGTTCGCCGGGTGGCTATTTCTGCACCGGCACGGTGGATGGGGTGGTGACGCTGAGCAACGCCGCGGGGCTGGTGTCCTTCACCCGGCCGCTGAGCGGCACCTATGACGCGGTGAGCGTGCTGGAGCACGAGATCGACGAGATCCTCGGCGGCGGCGGGCAGGGCACCACGCTGAACAACACCGGGGCGGCGACCTGCTCGGCACTGACCGCGGCGGAGTATGGGCCGCTCGATCTGTACCGTTATTCGGCGGCGGGCACGCCGAGCTACACGACGTGTTCCTCCGCCACTTCGTATTTCTCGTTCGATGGCGGCGTGACCTCGGTGGTGGGGTTCAACCAAACCGCGGGCGCCGATTATGCCGATTTCGGGCCCTCTGGCTACGTGCAGTCAGCGTTCGGTTCGCCTGGCGCGATCCTCGATGTGAGCCCGACGTCTCCGGAGGCCGTTATGCTGGAGGCGATCGGGTATGATCCGGTGCCGGAGCCGGCCTCGATGGCGCTGCTGGGCGTTGGGCTGCTCGGGTTGGCGCGGGTGCGGCGGCGCAAGGCAAGCGCTTCTTTTTGAAAAAGAAGCAAAAATTTTTTTATCTAATGGCTTCGCCCCTCCCCCCGGGAGAGCGGCAAAGCCAGTCGGATAAAAGTTTTTTGGTTCTTTTTTTCAAAAAAGAACCCCATGCTGCCCTGACCTCGCGGCTTCCGGCCGTAGTCGACCTGGACTAGTCTCGCCTCCCGTCTCTGGATTGTCGCCGCCATGCCTTCCGCCTGCACTGCATTATGAGCGTCGTGTTGCTGGACCTGCGGGCGTTGCGGGCGGCGTTGCCGGCCGGGAAGCGGGTGATCGGGGTTGATCCTGGCAGCCGCACGGTGGGGATCGCGTTGTCGGACCCGAGCCTGACGCTGGCAACGCCGCATTCGCACCTCAAGCGGGGGAAACTGGCGCCGATTGCCGCGGCAATCGCGCGGATTGCCCGGGCCGAGGGGGTTGGCGGGCTGGTGGTTGGGTTGCCGCTGGAAATGGACGGCACCTTCGGGGCGGCGGCGCAGGCGGCGCGGGATTGGGCGCATGCGCTGTCCGACGCGACCGGGTTGCCGACGAGCCTGTGGGATGAGCGGTTGTCGACCGCCGCGGTGACGCGGTTTCTCATCGGGGAGGCCGATTTCACCCGCAAGCATCGGGCGGAACTGGTGGACCAGATGGCGGCGGCCTACATGCTGCAGGCGGCGCTGGACGCAACGCGGCCGGCATGACCGACAGCATCGGGCAGGCCACCTATCGCCGCGGGGCGATCCTGATCACGGCTGCGACCATCGTGTGGAGCAGTGCGGGGCTGCTGTCGCGCATGGTGGCGATCGATCCGTGGACCACGCTGTTCTGGCGCTCGGTCTACGCCACGCTGTCGCTGGTGCTGTATCTGCTGTGGCGGGATGGGTGGCGCATCTGGCCGGCGTTCGGCCGGCTGGGCGTGGCGGGCGTGGCGATGGCGCTGTGTTTCGCCACCTCGATGATTTCGTTCATCTATGGGCTCAGCCTGACCAGCGTAGCCGCGGCGTTGATTTTCCAGGCGGCGGCGCCGTTGATCGCGGCGGTGCTGGCATGGGCGTTTCTCGCCGAACGGGTGCCGTTGGGAAAAATGATCGCCATCCTGGCCTCCTTCGCCGGCGTGCTGGTCATCGTGGCGGGGGCGCCGGACCTAGGCAGCCTGTGGGGGGTGGGGATCTCGGCGCTGTGCGGCATCAGCTACGCCTTTACCGTGGTGCTGGCGCGGGCGCGGCCGGATGTGCCGACCACGGAGGCGACGGTGCTGGCACTGCTGATCGTGGCGGCGAGCACCGGGCCGTTTGCGGTATACGCCATGCCGGCGGGACAGATGGGACTGCTGGCGCTGTTCGGGGTGTTCCAGATGGGGCTTGGGCTGATCCTGTTCACCACCGGGGTGCGGCTGATCCCGGCCGCCGATGCCGGGCTATTCTCGGTGCTGGAGAGTGTGCTGGCGCCGCTGATCGTGTGGTTCGCGTTCGGCGAGAATCCGGGCGAAAGCACCCTGATCGGGGGCGGCATCGTCATCGCGGCGGTGGCGGCGGCCGCGATGATGGAGCGGCGGGCGGGCTAGACGAGTTTCAGCACCACGAAGCCGAACACCACGCCAACGGCCAGCATGGTGGTAACCAGGGTGAGGCGGCGCTCGATGAAGCCGCGGACGTGCTCGCCGTAGAAATGCAGCAGGGTGGCGACGAGGAAGAAGCGGGCGCCGCGGGTGACGATGCTGGCGGCGACGAACAGCGGGAAGTTGAAGGACGCGGCACCCGAGGCGATGGTGACGATCTTGAAGGGGATCGGGGTGAGGCCCTTCACCAGGATGACCCACAGGCCCCATTCGGCGTAGGTATCCTTGAAGCGGGCGAAGGCGGCTTCGTAGTGGTAGGCGCGCAGCAGCGGCGTCGCCAGGACGTCGAACAGGGCGTAGCCGATGTAGTAGCCGAGGATACCGCCGAGGACGGAGGAGACTGTGCAGATCAGGGCCAGACGCCAGGCGCGGTCGGGGCGGGCGAGGGCCATCGGGATCAGCAGCGCGTCGGGCGGGATGGGGAAGAAGCTGCTTTCGGCGAAGGCGATGGCGGCGAGCCACCAGGGCGCGCGGCGGCTGGCGGACAGGGCGATCACACGGTCATACAGGCGACGCAGCATCGGGACGGCCTTCCGGGGGTTTGCTCGGCATCCGTAGACCGTTCATGTTGGGGCCACGTCAAGCCATGCCGTGACGGCCAGGAGAATTCATGCGGATTGCGCTCATTCACGCCCTCAAGCACTCGGTGGCCCCGATCGAGGCGGCCTTCGCCGCGTTGTGGCCGCAGGCGCGGCTAGCCAATCTGCTCGATGACAGTCTTTCGGCCGATCTGGCGCGGGATGGGGCGCTGACGCCGCGGATGACCGAGCGGTTTCTCGCGCTGACGCGCTATGCGGTGGCGTGTGGGGCGGATGGCATCCTGTTCACCTGTTCCGCCTTCGGGCCGTGCATCGAGGAATGCGCGCGGGTGTTCGCGCCGATCCCAGTGTTGAAGCCGAACGAGGCGATGATCGAGGAACTCCTCGCCACCGTCGGGCCGAACGCGCGGGTGGGGCTGATGGCGACGTTCGCGCCGACCTTGGCCTCGATGCCGCCGGAGTTCGCGGCTGCCGCGCCGGGGATACGGCTGGAGCCGTGCCTCGCGGCGGCGGCGTTGGCGGCGCTGGATCGGGGGGATGGGGCCGGGCACGATCGGGAAGCGGCTTTGGCCGCGGCCGGGGTGGCGGGGTGCGATGCGATCGCGCTGGCGCAATTCAGTCTTGCGCGGGCGGCGCCGGCAATCGCTGCGGCAACCGGGCGGCCGGTGCTGACGACGCCGGAGAGTGCGGTGCGCAAACTCAAGCGCCTGCTGGAAGGGTGATTGCGATGGATGCCGATGCGTTTCGCGCCAGCCTCGGGCACGAGGCCCCTCCCCCGGGTATTTCGATCGCGCTGGCGGGGCTGTGGTGGGATGCCAAGGGGGATTGGGGCAAGGCGCATGCCTGTGCCCAGGACCAGGACGACGCGCTGGGGGCGGCGCTGCATGCGTATTTGCATCGCAAGGAGCCGGATATCGCCAATGCGCGGTATTGGTATGCGCGGGCCGGGCGGGCGATGCCGGATGGGTCGTTCGAGGCGGAGTGGGAGGATTTGTTGGAGGTTTTGATCAAAGGGTAGGGCAAGCAAGGCTCCGTGGGCGGAGCCTTGCTGCGTTTCTACCGATGCGCGGTGATGAACGCCTTGATCGCCGGGGCCACTTCGGTGCGGAAGCGCTTGCCGTTGAACAGGCCGTAATGGCCGACGCCCTTCTGTTCGAGATGGGCGTGCTTGTCGGCGGGCAGGCGGTGGGCGAGTGGATGGGCGGCCTTGGTCTGGCCGATGCCGGAGATATCGTCCCGCTCGCCCTCGATGGTGAACATGGCGGTGTGTTCGACGGTGCCGATATCGACGGTCTGGCCACGATGGACCATCAGGCCGCGCGGCAGGGTGTGCTGCTGGAACACCTGGTCGATGGTCTGCATGTAGAAGGTGGCCGAGAGATCCATCACGGCGCGGTATTCCTCGTAGAAGGCGCGCTTGCCGGCCAGCGGTTCGCCGTCACCTTCGACGAGGTGCTGGAACATTTCCCAGTGCGCCTGCACGTGCTTGTCGAGGTTCATCGCCATGAAGCCGGCGAGTTGCAGGAAGCCTGGGTAGACCTGGCGCATGAAGCCGGCGTTGCCGAGTGGCACGTGGTGCAGCACGTGGCGGCGGAACCATTCGAGATCGCGGGTTTTGGCGAAGGTGTTGACCTGGGTGGGGGCCTCGCGGGTATCGATCGGGCCGCCGATCAGGGTCATGCTGCGGGGGGCCAGAGCGGGCTCGTTGGCGTTCATCAGGGCGATGGCGGCGAGAACCGGCACGGCGGGCTGGCAGACGGCGATGACGTGGGTTTCGGGGCCGAGAAGGCGGAGATAATCGGTGACGTAATCGATGTAGTCGTTGAGGTCGAAGTCCGGCGCCAGGACCGGTACGTCCCGCGCGTCGCGCCAATCGGTGATGTAGACGTCATGGTCCGGCAGGAAGGCTTCGACGGTGCCGCGCAGCAGGGTGGCGTAGTGGCCGGACATCGGGGCCACGATGAGCAGCTTGGGGTCCGACGGGCGATCGGTCAGGCGGACGAAGCGTTTGAGTTCGCCCCACGGCTTGGCGTTCACCACCTGCTCGACGATATCGACATCGAGACCGTTGATATGGGTGGTCTTGTGGCCGAACTCGGGCTTGCCGAAGCGGCGGGTGGTGTGTTCGAAACTATCGAGCGCGGCCACCGCGAATTGGTTCATCGGCGCCGGGCGGAACGGGTTGAACGGGCTGTCGAGCGCCTTGAGCGCACCGGTGGCGAACAGCCGCATGGGAGCCATGGCGGCGTGATGCATCTCGTAGACCTGATAGAGCATGCGCTTCCTTACGAACAACCAGCGTGAAACCCAGTGGAATCCGGACGTTGGTTCATCCGTGCCGAGGGCGGACTCCTGCGCGCAGGGTGCCTCTTGTATCGTTAAGCATAATCCATAAGAAAGCGTCAGCGGCAAGGCATCGCGGCAAGTGACAGAACGATGGCAGGCCTGCGCCGTGGGCCACATGACATCCAAGGGACCTTCATCATGACCGAGATCTACATCGTCGCCGGCACTCGTACCGCGATTGGCACCTTCGGCGGCGCGCTCAAGGACGTCACGCCGAGCACGCTGGTGGCGCAGGTTACCGCCGAGGCGGTGCGCCGGGCCGGGGTGGCGAAGGAGGAGATCGGGCTCGCGGTGTTCGGCCAGGTGGTGCAGACCGAGCCGCGCGACATGTACATCTCGCGTATCGCGGTGATCGAGGGCGGGCTGATGCAGGAGACGCCGGCCCTGACGGTCAACCGGCTGTGCGGCAGCGGGTTGCAGGCGATCCTGACGGCGGCCAACGCCATTCGGGCCGGGGAGGCCGAGGTGGCGGTGGCCGGCGGCGTGGAGGTGATGAGCCGGGCGCCGTACCAGGTGCCGGCGGCGCGGTGGGGGCAGAAGATGGGGGACACCCAGTTCCTCGATACCCTCAACGGCGCGCTGAACGATCCGTTCCATCGCATCCTGATGGGGGTGACGGCGGAGAACCTGGCCGAGAGCCACCAGATCACCCGGGACATGCAGGACGAACTCGCGGTGACCAGCCACATGCGGGCCAGCCGGGCGGTGCGCGAGGGGCGGTTCAAGGACCAGATCACCGCGGTGGAGATCAAGACGCGCAAGGGGGTGGTGGCGTTCGATACCGACGAGCACATCCGCCATGACGCCAACATGGCCGACATGGCCAAGCTGCGCACGGTGTTCAAGAAGGATGGCTCGGTCACGGCGGGCAATGCCTCGGGGATCAATGACGGGGCGGCGGCGGTGGTGATCGCCTCGGGTGAGGCGGTGCGGCGGCTCGGGCTGACGCCGCTGGCGCGGCTGGTGTCGGCCGGGCATTCGGGGGTGGACCCGGCGTATATGGGAATCGGGCCGGTGCCGGCGTCACGCCAGGCGATGCTGAAGGCGGGGATTTCGGTGGGCGATCTCGATGTGATCGAGTCCAACGAGGCGTTCGCGGCACAGGCGTGTGCGGTGGCGAAGGACCTCGGGTTCGATCCGGAGAAGGTGAACCCCAATGGCTCCGGCATCGGGCTCGGCCATCCGGTGGGCGCGACCGGTGCGATCCTGACGGTGAAGGCGATGTATGAGTTGGCGCGCACCGGGGGCCGCAAGGCGCTGGTGACGATGTGCATCGGCGGCGGGCAGGGCATCGCGGCGGTGCTCGAAAGGGTGTGAGCTGCGTCCTCGCCGTCGATCTCGGCGGCACCTCGCTGCGCGTGGCGCGGGTGGCGCCGGACGGCGAGGTGCTGCGGCTGGCGGTGCGGCCGCACCGGATTGGCGTGGAGGCCGACGCCGAGGCGCTGTGGGCGGCGCTGGTGGATGCGGTGGGCGAGGTCGGCACCGCCGGGATTGCCGGCGTGGCGATGGGTGGGTTCACCCGCAGCCAGGTGCTGGTGGACGCGGCGGGGCGGCCGACGCGGGCGGCGCAATGTTTCCCGGATGGTCGGGCGGCGGTGGTGCCGGGGGCCGAGACGGGGACCTGGATGGCGATGACGCCGTTTCATCCGGTGGCGCGGCTGGCCTGGGTGGCGGCGCATGATCCGGCGGCGCTGGCGGCGGCGCGGTGGGTGTTGCAGCCGAAGGATTTCTTCATTCTGCGGCTGACGGGGCGGGCGATCGCGGATCGGGTGGCCAACGCCTGGGCGATCCGACGCGACACGCTGGGGACGACGACGGCGGCGCTGGAGCGGGCGGGACTCGCGGCTTCGTTATTGCCGGAGATGTGCGATCCGCTCGATTGCGTGGGGGTGGCGCGCGGGCTGGGGCTCGATGGGGTGCCGGTGTTCGCCGGTTCGATGGATACCTGGATGGCGACGGTGGGGGCCGGGGTGGGGCGGGCGGGGGATGCCTATCTGGTTTCAGGGACCACGGATGCCGGGGGGGTGCTGACAGCGGAGCCCGAGGAGCGGCCGGGGTTGGCGACGCTGCCGTGGGGGGCTGGGGTGTTTCATACCGGGGGGCCGAGCGGCGCGGGGGCGGAGTGCCTGGTGTGGGCGGCGGAGATGTTGGGGGTGGCGGATGCGGCGGCGGTGGTGGCGTTGGCCGCGACAGCGCGGGATGACGCCCCTGCCCTGCTGTTTCTGCCGGCGTTGTCGGGCACCCGGGCGCCGGGGTGGGATGGGGCGGCGCGCGGGGCGCTGCTCGGGCTGGATCGGGGGCATGGGCCGGCGGAGATGGCGCGGGCGGTGCTGGAGGGCGTGGCGTTCGCCGATCGGGCGTTGCTGGGGGGGATTGCGTTCGAGCGGCTGGTACTGACCGGAGGGGGCGCGCGGGGGGATCACTGGTGCCAGGTGCGGGCCGATGTTTTCGGCCGGCCGGTGGTGCGGGCGGCGGAAGAAACCGGGGTGATAGGTGCGGCGGCGGTAGCCTGGACCGGGCTTGGGGTGTATGCCGATCTGCAACAGGCGCAGGGGGCGATGTGCCGGCATGATGCCGTTTTTCATCCGCGCCCGTCGGTTCGGCTGGAGCGACTTTATGAGGTGTATCGGCGTGCGTGGGACAGTTCGGTTGTGCTGGCGGACCTGAGATGACGGCGGCGTGGAAGCCATTCCTGGCCCGCTACGGCACGGCGCTGGCGGCGTTGGTGCTGTTCGTGTTTTTTGCCGCCACGGCGCGCAATTTCCTGGCGGCGGGCAATCTGCTCGGGATCGCCAAGCATATCAGCCACATCGCCATCCTCGGCATCGGGTTCTCGATTGCGTTGATCGTGGCGGAACTGGATTTGTCGTTCGCCAATGTGTGCTCGCTGGCCGCGGTGACCACCGGGGTGCTGATACATGGCGGCCATGGGACGTGGCTCGCGGTTTCGGCGGGGCTCGCGGTGGGGCTCGGGTTCGGGCTGGTGAACGGGCTGGTGGTGACGGTGCTGAAGGTGCCGTCGTTGATAGCCACGCTGGCGGTGGCGGCGATTGCCAACGGGCTGGCGTTTTTCGTCACCGATGGGGTTTCGGTGGTGGGGCGCTGGCCGGTGGGGTTCACCGCGCTCGGGCGGGGGGATTTGTTCGCCATCCCGGCGTTGGTGTGGTGGATGGTGGCGGTGGCGGGCGTGGCGGTGCTGTTCCTCAAGCAGACCCGCAATGGATTCCGCCTGGTGTGCACCGGGGAGAACGTGGAGGCGGCGCGGCTGGCGGGGTTGCCGGTGCGGCGGTTGAAGGTGCTCGGGCTGTTGCTGTCGGGCGGTGCGGCGGGGGTGGCGGCGGTGCTGCTGACGGCTTCGTTGTCATCGGCGGCGGCCAACATGGCGGGGGATTTCCTGCTCACGGCGATCGCGGCGGTGATGCTGGGGATGACGATGTTCGAGCCAGGGCACGCCAATATTCCGGGCACGCTGGTGGGCGCGCTGACCATCGGGATGCTGGGCAACGGGTTGGTGTTGCTGGGCGCGCCGTACTACGTGCAGGATATCTGTCTTGGATTCATTATCATCGGGTCCGTCGCGGTGTCGGCGAGTGTGCTGACGCGGGCGGCTTTTGACGTCTAGGGGGACTGCCATGCGTTGGTTGTTGTTGATGCTGTTGTTTGCGCTGCCGGTACAGGCGAAGACGCTGACGATCGGGATCGTGGCATTCCAGATGTCATCCGAGACCCATGCGCGGGCGGCCAATGCGGCCGATGCGGCGGCGAAGGCGAAGGGATGGAGCGTGACGTTGCTGAACTCGCGCGGCTCGATCCCCGAGAGTGCGGCGCAGATCGAGAACCTGATTGCGGCGAAGGTGGACGCGCTGGTGTTGTGCATGTCCAAGCCGGTGGAGCTTGATGCGCAGTTGAAGGCGGCGAAGGATGCCGGCATTCCGGTGATCACCATTGCCTCGGGGACATCGCAGTATTCGCTGTTCGATATCCAGGCCAATGAGTTCCAGGTGGGCTCGGACGCGGCGCTGTATTTGTTCGGGCTGATGAACTACCGCGGGGCCATCCTGACCGAGCGGTTCGAGGGCAATCTTGCCACCCGTATTCGCGGGCGGATGCTGGATGCGGTGCTGGCGGAGAACAGCGCTGTGAGCGTGCTGGCGAGCCATTCGATGGCGCGCACCGCGACCTGGCAGGAGGATGTGCGGGCCGGGATGGGGGCGCTGATGCAGCGCGAGCGGGGCAAGTTCCAGGGGGTTTGGGCGAGTTTCGACGGGCAGGCGTTCGTGATCGATGACCTGTTGCAGCAGGACGGGATGAAGAAGGGGCAGGTGCCGATCGTGTCGATGGATGGCGGGCAGCAGACGTTTGCGCGCATTCGCGATCCGAATTCGCTGGTGGTGGCCACCGTGGCGGTGCCGTTCGAGGCGATGGGGGCGAAGGCGGTGGCGGCGCTGGAGGCCATCGTGGCCAACGGGGCGACGCGGGACAGCGTGGTGAAGGGTCCGTATCTGCTGGTGCCCGCCGTGCTGGTGGATCGCAACAACGTGCCGGCGGATGGCAAATGGCCCTGGTAGGCCCGCTGCTCGAACTGCGCGGGATCGGCAAGTCCTATGGCCCGGTGACGGCGCTTGAGGGGGTCGACTTTGATATCGGGCGGCGCGAGGTGATCGGGATTTGCGGGGATAACGGGGCGGGGAAATCCACCCTGATCCGCATATTGTCCGGCGCCGAGCAGCCGAGCGGCGGCGAGATACGGGTGAACAGCGAGGCGATCAGCTTCCGCTCGCCGGCGGACGCGTTGGCACGGGGGATCGCGACGACGTATCAGGACCTGGCGTTGGCGCCGCGGCTGTCGATTGCGCAGAACGTGTTCATGGGCGGCGAGTTGCTGCGGGGGCCGAAGTTCCTCGGCATGCTGGACCATCGGCGGATGCGGGACGAGGCGGCGCTGTATCTGGATCGGTTCGGGTTTGCCGATATCGATATGGGACGGCCGGTGAGTGACCTTTCGGGCGGGCAGCGGCAGGCGGTGGCGCTGGCGCGGGCGCTGCGGTGGAAGGCGCGCATTGTCATCATGGACGAGCCGACGGCCGCGCTCGGGGTGGCGGAAAGCCGGCAGGTGCTGGAACTGATCCGCCGGCTGCGGTCCGAGGGGGTGACAGTGATTGTGGTGAGCCACGACATGGACGACCTCGTTGCCGTGACCACGCGGGTGGTGATCCTGAAGAAGGGCCGCAAGGTGGGGGAGATCGAGACGGCGCGAGTGACCTCGGGGCGGCTGGGGGAGATGATCATGAGCGGGGTGGTGGCGTGAGCGCGGTGGACCGGGCGTTCGCGGTGGTGGAAGCGGCGATCGCGGCGGGGCGTATCCCCGGGGCGGTGCTGGGGGTGTTGCAGCCGGACGGCACGCGGGAGCGGCGGTTTGCCGGGGCGGCACAGATCGATCCGCAGCGGGCGCCGATGGAGATGGAGACGTTTTTCGACCTCGCGTCGCTCACCAAGGTGATTTTCACCACCACCATTATCCTGCGCCTGGTGGAGGATGGCTGGATCAAGCTCGATGATCCGCTGACGGTGGCGATCCCGGATTTGCGGCAGTATGACGTGGCGGGAGCGGCGGAGCGGCGGCTGACGTTTCGGCAGTGCTTGAGCCATCAGACGCATCTGCCGGCGGTGGAGCCGCTCTACACCTATGGGCAGGACCCGGCGACGTTGCGGGCGTTCGTGTTGCAGCGGGAGTGGCGGGCGGGGCCGCCGGTGTATTCGGACATCAACTTCATCCTGCTGGGCATTGCGATCGAGCGGCTGACGGGGAAGCCGTTGCGGGAGATCGAGTTGCACGGGTTCGCGTTCGGGTATGAGCCGCATTGGTGTGCCGCGACGGAGCGGTGTTCGTGGCGCGGGCGGGTGATGCGGGGCGAGGTGCATGACGAGAATGCGTTCGCGCTGGGGGGCGCGAGCGGGCATGCCGGGTTGTTCGGCAATGTGAACGCAATTCTGGATTTCGCCGGCACCATGATGGGGGGGGAGTTGCTGCGGCCGGAGACGATGGCGGAGGTGCGGACCCGACATAGCCCGACGCGGGGCCTGGGGTGGGAGATCGCCTATCCGGGCTGGTCGGGCGGGGACGCATGTTCGGCGGATACCATCGGGCACACCGGCTTTACCGGCACCGGCCTATGGATGGATTTCGCCTCGGGCCGCGCCTGGACGCTGCTGACCAACCGCGTCCACCCCACCCGCTTTTCGGATAGCGGCATCATCCCCCTGCGACGGATGGTGGGCGATATCCTCGGTGCCGAATAAGCAGTTCCATGGATAAAATTTTTTGGTTCTTTTTTTCAAAAAAGAACAGCGCTTTCTTTTCTGAAGAAAAGAAACAAAAGACTTTTATCCGATAAGCTCCAAATTGTGGCAGGCGACATTGTGCCCTTCGAACATGCGTTGTTCCGGGCGTTCGGCGGTGCAGCGGGCCGTCGCGTGCGGGCAGCGGGAGGCGAAGGCGCAGCCCGGCGGGGGGTTCAACGGCGAGGGGAGTTCGCCCTTGATGGTGACGGACTGGCGGCGGCGGGTGGGATCGATCGAGGGCGTCGCGGCCAGCAGCATCTGGGTGTAGGGGTGGCGGGGGGTGGCGAAGATGCCTTCCTTCGGGCCGTGTTCGACCGGGCGGCCGCAGTACATCACCATCACTTCGCGGGCGATGTGGCGGACGACGCTGAGGTCGTGGCTGATGAAGAGGTAGGCGAGTTTGAGTTCGTCCTGCAGGTCCATCATCAGGTTCAGCACCTGGGCCTGGATGGAGACATCGAGGGCGGAGACGGGTTCGTCGGCGACCACGATGCGGGGGTTGAGCATCAGCGCCCGCGCGATGGCGATGCGTTGGCGCTGGCCGCCGGAGAACATGTGGGGGTAGCGGCCGAACTGG
>CAIMWH010000030.1 GCA_903845065.1 uncultured Rhodospirillales bacterium | reverse complement strand
TAGCCGGCGGAGCCTCGCCTTACGGCTGCGTCGCCACCAGCACGCCGTAGAGCCGCATGGTGGCCTGGGCGTGGGCCATGAAGGCGTCGAGGTCCGCCTGGGAGGTGACGGCAGCGGCGCAGGCGGCGAGCCATTCGGTGAGGCCGGGGTTGTTTTCCTGCTGGATGGCGCGGGCGACCACCATGAGGGCTTCGTCGATGGCGGCGAGGAGGCGTTCGGGGGCGGGGCCTTCCTGGAGGGGCAGGAGTTGGCGGATGCCTTCGAAGGTGAGGGCGAGTTCCTGGGGGGAGGTTTCGGCGGCGAGGAGTTGGGTGGCGGCGGCGGTGGCGTAGTCGGACAGGAGGGCCGCGTGCGGGGTGCCGTCGGGGGCGAGGTAGCCGTCGGCAAGGTAGGTTTCGGGGCGCAAGGCGAGATATTGCTGGCGGGTGAAGGCGCGCATGGTCAGGCCTCCTTTGCCGGCGAGGGCTTGTAGATGATGGTGAGTTTTTTCCAGCCGGCGATGTTGATGTCGTTCTTCTTGATCTGGTCTTCGGTGAAGATCAGGGTTTCGCCTTCCCATGGGTCATGGAAGGAGAAGCGGCGGGGCGGGCCGGCGTCAACCCCGGTCATCAGCACGGCGTGGCCGGCGTCCGGGTCATCGCCACCGACGCGGATGGGGACGGGGAGGCCGCCTTTGAGGGCGGCGGCGGCGTCATCGAGGCCCTTCGTCATGGCGGCTTCGTCCTTGACGGGTTCCATTTCGAATTCGAGGCCGGTGGCATCGGTGGTTTCGTTGAGGGTGTCGCTCATGCCCATGCCCTGGCCGGCGGCGGCTTTTTCGCCGTCACGCGGGGCGGCGGTGCCGCCGTGGCTTTCGAGGATGGCCTTTTGTTCGGCGGCCATCCTGGCGTTGAGTTTCTTGCCGTCGTCATCGTCGGCGTCGGTGAGGTCTTTGTTCTGTTCGTGGAGTTTGAGGGCGTAGAGCGGATCAAGCTCGCCCATCATGGCCTGCACGGTGGTGGGGGCGCAGGAGTCGCTCCATTGCTGCTTGATGCCCTTGCCGTGGGCGAGGCCGACGAGATGGAGGTTCTCGTTCAGCCATTTCTGGTCCTTGCCGGCGATCTTGTTGGCGAAGGCGGTGATTTCGGCGGCGCTGTGTTTGCTGGAGACGGCTTTGGTGAGGTATTTCTTGATCTCGGGGGGCGCGTTGTCGAGCAGTTGCTTGACCTTGGCCTGGTCATCGGGGGCCATGGCGGCGAGGGCCTTGTCGGCGCGGGATTGCTGGGCGGGGCCGAGATCGGCGCGCGGGACGGGCTTTTTGGGTTTGATCCATTGTTTGACGCGGTCGATCAGGCCGCTTCCGCCACTGGAGCGGGGTTCGGCGGTGGTGCCGGAGGTGGGATCAGGCGCGGGAACTTGCACGCCGAGGACAGTATTCACCCAGCGGTATTTCTCGGCCGTTGCCATTCAGCGCCCCATTTCGCCCGACGTTGGCGGCAGGTTAGCGTTTTCGTTGCTGTTGGGCAAATTTATCGCGGGTGGCGACGGTGCTTCACCGCAATGTCAGTCGTCCCGGGGCCGGGCGATGCCGGCCCCGGGATAGCCTGTGGTGATCTAGCGCTGGCGGTAGGTGCGGTGGCAGCCACCGCAGGCGGCGCCCATTTCGCCGAAGGCGACGGCGAAGGCGGCCTTGTCGCCGGCTTCGGCGGCGGCGGAGGCCTTCATCGCGGCGTCATGCAGTTTGCCGGCGGCGGCGGTGAGACCGGCGTGGTCGGAGAAAGCTTCCGGGGTGGCCTTGGTGGCGCCCTTGTCGGAGCCGGCGACGAACAGGCCGGGGAATGCGGCGGCCCAGGCGGCGACGGCTTCGGCGGCACCCTTGAGGGGCTTCACTTCGTCCTTGGCATCCACGGCGCGCTTGAACATGCCGGCGGTGGCGGCCGTCAGGTCCATGCCGGCCTTGCGGGCGGCGATGGCGGCATCCGCGGTCTGGGCGTGGGCGGCTGCGATGCCGCCGGTGGCGAAGGCCACGACCAGGGCCGTCAGGATGAGTTTACGCATGAGTAGTCCCCCGTTGGTTTATTGCGCCATACAAGCCGCCGGTTGGCGCGAACGCAATCATAGATGCGGCATCAAGGGCTGGACGTTTTGCGCCAGGGAATATTCCCGAGCCTGGCGCGCAATTTGCCGATGCGGCCGACATCGGCGAGGCGGCGATCGAGGAAGGCGAGCGTGGCGGTATCGTCCTCGCCGGCGGAGCGGAGCCAGAACAGCAGGGTGCTGGCGTAGACCATGGCGAGGATGGGGCGCTTGGTGTGGCGGCTGGCATCCTCCAGTTTTTCGCCGGCGGCGTGCCAGATGGCATCGACGGTGGCGCGGGTGGCCGGGATGGACCAGCGCGCCATGGTGGGGAGCGCGAGGGTGCCGGCGGCGAGGCGGACGGCATCGCGGTGGGGGCGCAGGCGGGCCAGGCGGAGGGCGATAACGGCGCGGACGCGCCTGGTGGTGCCGAGGCCCGTCATGTCCGCCGCGGCGGCGTCCTCGGCCATCCAGCGGTCGACCAGGGCGATGTAGGCGGCGACCAGTTCGCCGGGGCCGCCGGGGAACAGCATTTCGGCGTCATCGGGGAGGCCGCCGGTGTCGGCGAGGCCGGCGCGGACGGCGCGCAGGGTCCAGCCGAAAGCGGGGACGTGGGGGAGGGTGGCGAGAATGGCCGCGTCCCGCTCCGGGTCGTCCATGATGTCGCTCATGGCAGGGGCCGGGCGCGGGAGAGTTCGGGGGCGCCGGCTTTGGCGAGATCCTCGATGAAGCCGAAGAGGGAGAAGTCGGTCATGCGCATGGGGTAGAGGATGCCGTCGAGATGGTCGTACTCGTGCTGGACGATGGCGGCGTGGGCGCCGGTGACTTCGCCGGTGACGGGGGCGCCGCTGGTGTCCACGCCTTCATAGCGGATGCGCCAGGCGCGCGGCACACCGGCGCGAATGCCGGGGATGGAGAGGCAGCCTTCCCAGCCGATCTGCTTCTGTTCGCCGAGGAAGGTGAGCGTGGGGTTGATCACCACGGTGTTGCCGATGGGGCGATCGTCCGGGTCACCGGCGGCGCGGCTGGTCAGGACGCGAAAAATAAACAATCGCAGGGGCATATGGACCTGCGGGGCGGCAAGGCCGGCGCCCTGGATATCGTCCAGGGTTTCGAACATATCGGCCACCAGACGCTTGATTTCGGGCGCGGTCGGGTCTTTGACGAGTTCTGCTTTTTGCAACAAAACTGGGTGGCCCATGCGGGCGATCTTCAGGATGGCCATGGCTGCTCCGATCGGGGGACGTGAATTGAGGGTTTTGCGGCGGGCGTTGCCATGATATAGCGCACCCCTTCCTGGGCGGGCAGTCCGTTCGGGAACCCTTTTCGTCGTCCGTTTTGGACGTGTTTCAGGCAGAGGAGTAGGCGGCCAAGTGCAGGTTCTCGTTCGTGACAACAATGTCGACCAGGCGCTGAAAGCGCTCAAGAAGAAGATGCAGCGGGAAGGAATCTTCCGTGAAATGAAGCTGCGCCGCCATTTCGAGAAGCCCTCGGAGCGCCGGGCCCGCGAAGCCGCGGAAGCTGTGCGCCGGGCGCGGAAGATGGAGCGCAAGCGGCTGGAGCGCGAAGGGTTCTAAGACCCTTCTGCTAGGCCTTGCATAAGAGATAGCGCGCCGCGGCGCAGGGGGTTCCCTGCGCCGCGGTAGTCGTTTCTACGGTGTCAGACCGGCAGAGTGGCGGCGATGATGTCGGCGACGGCGGCGTTGCCCTGGTCGCGCAGAGCCGCGATGACGCCCTGGCGATCCTCGGCGCTGCGGTTCTGGCTCATTTTCCACTGCGCCTCGATACGGTTGGCAGGGAGGCGGAAGGCCTTGATCCCCTTGAACATTTGCGCGCGGTATTGCGGCGCGAGGGAGTCGAGGTCGAAGCCTTTGGGGTCATCGGCGGCGAGGGCCTTGAGGATTTCGGCGGTGCTGGCGTCATCATCGACGCGCGCAAGGGTGCCGTGGATGTGGACGGCGGCGTAGTCCCAGGTGGGGACGGCGGGTTGGGTGGTGTACCAGCCGGGCGCGATGTAGGCGTGCGGGCCGGTGAAGACGGCGAGGGCGGTGCCGCCGTCGAGCGCGTCACATTGCGGGTTGGCGGCGCCGAGATGGGCGCTGAGGATGAGTTGGCCGTCCTGCTGCGCCACGATGAAGGGGATGTGGGAGGCTTCCATGCCGCGCGGGCCGTGGGTGATCAGCACGCCGAACGAGTAGGCGGCGATGAGGCCGGCGATGCGGGCGTGGTCGGTTTCGGCGAAGAAGGGGCGAAGGTACATGACGGCTCCTGGGGCTTGCTCCGGTCAGCCTATAAGGTATCATTGGACTGTGACAGATACCCAATCCATGCCTGTACTGGCGGACCAATCTCGACAGCATGCGGTTTTCGAGCGGCTGCGGACCGGGATTCTTTCGGGCGCGCTGCCGGCGGGGTCGCGGTTGCCGCCGAGCCGGCATTTGGCGGATGAGATCGGGGTGGCGCGGCAGACGGTGGTGCTGGCGTATGAGCGGTTGGCGGCCGAGGGGTATGTGCGGGCGCGGATCGGCAGCGGGACGTTTGTGGCGACGGATTTGCCGGATGCGGTGCCGGATGCGGCGCCGGCGGCGCGGGTGGCGGCGGTGCCGCTGTCACGCCGGGGGGCGATGATTGCTTCGGTGCCGCTGTCAACGGCGGGGCCGGTGGCGGATAACTCGGCGTTGCTGGCGCCCGGGGTGCCGGCGAGCGAGTTGTTTCCGGCGGCGGCGTGGGCGCGCTGCACCACGCGGGTGTTGCGCAATTTGGCGCCCGAGGCGAGTGCGTATCCCAATATGCAGGGGCTGCCGGTGCTGCGGGCGGCGGTGGCGGCGCATCTGGCGGCGACGCGGGGGTTGATCGCCGATCCGGCGCAGATCGTGATTACCGCGGGGACGCAGCAGGCGTTGCGGGTGGCGGCCGAGTTGCTGCTCGATCCCGGTGATCCGGCGTGGGTAGAAAATCCGGGGTATATCGCCGGTCGGGGCGCGTTGTCGGCGGCGGGGGCGACGCTGGTGCCGGTGCCGTCGGACGCGGAGGGGCTGGATGTGGCGGCCGGGATACGGCTGGCGCCGGGGGCGCGGCTGGCGTTGGTGGCGCCTTCGCATGCGACTCCGCTCGGGGGGGCGTTGCCGATCGGGCGGCGGTTGGCGTTGCTCGATTGGGCGGCGCGGGCGGGGGCGTGGATCCTGGAGGATGACTGCGACTCGGAATTTCGCTGGGAGGGCAAGCCGTTGCCGCCGCTAGCCTCGCTCGATCGGGGTGGGCGGGTGATCTATTGCGGGACGTTCAGCAAGACGCTGGCGCCGGCGTTGCGGCTGGGGTTCGCGGTGCTGCCGGCGCCGTTGACCGCGGCGTTCGTGCGGGCACGGGGGTTGGGGGATCGCGGGCCGGGGACGTTGCAGCAGGCGGTGCTGGCGGATTTCATCGCGGAGGGGCTGCTGGGGCCGCATATAAGGCGGATGCGGACGGAGTATGCCAAGCGGCGGGCGGCGTTGCTGGCGGGGCTGGCGCGGCATTGTCCGCAGGCGGTGGCGCTGGCGGCACCTGGCGGGCTGCATCTGGTGGTGCGGTTGGGCGATGGAGTGGACGAGGCGGGGGTGGTGCTGGCGGCGCGGTCGCGGGGGTTGGCGGTGTCGCCGTTCTCGGCGTACTTCAACGGGGCGGCGCGGCATCCGGGGCTGGTGCTGGGGTTTGCGACCACGCCGGTGGCGATGGCGGCGGAGGCGGCGCGGCGGTTGGCGGCGGCTATTCGGGCTGGAGGATAGGGAAGGGCTTCTTTTTGAAAAAAGAAGCAAAAACTTTTTATCCGATGGCTTTGCCCCTCCCCTTGGAAAAGGCGAAGCCATCGGGGAAAAGTTTTTTGGTTCTTTTTTTCAAAAAATGAACCGCTTCTACTTCTTCGATTTCTTCTCCAACGCCCGGAGCATCTTGGCACGATTGGTGCCGGCTTCCATGATCATGCCGTGGTCGGAGTGGGCGAGGACCATGCGGGCGCCTGACTTGATGTAGTGCGGCGCCCAGACGTCATCGCCGATGCCGCCGAGGCCGAGGTGCTTGCCGTTCTTTTTGCAGGCGGCGCCGACCTTCTTGTAGGCGTTCTGGAGTTTTTCGTGGCCCCACTGGCCGGGGATGCCCATGCGGGTGGTGAGGTCGGTCGAGCCGATCATGATGACGTCGATACCGGGGACCTTGGCAATTTCGTCGACGTTGCCGATGGCTTCCTCGGTCTCGATCATGGTGCAGATCAGGACGTCCCGATTCAGGGATTCCTGGGCTTCGGCGAGGCCGGGGCCGCCGTAGTTGTACATCGCCGGGGGGGCGCCCCAGGAGCGGGTGCCGACGGGGGGGAAGCGCAGGGCGTCGACGACGCGTTTGGCGGAGGCGACGGTGGAGACGTGGGGGACGACGATGCCCATGGCGCCGTTGTCGAGCGCGCGGGTGGCTTCGTCGAGGGCGTCGGCGCAGACGCGGACGATGGGGGTGATGCCGAAGGGGATGGCGGCCAGGCACATCTGCGAGGTTTCCTGGGTGGTGAAGGCGCCGTGTTCGGTATCGATGAAGAGCCAGTCATAGCCGGTGGCGTGGGCCAGCATGGCGGAGGCGGTGGTGCGCAGGTGATAGACGCAGAAGCCGAGGGCGAGTTTGCCGGCGTTCAGGCGCTGCAGGGTGGGATTGATGGTGGTGGACACTTTTTTTGTTCCTTGTCAGGCATTTGGACGTCAGGCGGCTTGGCGGCGGAAGGCATCGAGGCTGCCGGCGTGGATGAGTTCGCTGGGCAGGACGTGGGCGACGATGGCTTCGGCCATGCGGCCGACTTCGATCAGGCGGTCGAGGTCGATGCCGGTTTCGATGCCCATTTCGGCGCAGAGGAGGGCGAGTTCCTCGGTGCAGATGTTGCCCGCGGCACCTTTCTGGCCGGCGAAGGGGCAGCCGCCGAGGCCGCCGACGGTGCTGTCGAACTGGGCGACGCCCATGCGCAGCGCGGCGGCGGCGTTGGCGACGGCGAGGCCGCGGGTGTCATGCAAATGGAGCGCGATGGTCTGGTCGGGCCAGCGGGCGCGGACTTCGCCGATGACGCGCTCGATGCGGTGGGGGGCGGCCCAGCCCATGGTGTCGGCGAGGGAGATGACGTCGATTTTTGTGTTGTGTTCGGCGGCGATGGCCATGCCGTCCGCGACCGTGCTCACCACCTGGGCGGGGCTGATGTCGCCCTGGTAGTTGCAGCCGAAGGCGGCCATGACGCCGACGCGGTTGACCGGGACGTTGTGGGCGAGGTGCAGCGCGGTTTGCTTGCGCATGGCGGCGAGGTTTTCGGCGTGGCTGCGGTTGAGGTTCTTGCGGGTGAAGGCCTCCGACGCGGTGACGTGGATGGAGCCGGTGACGGTGAGTTTGTCGCGGAAGGCGAGCGCGCGTTCGAGGCCGTTCGAGTTGAACCACAGGCCGGTGTAGTGAACGCCTGGCCTGGCGGTGAAGCCCTCGACGGTGGCCTCGGCGTCGGCCCAGCCGGGGACGAGGCGGGTGTTGACGAAGGAGCAGACCTGGATGTGGTGGAGGCCGGTTTCGGCGAGGGCCTCGATGAGGCGGATTTTCTCGGCGGTTTGGATGGGGCCGGGCTCGATCTGGAAGCCTTCGCGGGGGCCTTCTTCGTGGATTTCGACTGTCTTGGGGTAGTCGGTCATGGCGGGGGTCCTTCGTGTCGGCGCGGGTCAGGCCGCTTGGGGGCCTCGTACCAATTTGCCGGGCAGGGCGCCAGTTGGCACGCCTTCGCGATAGGTGATTTGGCCGGACTGGATGGTGGCGGTGTAGCCGGTGGCGGATTGCATGAGGCGGCGGCCGCCGGCGGGGAGGTCGAAGCGCATGACGGGGCGTTCGAGGGCCAGGGTGGTGTAGTCGATCACGTTGAGGTCGGCGCGCAGGCCGACGGCGAGGACGCCGCGATCGTGCAGGCCGACGGCGTGGGCGGTGTCGGAAGTTTGGCGGCGGATGAGTTCGGCCAGCGGGAAGCGGCCCTCGGTGCGGTCCCGGCCCCAGTAGGTGAGGAGGAAGGTGGGGAAGCTGCCGTCCGAGATAAAGCCGACATGGGCGCCGCCGTCGGACAGGCCGACGATGGCATTGCGGTGGGTCAGCATTTCGTGGCTGGCGTTCAGGGTGCAGTCGGCGAAGTTGACCAGGGGGGCGAAGATGAAGTTGCGGCCATCATCCGACGTGAGCATGTCGTAGGCGACTTCGGGGGCGGTACGGCCTTCGCGGGCGGCGATGGCGGTGATGGCGGTTTCGGCGGCGGGTTCGTAGTTGAGGGGTTCGGCGAAGGCGAACATGCGCTCGTAGCCGAGGCGCTTGAGGAGGGGGAAGTTGGAGCCCTCGTAGGGGTCTTCGGCGAGGATGGCGGCGCGGATTTCGGGTTGGCGCATGGCGGCGGCGCGCTCGGGCGCGGGCAGGTGGGCGATGGTTTTATAGGTGGGGGTGCCGGCGAAGGGGTTCTGGCTGCCGAGCAGGCCGAACAGGATGCCGATGGGGCGGGGCGGGAAGACCGGGCGGATGGCGTGGCCGTCGGCGGCGGCCTGGTCGGAGAAGGCGAGGAGTTTCTTGTAGGCTTCCGGGCGATCGTGGCGCTGGCCGAGGGAGAAGACGAGGGGGCGGCCGGAGGCTTCGACGATGCGGCGGACCATGGCGAATTCGGTCTCGACGTCGGGCGTGTTCCAGTCCGACACCAGTTCGATCATGCCGGAGCCGGCGTCCTTGATGCCCAGCGCGATGCCGAGGAGTTCGTCCTCCTGGGCGCGCAGGGTGGGGGTGGGATCGCCGGCAAGGGTTTTGTGGCTGATGGTGCGCGAGGTGGAGAAGCCGAAGGCGCCGGCGCGCATGGCTTCCTCGGCGAGGCGGCGCATTTGCGCGATGTCCTGCGGGTTGGCTGGTTCGAGGCGCAGCGCGCGTTCGCCCATGACGTAGACGCGGAGGGCGGCGTGGGGGAGTTGGGCGCAGATGTCGATGTCGCGGGGGCGGGTTTCGAGCGCGTCGAGGTATTCGGGGAAGGTTTCCCAGGTGAAGTTGAGGCCTTCGTGCAAAGCGGGGCCGGGGATGTCTTCGACGCCCTCCATGAGTTCGATCAGCTTGTCGCGGTCGCCGGGTTTGACCGGGGCGAAGCCGACGCCGCAGTTGCCCATGACGGCGGTGGTGACGCCGTGCAGCGCGGAGGGGGCGAGGTGGGAGTCCCAGATGGCCTGGCCGTCGTAGTGGGTGTGGATGTCGACGAAGCCGGGGGTGACGATTTTGCCGGTGGCGTCGATTTCCTCGCGGCCCTGGGGGAGGTTGGGGGCGATGGCGGCGATGCGGCCGGCCTTGACCCCGATGTCGGCCTCGATGGGAGGGGCGCCGGTGCCGTCGTAGACGGTGCCGTGGCGGATGACGAGGTCAAAATCGGGGTGCATGGCGGGGTCCTCAGCGTAGGCGGGCGATGGCGGCGAGCGTGGCTTCGGCTTTTTCCAGGGGGACCATGTGGCCGGCCTCCGGGATGATGACGAGTTCGCTGCCCCTGATGCTGTCCTTGTAGGCGTGGGCGTAGGGGGCGGGGAACAGCTTGTCGTTGGCGCCCCAGACCAGCACGGTTTTCGCCTTGATGCGGTGGATGCGGTCCTTCAGGCCGCGTTCCGGGATGGGGAAGAGGAACTTGCCGGCCATACCGAGTTGGCGGGCGTTGTTGACGAGGAAGGGGATGAGGAAGGCGGGGTCATTGATGTTGAGGTTCGACGTCATCATGGCGCGGCCGGCTTCCACGTCATGGAACATGTATTCGGGGAATTCGCGCGGCAGCAGGGTGAAGATGTCGGGGACGGGGTGGGCATCGAGCCAGAGGCCCGCGGCGGCGATGAGGCAGAGTTTGTCCACGTCGTTCGGGCAGACGGCGGCCATTTCGGCGGCGATCATGCCGCCGAGGGAGTGGCCGACGAGAATGGGTTTGTTGAGGCCGAGTTTCTCCAGCACGTCGAAGCTATGGAGGGTGACTTCGAGCATGTCGTGGATGTTGTCGCTGTCGTCGCTGTCACCGTAGCCGGGGAGTTGGGGGGCGCGGACGTGGTAGGATTTGGCGAGGGCCTGGAGGAAGGGGCTTTCGGCATTGATGCCGCCGGCGGCGTGGAGGAAGAGCAGGTCAGGCCCCTCCCCGCCTTCGAAGACGTTGATGGTGCCGGCGCGGGTGCTGATTTTGCGGGACGTGATCATTTCGCGGGGACCATCTCCGGGGCGGCGGCGGGCAGGGCGGCGGGGGTGGCGCGCTTGGCGAGCGGTTTGCACCAGAAGCGGGTGTCGTCGGCGAACTCGGGCCACATGTCCTGAAGGTGCGGCATGACTTTTTCGGCGAACAGCTTGGTGGAGTATTTGCAGAGGTCCTTGGGCATGTTGCCGACATGCATGAGGAGGAAGATGTTGCCGACGCGCAGCGACTTGATGAGTTCCTCGAACTTCTGGCGCACGGTTTCGGGGGAGCCTGCGATGATGTGGCCGCCGTCGACCAGGTCTTTCCAGGTCATGTTGGTGTAGGTGGGGCGCATGTACTGGTTGAGCGCGCCGGTCTGGATGGTCTTGATGGTGCGGTAGCCTGGCGCGTCGGCGAAGCCGGGATAGACGTGCAGGCAGCGGTTGTAGAAGTAGAAGGCGTGTTCGGAGTAGAGGCGCTCGGCCTCCTCGTCGGTTTCGGCGACGAACACGGTCTGGGCGAAGCCGGCGCGGTAGGGCGAGTTGTCGGCGCCGCGTTCGGCCACGCGCTTCCAGTAGCCGTCCATCAGGGCCTTGGCGCGCAGGTATCCAGAGAAGCTGAGGTAGGAGTACGAATAGGTGTTGTCGACGCAGAAATCATAGGTTTCGACCGAGCCGCCGCCGGGGATGTGGATGGGCGGGTGCGGGGTTTGCAGCACGTTCGGCCAGATGTTGACGTGGCGCAGCTTGGTGTAGCGGCCGTTGAAGGCGAAGGGTTTCTTCTCGGTCCAGGCGCGGATGATGAGTTCGTGGGCCTCGGCGTATTTCTCGCGCGTCAGGCCCGGGATGGTGCCGTAGCAGAAGTTGGTGTCCATCGAGGTGCCGACCGGGAAGCCGCCGACGAAGCGGCCGCCGGTCATGATATCGAGCATGGCGAATTCCTCGGCCACCCGCAGCGGCGGGTTGTAGAGGGCGATGGAGTTGCCGAGCACGACGACGGCGGCCTTGGTGGTGCGGCGCGCGAGGGAGGCGGCCATGATGTTGGGGGACGGCATCAGGCCGTAGCCGTTCTGGTGGTGTTCGTTGATGCCGACGCCATCGAAGCCGAGTTGATCGGCGTATTCGAGCAGGTCGAGATAGTCGTTATAGACGTCATGGCATTTGACCGGGTCGAACAGGGCCTGGTCGATATCGACCCAGACGGATCGGTTCGTTTCGCGGAAATCATCCGGCAGATGCGGCCATGGCATCAGGTTGAACCAGGTGAATTTCATGCCCGTTCTCCTCGTTATATGGGGCACGGTGAAGCGGCGTCCCCTTCGGCTTTGTGCCGATCGGCAGTCAGCCTGCTATATCGCGGGCGTGTCGTCTACAGGGCCGTGGTCACGATATTGCGCCTCATGCCAGGGCGGTGCGGGCGCGGGGCGCGGTGGCCTCGGTGCCGGTGATCTGCCTTGCGGCAAGGTCTGCCAGCAGGGCTGGGCTGTAGCCGAGCAGGGTGCGCAGGACCTCCTCGGTGTGCTGGCCCATGGTGGGGGCGGGAGTGAGGATGCGGTAGGCGGCGTTATGCTCGCGGAACGGCAGCGCGGATTGCGGGAAGGGGCCGGTGAAGGGGCGATCGAGGTATTGCCAGAAGTCCCGGGCGATGAGGTGGGGGTCGGCGAAGAGTTCGTGCGGCGGGCGGGCGACGCCGGCGGCGACGGCGGCGGCCTGGAGGGCGGCCATCGCGACATCGGGGGCGAGGGTGGCGGACCAGGCGGCGATGGCGGCGTCAAGTTCGTCCTCGTGGGCCTGGCGGGCGGCGCAGGCGGGGTAAGCATTGGCGAGATCCGGCCTGCCGATGGTGACGGCGCAGCGGTGCCACATCGCGTCATCGGTGATGGAGACGGCGAGCCAGCGGTCGGGCGTGGCGGTGGGGTAGCAGCCGTTGGGGGCCATGTCGGGGTGGCGGATGCCGGTGCGTGGCGCGGGGTGGCCGGCGGATTGGGCGAGGAGGTGGGGGCCGGCCATGGGCATCATGCATTCGACCTGGGAGAGGTCGATGTGCTGGCCCTGGCCGGTGGCGTTGCGGTGGAGCAGGCCGATGAGGAGGGCCGCGGCGCCGTTGAGGCCGCCGGTGGCGTCTCCGAAGGCGATGTGGCCCATCATCGGCGGGTCGGTGGGGCGGCCGGTGACGTGGGGGAGGCCCGAGGCGTGTTCGAGGGTGGAGCCGTAGGCACGGCAGTCCCGGTACTGGCTGTCGGAGCCGAAGGCGCACATGGAGAGCATCACCAGCGCGGGGTTCACCGCGCTGAGGGCGGCATAGTCGAGCCCGAGTTTTTCGAGCACGCCGGCGGCGTAGTTCTCGATCACCGCGTCCGCCCCGGCGACCAGGGCCTTGGCGGCGGCGACACCTTCCGGGGTGGTGAGATCGAGGGTGATGCCGCGCTTGTTGCGGTTGAGGGCGTTGAAGCGGCCGGCTTTTTCGTAGAGGCGTTCGGCCAGCACGTGGGGGCGGAAATCGACGCCGCGCCACCAGTCAGGATACTGGCAGGCTTCGATTTTCACGATGTCGGCGCCCATGTCGCCCATGAAGCGGGAGGCGAGCGGGCCGGCCCAGCCCATGGAGAGATCGACGATGCGCAGGCCGGCGAGCATGGGGGCGCCGGTGTCGTGGCCCGCGGGGATTTCGGAGCGGGGGGTGATGATGGCGGTGCCGAGGGATAGGACTTTGCCGCCTTTGTGGGGGGGCGAGCGGGTGAGGCGGAGGGGGGAGCCGACGCCGTGGAGGGTGCGGCCCGCGACTTCGATCGGGACGACGGCGCCGCGGTGGCGGAATTCGGCGTTGGCCAGGATGTCGGCCATGTCGGGCACCGGGACGATGGGGAGGCGGCGCTTGAGGCACTCGGCGAACCATTCGCTCACCGTGCGTTCGAGGAGCTTGGGGACAAAGCGGCCCTCGATCATGGCGGCGTGTTCCATGCGCTCGATGCCGGTGGTGAAGGCGGGGTTGGCGCCGAGATCGTCGAGGCCGAGCATGGCGCAGAAGGAGCGCCACTGGGCGGGGGTGACGACGGTGACACCGAGCCAACCATCCTTCACCGGATAGATGCCGACCGGGTATGTGGGCCAGAAGCGGTTGATGCCGAGGCGGGTCTGGCCTTCGCCGCGCACGAAGGCGTCGGCGGTGTTGAGTTCGGCGTAGGCGATGGCGGTTTCGAGCACGCTGACTTCGAGGGCGCGGCCGGATTCGCCGCGGCGGCGGGCCATGAGCGCGGCGAGGATGGCGATGGCGGCGCCGAGGCCGCCCATGGTGGAGGCCTGGAAATCAGGCGCCACCAGCGGCGGGCCCTCAACGGGGCCGACGAGATGGACCAGGCCGGCGAGGGCGCGGCAGACCATGTCGGAGCCTTCGTACTCCGCATAGGGGCCGGAGCGGCCGAACCAGGAGACGTCGGCGACGATGAGGCCGGGGTGGGCGGCGCGGATGGCGGCGAGGTTGAGCCCGGGATCGGAGGCGATCAGGACGTCGGCGCCGGTGAGGAGGGGGCGGAAGTCGCCGGTGGTGCTGTGCTTGCCGAAGTTGAGGAAGGCGAAGGGGGCGCCTTCGCCCCCGCCTTCCGCGCCGGGGGCAAGCTGGGGGGAGGCGCGGCGCGAGGGGTCTCCGGCGGGCGGTTCCACCTTGATGACCTCGGCGCCGAAATCGGCCAGGAGGCGCCCGGCGTAGGCGGCGGCCGGCAGGGTGCCGACTTCGATGACACGGTATTGCGACAGCGGCACGGCGGGCGTTTCCTTGTTCTTGTAGCACCGTTTCCTCGCCCCCTCCCCGGTTCGGGAGGGGGGGTTACGCACGCGGTTGGTCAGGTGTCGGCGAGGGCCTTGATGGTGGCGTCGCGGTGGGCCCAGTCCTCGGGGGCGTGGACGGGTTGCAGGCAGACATGGGTGGCGCCGGCGCTGAAGTGTTCGCGCAGGCCGGCCTTGATGGCCGCGGCGTCCCCATGGAGGACCATGGCGTCAATGAAGCGATCGGAGCCGCCGTTGGACAGTTCCGCCTCGGTGAAGCCGAGGCGGAGCCAGTTGTTGCGGTAGTTGTCCAGCGTCATGTAGCGCAGGAGTTCGGCGCGGCCGAGTTCGCGGGCGCGGATGGGGTTGGTTTCCAGGCACACCTTTTGTTCGACGGCGAGCATCTTGTCCGGGCCGAGGATGGCCTTGGCCTCGGCGGTGTGGGCGGGGGTGACGTTGTAGGGCAGCGCGCCGAGGGTGCGATCGCGCGAGAGTTTCAGCATCAGGGGGCCGAGGGCGGCGAGGGCCACCGGCCATTGCAGGGCGCCCTCCTCCTTGCCTTGCAGCGCGTCGAGATAGGCGCGCATCACCGGGACGGGCTTGCCGTAGTCATGGCCGCGGATGCCTTCGACCATCGGCTTGTGGCTGACGCCGAGGCCGAAGATGAAGCGGTCCCCGTGGAGGGCGTTCAGGGTGATCATGCCGCGCCGGGCGGTGAAGGCATCGCGGGCGTAGAGCGAGGCGATGGAGCTGCCGACGATGAGGTTTTCGCTGTGCGAGAGCATGTAGCCGGCGACGGCGAAGGATTCGTAGCCGCGTGATTCGGGATACCACAGGGCGGCATAGCCGGTGGTTTCGACCAGGCCGACGAAGGCCTTGAGTTGTGCGGCGTTCAGCTTGTCGACGGGGTACCAGACCCCGAGGCGTCCGAGTTTCATGTGTGCGTTCCTGCGTGGGTGGTTCGGGGCATCCTTGCAGGGGTGGCCGCGGCTGTCGACCGGTGGGGGGTCAGTCCAGCATTTCGCGAATGATGCGGGCCACGGCGGTGATGGAGAGCAGGGCCGGGGCCGGGCAGATGGCGCGGAGGCGGTCTTTCATGGGCTGGGTGTAGCTCATGCAGTCCATCACCACGAGATCGGGGCTGGTAGCGGCGAGGGCGTGGGCGGCGGCGTCGATTTCGGCGGGGCCGGCGGTGGGGAGGAGGGCGACCGGGTGGACGGTGCGGCCGGGGCGCTGCCATTTGGCGGCGAGTTGCTCGGTTTGTTCGGCGAGCGGCAGGAGGAGGCCGAGGCGGCCCTGGGGGAGGAGGCCATCGACCACGCCGGACAGCACGGAGGAGGGGAGGACGACCAGTCCGCCTCCGTCGAGGGCGGGGAATTCGCCGGTGCAGCAGAGCATGGTGACGGTGAAGCCTTCGCCGCGCATGGCGGACAGGGCGGTTTTGGCGCGGGCTTCCACCACGTGCTTGCTGATGGTGACGCCTTCGCCGCTGGGCAGCTTGGTGAACAGGGTGTCCATGCCGTCGCGCGGGGGGATGGCGGCGATTTCGGCGCGGCTCATGCCGTCGAGCGCGCCGCGCAGGGTGATGGCGACGTCGGCGCCGACGAGGACCTGCATCTGGGCCTGGACATCGGTGCGGGGGGACTGGCCGATGACCAGCATGCCGAGGCGTCTGGTCATGCGAAGACCGGGCCGGCGGCGCGGCGGGTGGTGCGTTGGCGGCGGTAGAGGATGAAGCAGATGATGAAGTTCAGCACGTTCCAGGCCGAGCCGTGCAGGAAGGCGGGGATGTAGGTGCCGGTGAGGTCGAAGATGCTGCCGGCGAGCCAGCCTCCGAGGGACATGCCGAGCATGGTGGCCATCAGCACCATGCCGACGCGGGTGCCGGCTTCGCGGGCGGGGAAGAGTTCGCGCACCACGATGGTGTAGCAGGGCACCAGGCCGCCCTGGAACAGGCCGAACAGGGCGGAGATGATGTAGAGCGAGGTGAGGCTGTCGAAGAGGGCGAACAGCAGCAGGGCCATGCCTTGCAGGCCGGAACTGATCAGCAGGGTGGGCAGGCCGCCGATGCGGTCGGCGACGAAGCCCGAGGCGAGGCGGCTGATGATGCCGAAGCCGAGCATGAGGGAGAGCATTTCGGCACCACGGGGGGCGCCGTAGCCGAGATCCGCGCAGTAGGCGACGATGTGGACCTGGGGGGTGGCCATGGCGACGCAGCAGGCGAGGCCGGCGACGGCGAGGAGGGATTGCACCACCACCGGGCGCTGGCCGAGGACGAGGGGGGCGGCGACGCCGGCGGCGCGCACCGGGGCGGGGGCGTGTTCGGGCGGGCGTTTGCGCATCAGCATGGCGAGCGGCAGGATGGTGACGGCGCAGAAGGCGCCGATGCCGATATGCGTCATCCGCCAGCCGACGGTATCGATGAAATGCTGCACCACCGGGGGCCAGATGGTGCCGGCGAGGTAGTTGCCCGAGGCGCAGATGGCGACCGCGAGGCCGCGCCGCTTGGCGAACCAGAACGACATGTCGGCCATCAGCGGGCCGAAGGTGGAGGAGGAGCCGAGGAAGGCGATCAGCACGCCGTGGGCGAGCATGAACTGCCAGATATTGGTCGCCATGCCGGACAAAACGTAGCCGGCGGCGAGGAAGGCGGTGCCGCCGCCGATGGTGAAGGCGACGCCGCGACGATCGGCCAGGCGGCCCATCAGGACGCCGCCGCTGGCGTAGCCGATCATCAGCAGCGTGTACGGCAGCGTGGCGACGCCGCGATCGACGCCGAATTCGGCCTGCACGGCGGGCAGGGCGACGACAACGGACCACATGCCGACGCCGCCGATGGTGCTGATGAGCAGGGCGATGCCGAGACGGGTCCAGGCGTAGCGGGAATCGATCAGGGCGGCGGAGCTGGCTGTGGTCACGGACGGTTTCTTCCCCTCGGAGCGGGGCCAGCCTAGCAGCCGGAGGCGGCGAGGCCAGTCCACGCGAGCAGGGCTGCCCCCCGCTAGATGGTAACAAACTCCGGCAGGTCGAACGCGCGCACGGGCGGGGCTTCGCCCTCGATGGGGGCGACTTCGACCAGGCAGGTTTGCGCGATGCAGCCCTGGGAGAGTTCAGAGGCGCCGATATCGAGGGTGAGGACGTTGGGGTTGCCGTGGCGTTCGGGGGCGCCGGGGGTTGGGTCGGGGTCGAACCAGGAGCCGGTGGAGAGGCGGACGACGCCGGGGCGGACATCCCCGGTGATGCGCAGGCCGGCGAGGGTGGCGCCGCGGGCGTTGTGGACGCGTACCACGGTGCCGTCGGTGAGGCCGCGGGCGGCGGCGTCATCGGGGTGCATCGAGAGCGGCTGGCGGCCGGCGATTTTTCCGGCGCTGCTCCAGGGGCTCGGGTCAAGCTGGCTGTGCAGGCGGCGGTCGGGCTGGTCGGAGAGGAGGTGGAGCTGGGTGGGGGTGGCGTTGCCGAGCCATTCGGCGGGTTCCTGCCAGACGGCGTGGCCCGGGCAGTCCGGCAGGTTGAAGCCGGCGATGCGCTCGGAGAAGATCTCGATCTTGCCCGAGGGGGTTTTCAGCGGGTGGGCGGCGGGGTCGGCGCGGAAGCCGTCATACATCACTTGGGGCGGAGTGCCGCCGGTGATTTCGACCACGCCCTGCTGCCAGAAAGTGTCGAAGTCCGGCAGGGTGACGCCGGCGCGGCGGGCGGAGGCCTGGCTCTGGGCGTAGAGCATCACCAGCCACTCGCGGGCGGTGCGGCCCTCGGTGAAGGTTTCGCGGGCGCCCATGCGTTCGGCGAGGGCGGCGAAGATGGCGTAGTCGTCGCGGGCCTGGCCGGGCGGGGTTTTCACGGTGGGCATCGCGACCATGAATTTCTCGCGGGTGGAATAGCCGATGTCGTCCCGCTCGAGGGTGGTGGTGGCGGGGAGCACGATGTCCGAATGGCGGGCGATGGGGTTCCAGAATTGTTCGTGGACCACCACGGTGTCGGGCTTTTCCCAGGCGCGCAGGAGACGGTTGAGGTCCTGGTGGTGGTGGAAGGGGTTGCCGCCGGCCCAGTAGACCAGGCGGATATCGGGGTAGGTGTGGTGGCCGCCGTTGTAGCGGAAGGGGGTGCCGGGGTTGAGCAGCATGTCGGCGATGCGGGCGACCGGGATGAACTCGCGGACCTGGTTTTCGCCCTGCGGCAACGTGGGGCCGGCGAAGCGGGGGTGCGGGCTGCCGGCGTTGTTGGTGGGGCCGTAGGCGACGCCGAGGCCGCCGCCCAGGGTGCCGATCTGGCCCAGCATGGCGGCCACCGTGGTGGTGGCCCAGTAGGACTGCTCGCCGTGATGGGAGCGCTGGAGGGACCAGGCGATGGAGAGCATGGTGCGGGCGCCGGCCATTTCGCGGGCCAAAGTGGCGATGCGTTCGGCGGGGATGCCGGTGATGGCGGCGGCCCAGGCGGGGGTTTTGGGGATGCCGTCGGCGGCGCCGGTCAGGTACGGCAGGAAGCGCTCGAAGCCGACGGTGCAGCGGGCGAGGAAATCGGCGTTGTGCAGGCCCTCGGCGTGCAGGACGTGGGCGATGGCGAGCATCAGGGCGGTATCGGTATTGGGGCGGATGGGAATCCACTCGAAGGCGGCGCCGGTTTCGAGATCGTCCCGCACCGGGCTGATGTTGATGAAGCGGCAGCCGCGCGCGGCCATGCGGCGCAGCGCGCTCGGCACGCGGTGTTCCGAGGGGCCGCCGGCGCCGACCTGGGCGTTTTTCAGCGGCACGCCGCCGAGGCTGACGAAGACCTCGGTGTTGGCTTCGAGCATGGCCCAACTGGTGTGGATGGCCATCAGCTCGTCCATCGGGGCGAGGATGTGGGGCATCAGCACGCGGGCGGCGGCGAGGGAGTAGCTGTCCTGGTGGCGGACGTAGCCGCCGATGGAGTTGAGGAAGCGGTGGATCTGGCTTTGCGCGTGGTGGAAGCGGCCGGCGCTGGACCAGCCGTAGGAGCCGCCGAAAATGGCGCGGTTGCCGTAGCCGGCCTTCACCCGGCCGAGTTCGCTGGCCACGAGGGCGATGGCTTCGTCCCATTCGACCTCGACGAAGGGTTCCTGGCCGCGACCGGTGCGGGTGCGGCCTTCGAGCCAGCCCTTGCGGACGGCGGGGCGGCGGATGCGCAGGCGTTCGAGCTCGGGGGCGAGCATGTGCAGGCCGATGGGCGAGGGATCGGGATCGCCCTTGAACGGGTGCAGCGCGACGGCCTGGCCGCCCTGCATTTCCACTTCGTACACGCCCCAATGACTCGACGTGAGAATCGTCATTTTCTGTTCCCCCGGGGGTGACAACCCGCCTTGTGGGTCGCACGATACCATCGCCACGTGCGTCGCACGATGCCATCCACCCCCTAAAAGACAAGAGGACCGCACGATGTCCACCGAACTCTGGCAGCTTGATGCCACCGAGCTGGCGCATTTGATCCGATGTGGGCGGGCCTCCGCGCGCGAGGCGACCCAGTCGGTACTTGGGCGCCTCGACACGGTGAACCCGCGCATCAACGCCGTGGTGCGGGCGCTGCACGACGAAGCGCTCGCCGCCGCCGATGCCGCCGATGCCAGCCAGGCGAGCGGCGCGCCGCTTGGGCCGCTGCATGGCGTGCCGGTGACGACCAAGGTGAACACCGATCAGAAGGGCTGCCCGACGGATAACGGCGTGGTGGCGTTCAAGGACATCATCGCGACCTCCGACTCGCCGCTGGTGCGCAATCTGCGCGGGGCCGGGGCGATCATCGTGGGGCGGACCAATACGCCGGCGTTCTCCATGCGGCTGTTCACCGAGAACACGCTGCATGGCCACACCATCAATCCGCGTGACCCCACGCGCACCGCCGGCGGCTCCTCGGGCGGGGCCGGGGCGTCCATCGCGTCCGGGATTGCGCCGATTGCGCAGGGCAATGATATCGCCGGGTCCGTGCGCTATCCGGCGTATTGCAACGGGATCGTGGGGCTGCGGCCGACGCCTGGCCGTATTCCCGCCTACAACGCCACCGCGCAGGGCGGGCGGCCGATGGGGGCGCAGTTGATGGCGGTGCAGGGGCCGCTGACGCGCACGGTGCGGGATTCACGGCTGGCGTTCGGGGTGCTGGCGGGAGCGGATCGCACCGATCCGCGCTGGACCGACGCGCCGCTTGAAGGGCCCCCTGCCCCGCACCGCGTGGCGCTGATGGCGCAGCCGGAGGGGTCGACCACGCTGCCCGAACTGGTGGAGGCCACCCGCACCGCGGCGGGCCATCTGGCGCGCGCGGGATATATCGTCGAGGAGGTCAGCCCGCCCGGGTTCGCCGAGGCGGCCGATTTGTGGAACCAGATTTGTGGCACCGACGTGCTGGCCGGGATGCAGGCCAGCGTGACAGCCTATGGGGACGAGCCGACGAAGCGTTCGCTCGACGGTTGGCGCGCCGTGGCGCCGGCGCTCGATCTGGCGGCCTATATCCGGGCGCTCGGCGATCGCGACTGGTTGATCCGGCGCTGGCTGACGTTCCTTGAAACCTACCCGATCATCCTGATGCCCTCGTCGTGCGCGCTGCCGCATCCGGTGGGGCTCGATGCGCAGAGCCTGGCCGGGAAGGCGCTGGTGATGGAAACCAATCCGCAGCAGATCGCCATTCCGCTGCTCGGACTGCCCAGTCTCCAGGTGCCGGTGGGGCAGCATGGTAATCTGCGCCTCGGGGTGCAGATCGTGGCGGCGCGCTTCCGTGAGGACCTGACATTGGCGGCGGGGGAAATCATCGAAGCGGCGGAGGGGGCTTCGGCGCCGGTTGATCCTCGGTAGGGGGGAAGCAAGGCTCCGCCGGCAAAGGGGCCTCCGCCCCTTTGATCCCATTACTGCTTGCGGCTGGGGCGATGGCCCTCAGGTGGTAACTTCTTTCTTGCTGCGCCGCAGGCAATTGGTCCGGCGGCGCGGCACGATGTTGCGGGTGAGACGATTTTGATAGGCTTCGCCCGTCCCCGCAGCTGAAGGCCGGTGCTTCAGCCGCGAGAGGTGGCGGGATGCAAGGGGCCCCTGCCCTTGCCCGGCGGAGCCTTGCTAAGACTGCCCGAGGATTTCCGCCACCGCTGTCGCCATCACCTGGCAGCCGAGGACGATATCCGCGTCATCGGTGTTTTCGCTCCAATGGTGGCTGATACCGCCGATGGAGGGGATGAACAGCATGGCGGATGGCATCACGCGGGCGAGCCATTGGGCGTCATGGCCGGCGCCGCTGGGCATGCGTTGGTGCAGGCCGGGGGCGTGGCGTTCGGCGGCGCGTTCGAGGGCGTTCTGGAAGCTGGCGTCCATGATGCTGGGGATGGAGCGGGAGACGTTGATGAGTTCGGCGGTGCAGGGGCCTTGGTTGGCTTCGGCGACCAGGGTTTCGAGGGTGGCTTGCAGTTTGAGGAGCATGTCGGGGTCGGCGTCGCGGAACTGGAACACCACTTCGGCGCCGCCGGGGATGATGGAGCCGGCGCCGGGATCGAGGGTGATGCGGCCGACGGTCCAGACGGTGCGGGGGCCGCAGATGGTGGGGAAGCGGGCATCGATGGCGGTGATGAGTTTGGCGGCGGCGAGGCCGGCGTCCTTGCGGATGGCCATGCGGGTGGTGCCGGCGTGGTTTTGCACGCCGGTGAAGACGATGCGGTAGGCCCAGATGCCGACGATGGAGGTGACGACGCCGATTTTCTGGTCGCAGCTTTCCAGCGTGTCGCCTTGTTCGATGTGGGCTTCGAGGTAGCCGCGGTAGCGGCCTGGCTGGTGGGCGATGCGGGGGCGGCCGGCGAGGCCGGCGGCAGCGAGGGCCTCGCGCATGGACATGCCGGTGTATTTGTTGGCACCGGCATCGATATCGGCTTCGGAGAACAGGCCGACGTAGGAGCGGCTGCCGGGGAAGCTGGAGTAGTGGCCTTCCTCGTCGGCCCAGGAGACGACATCGACGCCGCGGCCGAGGGCGCGGGCGACTTCGAGGCCGTACATCACCCCCAGCGCGCCATCGAGCCAGCCGGCGTGGGGCTGGGTTTCGGTGTGGCTGCCGAGGAGGACGCGAGGGCCATCGCCCTCGCCGCGGCCGATGACGTTGCCGACGCCGTCGATTTCCGGGGTGAGGCCGGCGGCCCGCATCTGGTCGCAGATCCATTCGCGGCTGGCCATGTCGACTTCGGAATAGGTCGGGCGGTGGACGCCGGTTTTGTAGGTGCCGAAGGTGCGCAGCTTGTAGAGGTCGGCGAGCAGGCGCTTGCCGTCGATGGAGACGTTGGAGAGGGACACGAATTCAGTTCCTGAGCTGGATACCCTGCGGCCGGATCAGGCCGTCGGGGACGGGGGTGAAGCCGGAGAGGTGTTCGGTGGTGCCGAACAGCCAGGTCTGGTGGTACATCACGATGAAGGGGCGGTCGCGGAGATAGATGTCCGACACCTGATCGTAGAGGGCTTTGCGGGCGGTGACGTCGGTGACGCCGCGGGCTTTGATGAGGAGGTCGTTGAGGGTTGGGTTGTCGTAGCGGCCCCAGTTGAGGAAGCCGTCATTGGCGAGCCAGATCGAGACGTTGCCGTCCGGGTCGGCGCGGCCGGACCAGATGCCGGTGGTCATCTGGTATTCGCCGTTGATGGCGGACTGGGTGGCGGCGTTGGCTTCCATCATCTTGATCTTGACGTCGAACCCGGCCTCGCCGGCCATGGACTGGATGAGTTCGGCGGTTTGTTGGGCGATGGGGGCGTTGTAGGTGAGCAGGGTGAACGTCACCTTGTCGTAGCCGGCGGCTTTCAGGAGGGCCTTGGCGCCGGCGACGTCACGCGGCGGGACCGGGCGGGCGGCGTTCCAGTAGGGGGTGCCGGGGGCTTCGACCTGGTTGGAGGGGGTGAACATGCCCTCGCCGGCGACCTGGTTGATGATGGTGCGGTCGATGGATTTCTCGAACGCCTCGCGCACCCGGGGGTCGCGGCCGAGGGGGTTATCGGCGTCTGGGCCGTGGGCGAGGTTGATGAAGAGGCCCTGGTAGGCGATGCCGGGCGAGGTCAGCAGGCGCAGCTTGGGATCGGCTTTCACGCGGCCGGCGTCGGAGGGGGCCATGCGCTCGATCATGTCGAGTTGGCCGGACTGGAGGTTGACCAGGCGGACGGTGCTGTCGGCGTAGGGGCGGTAGGTGATGCGGTCGAGATTGACGCGCCCGGCGTCCCAGTAGGCGGGGAATTTGTCCAGCGTGATGTGGTCCTGGGCGACGCGTTCGGTGAATTTGAACGGGCCGGTGCAGACCGGATCATTGGCAACATCGGCGCCAAGGCGGGCGAGGGCCTTGGGCGAGATCAGCATGCCGGCGCGGTCGGCCAGGACGGCGACGAGGGGGGCGTAGGGCTGGCTGAGCTTGATGCGCACGGTGAGCGGGTCGATCACCTCGACGGCGGAGATGGGTTTCACCTCGCCCTTGCGGACGCTTTCGGGGGCGGTTTGATAGCGCATGAGGTTGACGCGGACGGCTTCGGCGTCCACCGCCTCGCCGTCGTGGAATTTCACTCCGGGGCGCAGTTTCAGGGTGAGGGAGAGGTTGTCGGGCGCCCATTCCCAGGTGGTGGCGAGTTGGGGGACGAAGCTGAGTTTGGCGTCGATATCAACGAGTTTGTCGCACAGGGCGGCGAAGATGATGCGGCCGACATAGGAGCCGCCGCGGGCGGGATCGAGCAGGTCGGGGTCTTCGGCGATGCCGATGCGCAGGTTGCCGGCAGCGTGGGCGGGGCCGGTGAGGAGGGTGGCGGCGAGGGCGATGGCGGCCCACAGCGTGTGTTTCGGCTGGTGCGGCATGGCTCGAACCCCCTGATGTGCGCGAGGGCGGATGTGAGCACGGGCGGGCGGTAAGGGCAACGGCGGGTGGGGTTTGCGGTTTGGGCGGATCGTGGCAAAGACGGTATCAGTTCAAGAACAAGGGGGAGGACAACCATGCGGCATTTGCTCATGGCGGCCGTGGCGCTCGGGGCGCTCACGGCGACGGCTCAGGCGCGCATTACGCGCCTGGAGGATCTCAAGGTGACGCCGGCGTTCGGTGGCAAGGTGTTTTCGCCGACGGGTGCGTTCGAACGGGTGACCGGGCGGGCGCATGGCGAGGTTGATCCGAAATCCCCGCTCAATGCCAACATCCAGGACATCCAGTTGGCGCCGCGCAATGCCAAGGGGATGGTGGAATACGATACCGATATCGACATCATCCGCCCGGCCAATCCGGCGGCGAGCAATGGGGTGCTGTTCTTCAACATCCTCAACCGCGGCAACAAGGGCGGCCTGGCGCTGTTCAATGCGGATGTGAAGGGCAACCTCACCAATATCAACGCCGCCGATGACGCCGGCGACGGGTGGATGCAGAAGCAGGGCTACACGACGATCTGGTTCGGCTGGCAGCCCGATGTGCTGCCGGGCAACAACCGGATGACGTTCCGGGTGCCGGCGGCGCACAACGCCGATGGTTCGCCGGTGACCGGGGTGGTGCGGGCGGAATTTGCCTCGCCGGTGGCCAGCAAGTCGCAGAACCTTGGCGGCGGGTGGTTCACCACCGACACCACGGCGAGCTATCCGACCGCGAGCCTGGACAATGCCCAGCCGTTCGCCGACGGGTTCCTGCCGACGCTGACCGTGCGGTCGAGCGAGAAGGCGCCGCGGGTGGCGATTGCCAACAGCGAATGGAGTTTCGCCGACTGCAAGGATGGCGCGGCCAAGCCGGATGCGCGGAAGATATGCCTGCCGGCCGGGTTCGAGGCGGGCAAGATCTATGAGCTGGTGTATCGCGGGCAGGACCCGCTGGTGATGGGGCTGGGCTTTGCCGCCGCGCGCGACCTGGCGGATTTCCTCAAGGGGCGCGACAAGGATGATGCCGGCACGCCCAATCCGGTGGCGCATGGCAAGGACACCAAGACGTTGGTGATGGGCTCCTCGCAGTCCGGCCGGATGATCCGCACGTTCCTGCATCTCGGGTTCAACAAGGCGGAGACGGGGGGCAAGGCGTTCGACGCGATGCTGCCGCATATCGGCGGTGGGTTGCTGCCGCTGTCGGTGCGGTTCGCGCAGCCTGGCCGGGCGTGGGGCGAGCAGCCGGATCACTTGTATCCGGCCTACGATTTCCCGTTCACCTACGCGCGGCAGACCGATCCGTTGACCGGGCGGACCCAGGGGCTGCTCGATCGCTGCTCGGCGGACAATACCTGCCCGCGTATTTTCCATGCCGCCACGGCGCTGGAAGTGTGGGAGGGCCGGCAGTCGCTCGGGTTGACCGATCCGCTGGGGCGCAAGGATGTGGCCGATCCGGCCAATGTGCGGACGTTCATTATGTCCTCCACCCAGCACGGGCCGGCGGCGCTGCCACTGCCGGCGGCGGCGCCGTTCGGGCTGTGCAAGCTGCCGGGCAATCCCAATCCGCATATCTGGACGATGCGGGCGCTGCTCGATGGGCTGACGGCGTGGGTGCGGGATGACAAGCGGCCGCCCAATTCGGCGGTACCGCGGATTGCCGACGGCACGCTGGTGGCGCAGGACGTGGTGCATTTCCCGGCCATTCCGGCCAACAGCTATGGCGGCACGGAACGCCCGGCGCTGCGCAACACGGTGAATGCCAATCCGCTGCATGTGCTGGAGCGCGGGCCTGGCTATCGGCCCGGGGATACCATGGGGGTGCAGAGCATCGAGCCGCCGCAGGTGGGCAGCGCGAGCTATGGCGTGCTGGTGCCGCAGGTGGATGCGGATGGCAATGACATGGGCGGCGTGCGCTCGCTGTTCCTGCAGGTGCCGATCGGGACCTATACGGCGTGGAACAGCTTCCGCGCCGGGTTGTTCGACGAGAGCTACTGCAACTTCAATGGCGCCTTCGTGCCGTTCGCGGCGACCAAGGCGGAGCGCCTGGCGACTGGCGACCCGCGGCTGTCGATCGAGGAACGCTATCCGACCAAGGCGGCGTATGTGAACGCCATCCGGGTGGCGGCGGATAACCTGATGCGGGCGCGGTATCTGTTGCAGGATGACGCGTTCCGGCTGATCACCGAGGCGGAGAACGGTGGGGTGCGCAAGGGGCCGTGAGGCTCCGCGCATCGGGATGAAAAAGGGGGGAGGGCTTGCGCCCTCCCCCCTCGTTCGTCAGCCGATCCGGAAGGATCAGACCTTGCCGGCCATCTGGGCGACGGTGGCTTCGAGCGCCTTGTCCAGCACTTCGATCAGGGTGTCGCACTCGCTGCGGGTGATCACCAGCGGGGGCGAGAGGGTGATGGTGTTGGAGTGGCGCACGCCGCCGCCGGAACGCCCGACGATGACGCCGTTGCTGCGGCAGAAGCCGACCACGCCGGCGATGAGGGCCGACGGGAGTTGCACCTTGCTCTGCCGGTCCGTGACGAGCTCGATACCGATGAGCAGGCCCTTGCCGCGCACTTCGCCGCAGATGCCGTGGCGCATCAGGCGGTCCTTCAGGCCCGCCATGAGGTAGTTGCCCATTTCGGCTGCCCGCTCCGGCAGCTTCTCTTCGAGCATGATCTCGATGTTGCGCACCGCGACGGCGGCCGACACCGGATGCCCGCCGTAGGTGTTGACCTGCATGACCTGCTTTTCTTCGGCGACTTCACCGAGGAAGGACTGGAACACCTTGTTCTTCACGATGGTGGCGGCGATCGGCAGGTAGGCCGAGACGATGCCCTTGGCGACGGCCATGATGTCCGGGCTGATGCCGTAATGCTGGTGGCCGAACATCTTGCCGGTGCGGCCGAAGCCGTTGATCACTTCGTCGACATGCAGCAGCACGTCATACTTGCGGCAGATCGCCTCGACCATGGGATGATACTCATCCGGCGGCACCGCGATGCCGACGCCGGACATGATCGGCTCGACGATGACTTCGGCCACCGAGCTGGGGCCCTCGCCGAGGATGGCGTCTTCGATGGCCTTGGCGCACGCGACCTTGCAGGACGGGTATTCGAGGCCGAGCGGGCAGCGGTAGCAGGTGGGGGCCGGGACGTGGACGAATTCGCCCGCGTACGGCTCGAACTTGGTCTTGCGATCGCCCATGCCGCCGGCGGCGAGGGTGGCGAGCGTGGTGCCGTGATAGGCGTAGTAGCGGCCGATGGTCTTGAACTTGAACTGGCCGGGGAACTCGTGCTTGGAGTACTGGCGGGCGATCTTGAAGCCGGCTTCGTTGGCTTCCGAGCCCGAGTTCACGAAGTATGTGTGGTAGTCGCCACCCATCAGGCCGTTGATCTGGGCGCCAAGCTGGGCGGCCGGCAGGTTCATCGCGGTGTGCGGGTAGTAGGCGATCTGCTGCATCTGCTCGGCGGCAACCTGCGCCAGCTCGGTGCGGCCATAGCCGATGTTGACACACCACAGCCCGGCCATGGCATCCAGGTAGGTCGTGCCATCGGCATCCACGATGGTCGAACCCTGGCCGCCGGTGATCACGAGCTGGCTCTTTTCCAGCGCCTTGTGCTGCACGATGGGGTGCAGGACGCTGTCGAGATCCTGCTGGACGACCTTGGCGCGCGCTTCTGGGTCGGGAGTGTTGGTGAGCGACATTTTCGCCTCGCTTGCTGTGGAGTGGGCGAGACTAGACACGGTTCGCCCCGCAAGTCACCCCGTCCCACGCCAAGACCGCATAGTTGATCCGGATACGGACGGACCGCGGGGCGGCGGACGGGTTGGAAGCGGCGGCGATGGCGGGGGCGACCACTTCGGGCGGGTCGGAGCACCTTACGCTGTCCGATGGGACGCACATCACGTTCCAGGGCTTCACCGGGCTGGTGGCGGGGAACTTCCTGTAGCGGCGTCCGCCTCGGCGGGGAGCCAGACGGAGAAGGTGCTGCCGCGGCCTTCCTCGCTGTCGATAGCGAGTTGGCCGCGGTGGCGGTTGACGATGTGTTTCACGATGGCGAGGCCGAGGCCGGTGCCGCCGGCGCCACGGGAGCGGGCCTTGTCGACGCGGTAGAAGCGTTCGGTGAGGCGCGGCAGGTGGGCGCGGGCGATGCCTGGGCCGTGATCCTCCACGGCGACGACCACGCCGGGGCGGACGGGCCAGCGGGTGCCGGCGGGGGCGCGGAGGGAGAGGCGCACCTCGCCGCGTTCGCCGCCGTATTTCACCGCGTTGTCGATGAGGTTGGTCAGGACCTGGGCGAGTTGGTCGGCGTCTCCGGCGACGGGGGGGAGGTCGTCCGCCAGGTCAAGCGCGAGGTGGATTTTGCGTTCGGCCAGGCGCGGTTCGAAGCCGGCGGCGACGCGGCGGGTGAGGTCGGCCAGGTCCACCCGTTCGCCGGGGGGGAGGTGTTCGGAGAGTTCGATGCGGGAGAGGCTCAGCAGGTCATCGATCAAACGGTGCATGCGGGCGGCCTGCTCGGCCATGATGCCGAGGAAGCGCTTTTGCGCGGGGGGGTCATCGGCGGCGGGGCCGCGCAGGGTTTCGATGAAGCCGATCAGGCTGGCGAGCGGGGTGCGCAGTTCGTGGCTGGCGTTGGTGACGAAATCGACGCGGGTGCGCTCCACCGCGCGTTCCCGCGTGCGGTCGGACAGGACGAGCAGGGCGGCGGTGCCGTCGGGCAGGCGGGGGTCGAGCGGGATGACGTTGGCCTGCACCTCGCGGGTGACCGGGACGGGCAAGGTGAGGTCGGCGGTTTGGGGGCGGCCGGTGGTGAAGGCACGGTCGATCGCGGCGCCGAGGCCGGGGTGGCGCAGCACGGCGGCCATTTCGGAGCCGAAGGCGGCGCGGGCGGCGGCGTTGCTGCGGGAGGGGGCGCGGTCGGCGCCGAGGAGGAGGAGGGGGTCGGGCAGGCGTTCGATGATGCGTTCGCTGCCGCGCCGGGCGGTTTCGGCCTCGGTGGCGCGGGCGGCGAGGCCGCGGGCGAGGCGCTGGATGTCGGCGGCGACGCGGACCAGGGAGGGGAGCACCGGCCAGGTTTCGGCCGAGCCGGGGGCGCCGGGGTCGCGCAGGACGGCGGCGAGGCGGCGCAGGTCTCGCTGCCACAGGGCGGCGAAGGCGGCGGCGGCGAGGAGGCAGGCGAGCCCGGCGGGGAACGCGGCGTCCCCGGGTAGGCCGGCGAGGGCGCCGAGCAGCGCGAGGCATATCAGGGGCACCGCGGCGAGAACGATGGTCATGCCCGCGATGCGCAGATACATCGGGGCTAGATCCCCGGTTCGCCGAGGGTGTTGGGCGCGGCCTCGATCATGCTGGCGCCGCCGCGGCTGATTTCGAACACGGCGAGGCCGCGGCGCACCCGGCCGTCCGGTTGCAGGCCGAGCACGCCGTTGACACCGGCGAAGCCCTCGGGGCGGCACAGGGCGGCGAGCGAGTAGCCCTCGCCGGCGGCGCTCAGGGCGCGCGCGATGCTGGCGGCGTCGTAGGCGAAATCGGCCAGGCCGGGGGCGGCGTCACCGGATACGGCGCGGTAGCGGCGGTCGAAATCGGCCCGCAGCGCCGGGTCGGGCGCGGCATACCAGGCGCCGCGCAGTTCGCTGGCGCCGACCACGGCGGGGGCGGCCCATTGGGCGGGGCCGACCACGCGGACGCGGGGGGGATCGAGATCGTAGTACGGCAGGAGGCTCACCAGGGTGTGCAGCATGTCGCCGAAATCGGCCAGCAACAGGGCGTCCATCGGGGGGGCGGGGATGGGCTCGCGGGTGAGTTCGGCGGCGCGCTTGCGGCCCTCGGCGGTGTGCAGGGCGCGGGCGGCGCGCATCTGGGCGTCGAGCGGGCCGCGGCGGCTGGCGTATTGGGAGATCTCCTTCATCACCATGTTGGCGGATTGGATGGTGCCGGCGTGGAAGCGGATATCGGGCGGCGGCAGGGAGGCTTCGGCGAGCACGGCGGTGAGGGCGTTGGCCATCGCCTGGCCGAAGGCGTCATTGGGCAGGACGGCGGCGAAGCTGGTCTTGCCCTGGGCGGCGAGGCTGGCGACGACGCGGCGGACCTGCTGGGTGGGGGTGAGCCCGAGGGTCCAGACGCCGGGGTGGGACTGGGCGGGGTCATTGGTGAAGGCCAGCACCGGCACGCCGGCAGCCTGGGCCGGGCCGGCGGTGGCGGCGGTTTCGGCGGCGGTGAGCGGGCCGATGATCATGCCCGCGCCGCCCGAAATCGCCTGTTGCACCGCAACCGCCGCGCCTTCGGGGGTGGATTGGGTATCGAGCACAGTGAGGGTGGGGGAGCCTTCGGCAGAGAGCGCCAGCTTGGCTGCCTGGGCCAGGGCCTGGCCGCGCTCGGCATTGGCGCCGGTGAGGGGGGCGAGCAGCGCCACGGCGCGGCCGGCCGGCGCGGCGGTGGAGAGCGGCAGGCCGGGGGCCGGACCCTCGATGGGCATCGGCGGCTGGCTGGTCTGGTAGCCCGGCGGGCCGGGCGTCTGGTAGGGGCGCGGCAACAGCACCGAGCGCGCCTGCCCGGGGACGTAGTATCCCTGGGGGGTACCAGCACAGCCCGCCAGTGCTACAAGACCGCAGGCAATCGCAAACCATGACCGACGCAACATCCGACCCACTCCCGCAAGACCACCCGGCCCGTATCGCGGTGCCGCAGGATGGACTTGTGCTCATTCCTACCCCGATCGGCAACCTCGGCGACATGACAGCGCGCGCCATCGCCACCCTGAAGGCCGCCGACTTGGTGTTGTGCGAGGATACCAGGGTCACCGCCCGGCTGCTCAGCTATTTCGCGATCCAGGCGCGAACGCTGCCCATGCATGACCATAATGAGGAGGGCCGCATCGTCCAGGTGCTGGATATGCTGCGGCAGGGGCAGTTGATCGCCGTGGTATCCGATGCCGGGACGCCGCTGGTGTCGGACCCCGGGTTTCGCCTGGTGCGGGCGGTGATTGCGGCGGGGATGAAGGTGCACGCGCTGCCGGGACCGAACGCGGCGCTGCTGGCGCTCACATTGTCGGGCCTGCCGCCGCATCCGTTCCTGTTCATGGGGTTTCCGCCGCCCAAGCAGGCCGCGCGGCGGGCCGCGTTCGCCGGGTTGCGGGCGGCCGAGCGGGCGGGACTGCGGGCGACGCTGGTGTGGTACGAGGCGCCGCATCGGCTGGCCGAGACGCTGGCGGATATCGCCGAGGTGCTGGGGGATCGGGCGGTGTCGGTGGGGCGGGAACTCACCAAGCGGTTCGAGGAAACCATCCGGGGCAGCGCCGCCGATCTCGCGGCACGGTTCAAGGCGGAGGCGCCGCGGGGGGAGATCACGCTGGTGGTGGCGCCGGCGGAGGATGAGGCGGCCGATACCGATGACCTCGCGATCCGGCTGCGCACGGCGATGACCGGGCATAGCCTGAAACAGGCGGTGGCGATCGTGACGGCGGAGACGGGGCTGCCGCGCAAGCAGGTTTATGCGAAGGCGTTGGAGATCGGGGCGGAAGGGTAGGCAAGGCTCCGCCGGGCAAGGGGCCTCCGCCCCTTGCATCCCGCTACTGCTCGCGGCTGGGGCGATGGCCTTGATTTGCTGGCGCCGCGGGCGATCGGGAGCGCATTTCGGCACGATCGCGCGGATGGGGATTTGATAGGCTTCGCCCGTCCCCGCTGCTGAAGGCTGTTGCCACAACCGCGAGTAGTGATGGGTTGCAAGGGGCGGAGGCCCCTTGCCCGGCGGAGCCTTGCTTCGCCCCTACCCGTTCGGCTTCAAGATCTGCCGCAGCACCGTGCCCTCCGCGAGCCGGTCGAACCCCGCGTTGATATCTTCCAGCGGCACGAAGCCGCTTTTCAGGCGGTCGACCGGGAGTTTGCCGCGGCGGTAGAGGGCGAGCAGGCGGGGGATGTCGCGTTCGGCGATGCAGCTTCCCATGTAGCTGCCGCGGATTTCGCGTTCGCTGCTGACGAGGTCCGCGTGGGGGTAGGAGAACAGGCCTTTGCTGTCGGGCAGGCCGGCGCAGACCAGGCAGCCGCCGTGGCCGGTGATGGCGTAGGCGAGTTCGACCGCTTTCATGACGCCGGCGGCCTCCACCACGGTATCGAGGCCGCCGCCGGTGGCGGCTTTGACTTGGGCGGCGCAGTCCGGGTCGGTGGCGAGGAAGGTGTCGGTGGCGCCCCATTGGCGGGCCATGGCGAGTTTTTCGGCGCTGGCGTCCACGGCGACGATGCGTTCGGCACCGGCGGCGACGGCGGCGAAGAGGGCGTTCATGCCGACGCCGCCGAGGCCGACGATGGCGATGTTGTCGCCGGCCTTGAGGTTTGCGGTGTTGATGACGGCCCCTGCCCCGGTCATCACCGCGCAGCCGAAGATGGCGGCGTCATCGAGGGGGATGTCCTTGTCGATTTTCACCGCCGAGCGCCGTTCCACCACGGCGAACTGGGCGAAGAGGGAGAGGCCGCTGCCGTGGTTGATGGGTTGGCCGTCCTGGAACAGGCGGCGGGCGCCGGAGCGCAGGGTGCCGGCGGAGCGGGCGGCGTTGCCGGCGGGGCAGAGGTTGGGGCGGCCTTTCACGCACCAGCGGCAGTGGCCGCAGCTGGCGGCGAAGACGGTGATGACATGATCACCGGCGCGCAGATCGGTGATGCCTTCGCCCACTTCGCGCACGATGCCGGCGCCTTCGTGGCCGATGATGACGGGGAGCGGGCGGGTGCGGATGCCTTCGATGGCCGAGAGATCGGAGTGGCAGAGGCCGGCGGCGACGATTTCGATGAGGACTTCGCCGGGGCCGGGGGGCTGCAATTCGACGTCTTCCACCGACAGCGGCAGGGATTCGGCGTAGGGGCGCGGACGCCCCTGCGCGCGGAGGATGGCGGCTTTCATGCGCATGGACGGTCTCCCAGGACTTCGCGGGCAGGATGCCCGTTGCGGGCTAGCTCTGGAAGTCCCGCATGCGGCCGACGACCAGGATGTGCTGGCCTTGCAGGATGGGCGCGGCCCAGGCCTGGGCGATGACGATGCCGTCGACGCCGGCGCGGACGGGCCAGGCGGGCAGGTCGATGCGGTCGAAATCATGCAGCAGGCCGATGGTGTCACCGGCTTGCACCATTTCGCCGCACTCGCGCAGGGGTTCGTAGTGGCCGGCGAAGGGGGCGGGGGTGAAGCATGCGCGGTCCACCATGGCGGCCATGCGCTGGGTGCCGGCGGCGTGGTGGCCGATTTTCTCGATGGTGCCGCGAAGCTGGCCGTTGTGGATGGCGGCGGCGGTGACGCCGTGGCGGGCGTATCGGACGCCGGTGGCCTGGACCGCGCCGCCCCAACCCAACTCGGTGCCGATGGTGATCTTGCCGAGGCGCTCGGCCTCGCTGGGCAGCAGGCCGGGGGTTTCGTTCTGGTAGGTGATGACCAGGGGGGTGCCGAACCAGCGGGCGGTTTGTTCGATGCGGCGGTGCTGTTCGGGGTCCTCCAGGGGGTGGAAGCTGGTGCATTGGGTGAAGCGGGCGACCTGGCCGCCGGCGTGGAGGTCAATCACCACGTGGACGTGGGACCAGATCGCCTCGCGCACGAAGGCGGCAATGCGGTGGGTGATGCCGGCGAGGCCGGGGCGCTTGCCGGCGTCATCGACGAAGGCGCGGTTGAGGTTGACGCGATCATCGAAGGTGGAATCGCGCGTGCCGGCGCGGAAGGCGGCGACGTTGAGGACGGGGACGAGGATGATCCGCCCGGCGACATCGGCGAGGGTGATGTCATCCATCAAATGGCGGATGGCCATGGGGCCTTCGTATTCGTTGCCGTGGTTGGAGCCGAACGCCACCAGCCCCTGCCCCGGTTTGGCGTGCGCACCCACGAAGACGGTGAGCGGGATGAGGTGGTCGCCCCAGATGGAGTCGTGCTCGAGCGCGACGTAATAGTCCCGCCGGCCCGGGGTTTCGAGGTCCAGCCCGGCCGGGCGGACGATGCTGCGTTCCATGGTCTGGTGCCTCCTCTTGGCTAGTTCGCGCGATGGGCGCGGACGAAATCGACATCCACCTCGACACCGATGCCTGGCGTGTCCGGGATGGGCACGGTGCCATCGGCGGACATTTCGAAGACGGCGCCGGCGATGCCGCGGGTCAGCGGTGACTGGCTGACGTTGAATTCGACGAAGCGGGCGCGCGGCAGGGTGGCGATCAATTGCAGGCTGTAGCCGGTCAACAGGTGGGTCAGCCAGGAATGCGGCACCAGGTCGATCCCCGCCTCCTCGGCCATGCGGGCGACCTGGATGGCCACGCTCACGCCGCCGCAGCGCGAGAGGTCAGGCTGGATCACGTCAACGCAGCCCTGGCGGATGAAGCGTTCGAACTCCCAGGTGGTGGCGACCTGCTCGCCGGCGGCGACCGGGACGGGGCTTTCGGCGCGCACGGCGGCGTATTCGTCGAAGCGTTCGGGGTGGATGAAATCCTCCACCCAGCCGACGTTGTATTCGCCGAGCATGCGGCACATGGCGATGCTTTCGCGGCGGGAGCGGGGGCGCCATTCGCCCTTCCAGCCGGCGGGATACCAGCCGGGATCGACCAGTAGATGGCGGGCGGGGCCCAGGGCCTCGCGCGCGGCGGCGACCAGTTCGCGGTCTCGGCCGGGGTCTTCGCCGAAGACGCCCCAGCCGAATTTCACCGCCTGGAAGCCGCGCTCCACGTAGCCGTGCGCCGCCGCCGCCATCGCGTCAGGGGTTTCGCGGAACAGGGTGGAGGCGTAGGCGGTGACGCGGTCGCGCCGGCGGCCGCCCAGCATGCGGGCCAGCGATACGCCGGCGGCCTGCGAGCGGATGGACCACAGGCAGTTGTCGATGGCGGAAATGCACTGCATGCCGATGCCGCGCCGGCCGTAATAGGCGCTGCCGATATAGAGCTTGTCCCACAGCCGCGCGACATCGAGCGGGTTTTCGCCGATCAGCAGTTCGCCCAGGGTGTGGAAGCCGAGCACCGACATGCCCTGCCCGGAAATGATGGCCACCGCGGCGGGGGCGAGGGTTTCCACATCGGCCCAGCCGGTGATGCCGGCGTCGGTGGCCACCCGTACCAGCAACTGCCAATCGCCGTTGTCGGTGGCCTCCTCGGCGCCGGAGGTGGCCTGGTAGGTGGTCTCCCCGCGCAGCAGAATGGGTTCAACCTCGGTGATCCGCATTGCCTCACGCCCCCCTCGAACCGTTTCCCGCGCAACGCTAGGCCAGGCGCGGGCGCGGATACACCCCTCCCCCTGGCCAGAAATGCCATCCCCTCCTAGTCTCGGCGTTTCAGCACCAGAAGAAGGATCGTTCGATGAACATCGCGGTCGCACCCAATGCCGACGTCGCCCAGGCCCTCGACGAAGCGAAGGCGCTTTATGCCAAGGGCAACCCCAATAGCTCCGCCCTGCACACCAAGGCGCTGGCGCATCTGCCCGGCGGCAACACCCGCTCCGGCATTCATTTTGACCCGTTCCCCCTGATGTTCCGCCGCGGCGAGGGCGCCCGGCTGTGGGACGAGGACGGGCACTCCTATGTCGATTTCCTCGGCGAGGCGACGGCCGGCGTTTATGGCCACTCCCACCCGGTGATCCGCGCCGCCATCGATGATCGCCTGGCGCTGGGCTGGAACTATGGCGGGCATTCGTCGCTGGAAGGCCGGCTGGCGGATGTGATCGTCAACCGGTTCCCCTCCATCGAGCGGGTGCGGTTCGTAAATTCCGGCACCGAAGCCAATATGTTCAACGTGCAGCTTGCGCGCGTGGTGACCGGGCGGCCGGCGGTGCTGGGGTTCAGCGGGTGCTATCACGGCGGGTTCCTGACCTTTGCCGCCGCGGTGAACCCGATCAACGTGCCGTTCGAAACCGTTGTTGCGCCCTATAACGACCTCGATGCCACTGCCGCCGCGATTGACGCCAATGCCGATCGCCTGGCCTGCGTGATCATCGAGCCGATGATCGGTGGCGGCGGGTGCATTCCGGCCTCGGTCGAATTCCTCCAGATGTTGCGCGACAAATGTACCGCCCACGGCATCGCGCTGATTTTCGATGAGGTGATGACCTCGCGGCTCTCGCCCGGCGGGTTGCAGCAGAAATACAACATCATCCCGGACCTCACCTCGCTCGGGAAATATATCGGCGGCGGGTTCTCGGCGGGCGCCTTCGGCGGCAAGGCCGAATGGCTCGATCGCTTCGATCCGCGCCGGGGGGACGCGCTGCCGCACTCCGGCACCCAGAACAACAACGTGTTCACCATGGCCTGCGGCATCGCCGGACTCACCAAGGCCTATACGCCGGAAGCCGCCATCGATCTCAACGCCCGGGGCGACGCGCTGCGCAACCGCCTCAACGCCATCTGCGCCAAGGCCGACGTGGCCCTCCAGTTCACCGGCATCGGTTCCATGATCGCGCCGCACACCATGCGCGGCGATATCAAATCCCCCGCCGATGGGGCCAAAGCCAATGCCAAACTGCGCGAACTGCTGTTCTTCGACCTGCTCGCCCACGGCATCTTCATGATGCCCAAACGCTGCCTGATCGCGCTCTCGCTCCCCCTCACCGACAAAGACTTCGACACCTTCGCCGGCG
>CAIMWH010000029.1 GCA_903845065.1 uncultured Rhodospirillales bacterium | reverse complement strand
TCGCATCGCGTCACGCCGCCCTAGGCGTGACGACCAGCCCAAAATGCGCCGTTAGCACGCTCAGCGTCGCCACCAGCATGCCCTGGGCCTGCGGCGGCGCGACCGGCTTGCCGCCCCAGCCGCGGCGGATCGCCCATTCCCGCACCGATGCCCCGTTGCCCAGCACGTGCCAAGCGCAGGAGCCTGCTGCCGTGTCGTGGCCGCCCAGCACGTCCATCGCGTCGGCGATCTTGATCCGGGCATGCACGCTGGTCTCGGACAGATGATCAGCCCTGCGGCCGGGCATATGCAGGAAGGCCGACGTCGCGACGTGCTCGATCGCAGCCTTGCGGAATAGCGCGCCAAACAGTACGCCCGCGTCATGCATCTCCTGGCTGATCGTCCCGTTCGCCAGCATCTGGCCGAGGGTATCGACGGCACGGCGATGCACGACGACCGCCCCCGTCTCGGGATCAGCATCGAAGCCTGGCGCGCTGAAGCCACCGTGCTGGAGCCGCCATTTGGTTGGCTTGGAGAGGTCATCCCGCGGCGGCTGGGTGGTTTTGCGGTTGCGCTTAACGGCCATGGTTCGATCCTCCATTGCGTGGGCCCCAGCGGCGCACGGCTTCGTTGGTGACGGCCTGGCGGAGCCAGGGGTCGGTGATGTCATCGAGGGCAAGGGAGACCACCCCCTGGTCGCGCCAGACGCGCCGACGCAGGGCCTCCATCTCGGGGCTGGTGGCGGGGCTACGCGTGCCGCGGTCGAGGCTGCTACGGGGTGGGCGGGGTGCACCGGGCAGGGTCATGGACCTGCCACCCGGCTGACTTCAAGCCGAACTCGGAACGAATTGAACGATTGACCCCGTAGAACCCCAGGACCTCCTAGGAGTAGAGAGAATAATTCAATAATTATAATTATAATACTATATCTCTCCATGGTACCCCAGCATGTGTATATGTTCGCGTGCGCGCGAAAAATTTGAATTATTGAATTGCGCGCGTAAGCCGGCCTCGGTCCTGGCTTGCGGCGCATTTTACGGCTCAATCGTCGTGTATGCGTCATGAATTCACCATCCGGCTGGCGGCGCGTTCCGGCGTGGCGGCGGCGATGTAGTAGGTCGTGCTCTTGGTCCCTCCAGCCTCGATCTGCGCCATGACCAAGCCGCTCTCGGTGAGGGAGGCCAGGATCTCCTCGCGCTCTCGGCGCGAGAGGAACTGGGTCTTGCGGACGAGGTCGGAGCGCGACAGGCGCCGCCCAGCGCGGATGACCTCGAGCATCTTCTTGTGGCGGGCCTCGACCTCGTTGTCAGCGACGCGCCGGTCTGCCTCGCGAAGCAAGGTGCCGATGCAGTGCTCCACCAAGCCGGCGGCCCAGATCACGTCCCTGGCGTCGGTGACAGGTGCAGCCGGATTGCGGCTGATCGCGGCCAGCATGGCGAGCTTCGCGGTGTTCTCGGCGTAGCGGCCGAACATGGCCGTGGCGTAGGTGCCTCGGTTGCTGCGCAGTAGCTCCGTGGCCTCCCGGCGCACCGCCGCCATAGCGGCATCGGCGGCCGGCGCCAAAGGCACCGTGTAGGGCTTGATGGGCGTCGTGGCGTCCATGCTATCGGCGATGTTGCCACCATGATCATGGCCTGGCACGCCGGCGGCAATCGCTTGGAGACTGGCGACGAGCTCCGCCGGTGGGTCGATCATGAGGGGGTTATCGGTGCGCTCTGGGTAGTCATCGTCGGTCAGGAACACCAGGAAGCGGGCGAGCGACCCGTCTGCGAGTGCCCCGCCCTCCAGCGCCGCCCAGAATGGCGCCGGCACGGTGACGCCCCACACGCAGGCACAGGGCTGCTGGATGGTTTTGCGCGGACGTTCCTTCTGATCCGCATACTCGGAGCCGATGTAGGGCTCGGCCGCCGAGGTGAACAGCTTGGTGAACTCGGTCCAGATCGCCGTCTTGTGGAACGGCGAGCGCGGGTTCAGAACCAGCTTCAGGAACTGGCCGAATTCGTCGAGTTGGAACAGGCGCGAAGGATGGACCTGCAGGGCGGAGAGAAGGCCTGTCGAGGAGGCCAAATCTTCGCCACCCAAGTAACGATCAAGTCCAGCAGCGAAAAGCAGGCGCTTCACGCAGCGGCGGGCGTGATCCTTGCCGCCACCGCTGTCGGCGATCCCGATGGCGTAGAGATTGCTGCGCAGGTCGGTGGGCGTGCGATAACGGCGCCCGGCGACGGCGCCGATCAGGCACAGCGCCGCGCCAAGGGCCAGGAACGGCTGTGGGCTCACGGCGGTGCTGGTGGCGTAGTCGATGAAGAGCCGAAGCGCCCCATCCACATCGAGCAGGTCGGGCGGCACGCGATACGGTGTCGGGGCTGGCGGTGTTGCGCTTTGCAGCGCCGCGAGCTTGGCCAGCAAGCCGGAGGCGGGGTGCGGCTGCGTGGCCTGTTCTGCCGCGCCGGCATTCAGGATTACCTCGGGGGGCGGCACCCAGCCGCGGTCGACGGCCAGGCCGTAGAGGGTGCCGGCGCCGATGCTGTGCGGCCGCAGCCGCGACCAGCGGCGCTCCGGCGTGTTGGGCTTGCCGGACGCGCCAGACTTGGTCGACTGCCGTGACCAGGCGCACCAGAGGTCCTTGCCCTCGTCGCCAAGCGCCGCCTTGATGGCATTGCCGATGGTGATCCAGGAAGTGCCGTCGAGGTCTTCGTTGGGGATGAATTCGAGGGCCGCGGCGATCGCATCATAGGTGCCGCGGGGATCGGACGGGCCCTTCCACTGCGCTCCGTGGGCCATCTCTCCGATCAGCGATTGCGGCTTCAACTCCGCCGGGATCATGGCGTGGGCGCGATCGAGCCAATCCATCGCCTGCGCCTCGGTGATCATCGGCAGGCGGTCGAGGGTCACGTCGATGAGGTTGTCCTCGGGCCAGGCATAGGGTTGCCCGGTGCCAGGATGAATGGCGTGGGCGACGAATTGCTGACCACGGGCGAGCACCTCGAGCGGATGGCGCTTGCGGCCGGCAAATGGCCCCTCGCTGCGGTAGACCAGGAGCCGTTTGGGCGATTGGCCGATGCGGATACAGGGCGTCGGTCCGAGCATCTCCTGCGCCAGGTCCGCCACTTTGATGGCCAATTCAGCGTCCAGTAGGTCGATGTCGATCCCGACGACGGCGCCGCAGGCGACGCCCACGCCGCAGTCAGGCCAGGTCTGCCAGACCTCGACCTCGGTCTCGGTCGTGGCCCGATCGCAGTGACGCGCCCAGTCCGCGTAGGGGCGCCACTCCCCCTGGGTGAACCGGCCCGGGACCTTGGTGCCGGGCATGATCGGAAGCACCGGATAGCCGTTGTCGATCAGGCGTGCGCCGTGCACGGCCATTGCGGTGGGCACCATCAGAACGGTACCCCCGTCACCTTGCGCGCCGCCTCGTTGGCGCCGCGTTGTTGGTCGATCAAGGCGTCGACGTAGCTGCCGCAGATCGCCGCGATGAACGCCGTCCACTCCGGCTTGGACCAGGCGGCCATGTCGGTGCGGCCGAGGCTGTCGATGTAGTCGCCAGCGCGATCGCCGGCCTGGCGCATGGCGGCCAGTTCGATCGGGTTGGGATCAATCATGCGTCGCCCCTTCCAGAGTTCGAGGCAGACCGGGGAGCAGGTCGGCACCGTCCAGTGGAGCCGAATGCCGCGATAGCGGTGGAACCAGTCCCAATGGCGGGCAGGGCGCGGACAGGTGCGGCATCGCATCAGGTCGCTCCGCATTCTCAGTTACTGCCTTCAATTGTTTCTTTCGCGCGTAACGCTCGCGCGCCCGAGCCCTCATCCGCTCCAGATTTTGGGCGCGATACTGGCGATCTGCTTCTCGGGCAGCTTCGCGATCCCGCTCGCGTCGCTCTTGCGACCGCAGCCGCGCCGAGGCACGCTCACGGTCGCCCACGGCTTCGTAACGTAGCACGTATTTGGCAATGACCTTCTCTGGGTTACGCTCCTTCCAACGCTTCATATACTCCTCCCGCTGCAGTCGGAC
>CAIMWH010000028.1 GCA_903845065.1 uncultured Rhodospirillales bacterium | reverse complement strand
TGCCCCCGAACCAACCGCAGCCCGAAACCCCAACGCCCATCAAAAACCACCGGCTACCGCGATGAAACAGGCGACAGGAAATCCATGCCCGCCGCTCAAATCGCGAAACGAACGTCAGCCCCATGAATAGGACGGGTTAGCCGTCTGCTAAAGATGACGGAGGCATATCAAACGGCGCTGAAAGTCCAGTTCGAGGCCATGAAAGAGAAATTTTGCGCAACCATGGTCACGGAGTTCTTGGAGTTCTGGAAGGCATCGCCCCCTCCAAGCCTATTGCGCAGGGGTCGAGTGGACGAAGCCTCCTGCAAACAGAATATCGAGAATGCCGCCCGAGAGATGTTCGAACAAGCTTTGTCGCTTGGTGCACCCGAGGCCAAGGATATCTACAAAGACATTTCCATCGAGGATCTCAAGGACGAAAAGCTTATGGGGGGCCTAAAGGAATTGATGGAAGCTGCGGGCGTCGACCGCAAGACCTTGGAAAAGCTGTTCCGATCGGGCGATGCTGTGGCCGCGCGGGGGAACTCACTTGCTGATGCGGACTAGAGCGAAATCGTCCTGATCTGACCAGCGGGATTCCCCGACGCGGCCGTCGAGCGGGCTTTGACGCAGCAGCATGCAAATGGATAAGATTGGAAATTGTGGCCATCATGGTTAACAATCGACCGACGGCAACTTCACGCATCGCGCGAGCGGATCAGTGGGGAGGTTTATGTGTATCGGAATAGCCGCGGGACGGGAAATCGCCCCTCCACGGGCTGGTCGAATGGATTCCAAGGCTCCAATCGACACGGCCCGATCTACAACACTGGCGGCAAGCCCGTGTTTCCCGTACCTGTTGACAGCATCGACGATCTGCCGCCGTCGTTCAAGCAGCTAAAATTTGTCGAAGACATTTCCGTCAGTTTGAGCGTCTCGATTCCGATTGAGTGCAAAACCTCCCGACGTTGGGCGAAGGCGTTCTTGGATTTCTATAGACCGAAACTCGAAGCTCAGTTGCAAGCAAAACGCGTGCTACGAGAGGAAATCTAACATGGATCCCAAGTATGCGAGATTTGACACTATGAAGCGCGCACCTTCGGAGCGCCTTCCGGGGCGGAGACCTGGTGCAGCACAAAGGGCTGAGGTCCTGCGCATTTGGGACGCGTTGGACGAGGATGGCCGGAAAGTTGTGCTGTTCACTGCCCGGCAAGCTGCCCGAGAGAAGGGGTTGATTGATCCAAACATGCCACTCGTGATCACTGACCGGGCCTTCTGAACAGCAGATGGGGCCGGCTCGACATCAGCCTCCGAGTACCCGCTTCAGCACATCGATCACCGACCCCTCGCCAACGAGCAGCAGGAGGACGATGACGCCCAGCACGATCTCGATCCGCGACAGGCGGGTATTGGTCTGCTTCCATCGCTCGGCGCAGACGGCTTCGTGCACGGCGATCTGCCGCGCGACTTCCTCGGCATTTGGCATGGGGCTCTCCTACAGACGTTCGACGATGCGGAAGCTACGGCTGTTGCTAGCGGGGTGGTCCCGCACCGCCACGGCCTCATCGCCGGAGGCTGCGATCGCGCCCCACAGGCTGCGGATATTGAGCTCGCTTAGTGCCAGGCCGGTGTCCAGGATCCACAGCGCGTCGCCGGCAGCCCCGAGGGCGGTCACCATGGTGCGGTGCTGGGCGCGGATTTCGGCGTTGGTGAGCAGCGGCAGGGTGAAGCGCGTGATGCGCGGGTTGGCCAGGGCCAGCACCGGGAACTCGGCCCCGGTCAGCGGGTTGCGGTCCCGCCGGTCGAGCATCAACCGCCCCTCGGTGACGCCATAGGCCATGGCACGCGACACGCGCCACAGCGGACCTGCGACCAGACGCCCGAGATCAATGGCACTGGCGGAGGGCGCCACGGCGTCGATCTGCATATAGCGGCCGGTTGCGGCGGTGGAACGCAGCAGGACGACATTACCGTTGGCGGCGTCGCTGGTCGCGGCGGCGATGATGCCGCTGTCGTGGCTCAGCGCGGTGGCATCGAGCGAACTGCCGGTGGACGCCAGCGCCTTTGCCTGGCCGGTCGTCAACTGCCGAGCATAGAAGGCGATACGGCGGATGTAGCTGCGCCCTGACGCGGTACCCGGCCCGCCGCCCCACGAACCGCCACCCAATCCCATGGTGGTCAGGATGCCGGCGTAGCTCGGCACCGGTGTGTGGGTGTTCGGGGTGGCGGCGTTGCAGGCCAGGGTGATGCCCGCGGGTCCGAAGGTCGCGACGACCCGGTTTGCCGCCCCCTCGGTGGCCGAGAGCGATGGCGGTGAGGCATAGTTGCCATGGACGCTGTCGAGCTGGGTGACGCCGATGTTGGCGAAGACGCCGGATTGGGTGAGATAGGCGGAATCGGCAAAAGCGGCGCTCGCCGGGGTGAACGACCATGGCACGATGACGCCGACCCCGCCGGTCGTCCCGGTGAAGTCCACCAGCACTGACATGCCGGCGGCACCGTCGATCGCCATGCCGGCGATCCATTGCTGGTCGACTGCTCGAGTGGTGGCGGCCGGGCTGCCGATGGCGGGCAGGATCGGGCTCGTGACGAAGGCACCGAGTTCCATCTGCGGCAACCCGACCCGGAGGGTGACGTCGATGATCGCGCCCGAGGCGAAGTTGAGCCTGAGGTAGGGCATGACGCTGGCGACGGTGGCACCGGCGATGATCCCGGTGACCGAGGAGCGGCGCAGAACGCTGTCCACGCCGAGTCCGGCGGACACGAGGCTGGAGCCGACGTAAGCCAGGGCGGCGGTGTATTCGTTGGTGGCCAGGATCGTGCTGGAAATGTTGGCCAGCGAGCCGCCGATTACGGCGACAAAGGCGGACAGCGACCAGGCCTGTCCCTGTGCCGCGGCGATTGCGGCGTTGGTCTCGAAGTTCATGGTGGCCGCGATGCCGCTCGCGGTGCCCTGGATGCGGACGTCGACGTAAGGGACCCCAGATGCGGTGCCCGTACCGACGATGCTGCCGGTGAGGCCGGACCCGTTCAGGCCGCTCATGTAGGTCGGTGCCGTGCCGGGCGTGCCGGCGGTGGCGCCCTCGAAGCGAGGGTTTCGCACCGCGTTGGTGCGTGCCTCCTCCAGCAGCAGCCCGAGGCAGGCCAGCGTGATCGGGTCGTGGTCGTAGCGTGGCGTGTCGGTAGCCACCGCTACCAGGGCGCCGGTAGCGTCGAAGCACCACCCGGTCGAGGCGCGGCGGAAGGTGTAGCCGGGCGGCGGGGTGATGCTGCCGGTGTCGAAGCGCAGGTCGAACAGCGGCGTGGCTTCGACCAGGGATTCAGCCGGGCCAATTCGCCACCGGACAGTAGCGTCGGCCGGCAGGGTGGTTGAGATTAACGCAGCGGCGTCGATGGCGGTATCGGCCCCGAAGTCGACCAGCACGCCGGCGGCGCTGCCGAGAAGACGGGCACGGAGCCGCGGCTGGGGATCGAGCAGGTTCGACAAGGGCATGGAGGCGACGGGCGTGCCGGTGACAGCCGTCAGGCTGGCCGCTTTCGCGACCCGATCATCCCAGAGGAAGGCTCCAGCCACGGTTATACCTCCGGCAAAGTGACGAGGATGAGGGTGAGACGCCGTGCGCCGAGGGCCTCGCGCCAGCCGACCACGACGACGCGGACGCCGGCATCGAGGCCGAAGGCGGGATAAGCGACGCGGCCAATGTCGCCGCATTCGATCTGGCCCAAGTAGCGGTCGGTGGTGACCTCGAAGACCCGCGGCCCCGCCTCGAGGAAGGCCTGCCATTTCGCGGCGCGAGCAAGCGCATCGGCCTGCGCCCAGTAGAGCCCTGCGAAGGTGATGTCGCGCTGTTGGGCGACACGATTTGTGATCAGTGTGGAAATCGCCCGCGCCGGGCCGGAGGCGGCTCCTTGAAGTTGCGCGCGCAGGGTGTTGGCGACAGAGCCGGCGAGATCGGTCATTGGCGTCCAGTTGCGCTGCCAGTCCACTGCCACTGCGACCGGCAGTGGCCGCAGCGCCGCCGGCAAGGCCACTGGCTTGCAGTCGATGATCCAGGCGGATGGCAGGCTGTACTGCTCGGCCGCCGCTGCCAGGGGATCAAACATCCGCAGCAGCCCGGCGCGGCCGCCGGCGAGTACAGCCCCGGTGCTGGCGACGATTTGCGTGGCGGCATCGGAGGCGGAGATTTCGTCGGTGCCGCGATACCAGCCGATTTCGCCGGGAAGGTCGGTGTCGGCGAAGGCCCAGGCGTCGTAGTGCAACTCGGCTTCCGTGAAGGCCGGGCCGAGGCTCTCGGCGACGCGCTCCGGGGCGATCAGTCCGACGGTCACCAGCGCCCCGATCCCCTCGGCGACCTCTGGGTGGTCGAGGTGGACCGCGAGAGCGGCATTCACATCGTCGAGCCAGACTTGCAGCGTCGCATCGCCCTGTTCGAGCGCGCAGGACGCGGCCAGGGTGACGGCCGCACGCTCGGCCGGCGTGAAGCGGCGCCGGAAGTCGAGGGCCGGGATCGCCCGTGGCGCGGGGGCGGGCGTGGCGTCGATCGGCGGATCGAGGACTTCGACGGTATCCATGCCGCCGGCGCGCCAGATCGCCTCGATGACTGGATGGGCCGAGGGGGCCGGAACTCCGACGGTGAAGGCATGCTGCTGCCACTCGATGGCCAGGGCGGCGACCGCTGTGGCGACGGCGTCGAGGCCGCCAAGGGCGTCCAGGATCGGACGTTCGATCTGCATGTCAGGCTCCTGCGTAGATGAAGGCGTTCATCACCATCGACGGCGGCATGTTCTGGCTGGCGCCGCTGCCGGTGGTGGCGTTGGTGGGCGCGCCAGGGGAGGATTGGCATATCGGACGCGCTCCTTGCGCGGCGAGGGAAGCGTCAGCCACGGCATTGGCGTGGCGAGAGCGCTGTCCCTTCGGTTTCAAGAGGATGTGGGCGGTTCAGGCGGCGA
>CAIMWH010000027.1 GCA_903845065.1 uncultured Rhodospirillales bacterium | reverse complement strand
GCACCCTGCCGACCGCCGATGCCGGCAAGGTTCGCCTTGGTGCCGTCGCCCGCACGCTGCCGACCGCTGATGCCGGCAAGGTTCGCCTTGGTGCCGTCGCCCGCACCCTGCCGACCGCTGATGCCGGCAAGGTTCGCCTCGGCGCCGTCGCCCGCACCCTGCCGACCGCTGATGCCGGCAAGGTTCGTCTCGGCGCTGTCGCCCGCACGCTGCCCGCCTCGCGCTGACATTTCCGGCCGGGTACGCCCGGCTAGTGGACCACCTCGCACCATAGCTTGTAGAAACCGGGTCCCGCGCCCGGTTTCTTCGCATGTGGTGCTCCGGGACAAAGCGAGATTGCCGACATGAAATCCCCCCTTCCCACGTCTGAGCCCATCGCGCCGGACCCCGCCGGGCGGACCCCGCGTGTGACATTCTACCGCATGATCCCCGACGCGCGCATGCCGCAGCGGGCCGACCGCTCGGCGGCAGGCAGCCTGCCCACCCGGGCGTTTCGCTACTGCGAACCTGTCACCACCGCGTCGGCCTTCGGGTACTATGTGTTTGTCCCCCTGAACTTTACCCTTATCTGGGACGGCCATGATATCCAATGGACGTACGAGGGCAATGAGCATGGTTGGATGCCGCTCAAGGCCGCGCAGTATCCCTATTTTCCCAAGTATTTCGACGAACGGGCGCCCGAGGAAATCCGTGGTTTCTCGCCGCCGATGCTGGCCTCGTTGCAGGAGCCTGGCCTGGTCAACATCTGGTCGGGCCTGATTGCACGCACCATTCCCGGTTGGAGCCTGCTGGTGCGGCCGCCGGCCAATTTCCCCCGCCGCGGCGGCTACGAGCTGTTCGAGGGTATCATCGAGACCGATCGCTGGTTCGGTCCGCTGCTGACGAACATTCGCCTCACCAAGACTGACACGCCGATCGAATTCAACAACGAGCTGCCGCTGTTCCAGGTGCAGCCCATCCCTCGCGAGGCGCTCGATGAGCAGGCGCAGAACAACTACGCCATCACGCGGGACATCGAGGGCCTGCAACCCGAGGACTGGGACAACTTCTACGACACCGTCGTGCGCCCCAATGTCACCGAGAACCGGCCGCGGGGTGAATACGCTGCCGCCGCGCGCCGGCGCCGCAAGGCCGATGAGACGTAGGTCCCAGCCAAGACCTACGTCGGTCGGGCGGCTTGCCCGGGCTATTTCTTGACGAGAACGCACGTACTTTCGGACAGCGGCCGGGCGACCTGTGCACCAGGAAGGGTGGCGATGAGTTTGAAGTAGTCCCCGGGGGCTTTGGATTCCGCTGGGGATTTTACCTGATTGAGATACCAGTCGTGCTCCATCAGCCCGTCCACGCGCAGCACGCCGTTGGCGGTGAAGATGTCATTGACCGGGGTGGCACGCATGCGGGCCATCACGGTGGGGCCATCGAACGCCTTGCTGTCGGCGACGGCTTGCAAGTAGTGCCGCACCGTGGAGTAGAGCGCAGCGTGGCTGAAGGCCGGGGTTTTCCTGGTGCGCTCGACATAGCGCTTGGACCATTCGGCCGCCGCCGGGGTCCGGTTCATGCTCCACGGCGAAGCGGTTACCGCGCCTTGCGCGAGGTTGAGGCCGATGGAACCGACCTCGAGTTCGGTGAAGGTGGCGGCGACCATGATGCCGTCGCGCACCACGCCGAACTCGCCGGCCTGCTTGACGGCGTTGATCAGGTCGGGGCCGGAATTGGCGAAATAGATCACCTTCGCGCCGCTCTGCTTGGCCTGGAGCAGGTACGAGGCGTAGTCCGTGGTGCCGAGCGGGAAATGAACGCTGCCGGCGACGGTGCCGCCGAGGGCTTTCACGCGGACGGAAATCTCACGTTCCGCTGACAGCCCGAAGGTGTAGTCGGGCGTGATGAAGAACCAGGACTTGCCACCGGCCTGGTAGTTCGATGTCGCGGTGGCGTTGGCGAGCTGGTAGGTGTCGAAGGTCCATTGCGCGGCGAGCGGCGAGCAGGAGCCGTTGGTGATCTCGGTGGAGGCCGAGCCGGTGATGAGGGTGATCTTGTTGCGCGAGCGCGCGAGGTCCAGCACGGCGAGGGCGATGGCGGAGTTCACCAGGTCGACGATGACATCGACATGCTCGACATCGAACCACTGCCGCGCGATGGCGGAGCCGATATCGGGCTTGTTCTGGTGGTCGGCGTAGAGCACCTCGATCTTGCGGCCGGCGACGGTGCCGCCGAACGCCTCGACGGCCATGTGGACGGCTTCGACCGAGCCCATGCCGCTGTTCATCGAATAGGGGCCGGATACATCGGTCAGCACGCCGATCTTGAGCACGGCCGGTTCGGCCGGGGTGGTCTGGGCGCACGCCGGGGCGGCGGTGCCGAGGGCCAGCGCCAGTGCTGCGGCGATCATCGTACTTCGGCGCGGCCGGGCGATCGGGCCGCTGGTCTCAAATGACATCACGTGGAAATCCTTTTCACGGCGATTGAAGCTCAAACCGGCACGGTCAGCGCGTCGTATTCGAACAGCCAGTCGTAGCGTTCGGAGACGCGGTCGGGGTGGAATTCGCGGCTGACGAAATCCTGCGCGGACGCTGGGTCAGCCAGCTTGGGGTTGTGGAAGCGGTGCACGTTGTCGGCGGCGCCGCGCACGATGCGGGTGGTGCGGTCACGCCGCGCGAGGTCGTAGCGGCGCAGGGCTTCGGGCACATCGGCGTAGGTTTCGAGGCAACGGGCCAGCACCATGCCGTCCTCGATGGCCATGTTGGCGCCCTGGGCGAGGAAGGGCAGCGTGGGGTGGCAGGCGTCTCCGAGCAGGGTGACGTGGCCGACCGACCAGGTATCGAGCGGTTCACGGCCGAGCAGGGCCCATTTGTATGGCACGTCCACCTGATCCAGGATGGCCTGCACATCGGGGTGCCAGATGGCGAGATCGGCGCGGAATTCCGCCATGTCCCCGGGTTCGGACCAGCTTTCGCCGAGCCAGTCGTCACGCTCGATGGCGGTGACGAGGTTGAGCAGTTCGCCGCGCCGCAGCGGGTAGGTGACGACGTGGCCGTGCGGGCCCATCCAGTTGACGCCGTAGGGGCGATGCAGCCGCTCGGGCAGGCGGGACATCGGGATCACGGCGCGCCAGCAGATGAAGCCGGTGAACTTGGCCTTGGATTCGCCGAACAATGCGTTGCGGATGCGGGAATGCACGCCGTCGGCGCCAACCAGCACGTCGCCATGGATGTGGCGGCCGTCCTGGGTGGTGAGGGTGACGCCGCCGCCGTCCTGGGTGAAGCCGGTGCAGCGGGCGCCGAGGTGGACGCAGCCGGGTTTGGCGGCTTCGAGGGCGTTGAGCAGCACGCGATGGAAGTCCCCGCGATGGACCATCCAGTAGGGCGCGCCGTAGCGTTCGACCGAGCCGGCCCCGACGTCATACATTTTCCAGGTCTGCCCGGTGCTGAACAGGCGGACTTCCTTGCCGAGCGGGATGCTGGCGATACCGGTCATCGCCGCTTCCAGGCCGAGGGCGCACAGCACGCGGGAGCCGTTGGCGCTGATCTGCACGCCGGCGCCGATTTCCTGCAGGTCGGTCGCTTGTTCGTAGAGATCGACGTCAAACCCGCGTTGCAACAGGGACAAGGCGGCCACGATGCCGCCGATGCCGGCGCCGGCGATGATGATGTGGGGTTTTGCGGTCATGCCGGGTTCCAGTGCGGGGGGAGGGTTCAGCGGCCGAGGATGGCCAGGCGGCGGTCTCGGATGCGGGCCTCGACGCCCTGGGCGCCGCCCTGGCCGCCGAGGTAGGCGTCCTGCACGGCGGTGCTGCCGAGCAGGGTGGCGGCGGTGCCTTCGAGGGTGATGCGGCCGTTTTCGATGACGTAGCCGCGGTCGGCGATGCCCAGCGCGGCACGGGCGTTCTGCTCGACGACGAGGATGGTGGTGCCGGCATCCCGCAATATGCCGATCTGCACCAGGATGCCGGCGGCGATCATGGGGGCGAGGCCGAGGGAGGGTTCGTCGAGCAGGAGCAGGCGCGGGCGGGACATCACGGCGCGGGCGATGGCGACCATCTGCTGTTCGCCGCCGCTGAGGGTTTGGGCGAGCTGGTGGCGGCGTTCGCGCAGGATGGGGAAACGGTCGAACTGGGCGTGCAGGTCGGCCAAAGCAGCGGCGCGGTCGGGGCTGGTGTAGGCGCCCATGCGGAGGTTTTCCTCCACCGTCATGGTGCCGAACAACTGGCGGCGCTCCGGCACCTGGGCGAGGCCGGCGCGGACGATGGATTGGGTGGCGAGGCCAGTGATGGGGCTGCCGGAGAAGCCGATGGTGCCTGAGGTGGTGGGGATCAGGCCCATGATGGTGTTCAGCAGCGTGCTTTTGCCGGCCCCGTTGGCGCCGATGAGGGCGACGATCTCGCCCTCGCCAACGTGGAGCGACACATCATGCAGGACCGGCGTAGTGCCGTAGCCGCTGCGCAGGGCGGTGATTTCAAGCAGCATCGGCGGCGTCCTCCTGGCCGAGATAGGCGCCGATGACGCGGGGATCGGCGCGCACCTGGGCCACGGGTCCGTCGGTCATTTTCTCGCCGTGGTCCATCACCACCACGTGGTCGGCCAGGCCCATGACGATGCGCATGTCGTGTTCCACCAGCAGCACCGTGGTGCCGAGGGCGGCGATGCGCAGGATGAGTTCGGCCAAAGCCTCGGTTTCGCTGTCATTGAGGCCGGACGCCGGTTCGTCCATCAGCAGCAGGCGGGGGCGCAGCGCGAGGGCGCGGGCGATTTCGACCAGGCGCTGGTGGCCGAAGGCGAGTTCGGAAGGGCGCATGGCGTCCGCGCCGTGCAGGCCGACGAAGCGGAGGCAGGCGCGTGCGGCGTCGGTGGTGGCGCGCTCCTCGCGGCGGACGCCGGGAAGGCGGGCGGTGATGGCGAGGATGCCGGTGCGGGTGAGGCGGTGGCGGCCGCACATGACGTTTTCCAGCACCGTCATGTTGTCGAACAACTGGAGGTTCTGGAAGGTGCGGCCGATGCCGAGCATGGCGATGTCACGCGGCGGCAGGGCCTGGATGGGCCGGCCGGCGAAGCGGATCTGGCCGCCGTTGAGAGGAAGCTGGCCGCAGATGAGGTTGAACATGGTGGTCTTGCCGGCGCCGTTGGGGCCGATCAGCGCGGTGATGGAGCCGGGCTGGACGGCGAAGCTGACGGCGTTGACGGCGCGCAGGTTGCCGAAGCTGCGGGAGGCGGCGGCGACTTCGAGCAGCGGGCCGGGGTTCGGCGCACCGTCCGTCATCGATGTCAGGGCGGAAAAATCGGGGCTCACCTGCACCTGGCGTCGTGGGCCGGCCGCGGCACCAAGGCGATCGAACAGATCTCCGATGAAGCCGGCGAGGCCGCGGGGGAAGACGATCAGCACCAGCACGGTGAGGCCGCCCATGATGACGGCCTCCCACAGCGGAATGGCGAGATCGCGCAGGAGTTCGCGCAGGCCGATGATCACCACCGCGCCCAGCGCGCCGCCCCAGACCGAGAGCAGGCCGCCGATGATGGTGCCGGTGACGAGGTTCAGGCTGTAGCTGAAGCCGAACACGTTGGGGTCCATCGCGCGCAGGTAATGCACGAGCAGGCTGCCCGAGACGCTGGCCATGCCGGCGCCGATGACGAACATCTGCACCTTGTAGCGGGTGATATCGATGCCGACGGAGCCGGCGGCGGTCTCGCTTTCGGCAATGGCACGCAGGGCACGGCCGATGCGGGAGCGGTCGATGTTCAGGCCGATCGCCACCGCGATGAGGGCGAACAGCCAGGCGGCGCAGTAGAAGCCGAGTTCGCTGCCGACCTGGAGGCCAAAGACGGCGAATTTCGGCACCCCGGTGACGCCGATGGGCCCGCCGGTGAAATCCACCTGGCTGGCGGCGGCGATCAGCATGAGGTGGACGGCAAGAGTGGCCATCACCAGCACGAAGCCGCGCAGTTTCAGGATGGGGGCGGCGATGGCGTAGGCCAGCACCATGGTGAGCACGGCGCCGGCCACCATGGCGATGAACGGATCAACGCCGTGCTGCACGGTGAGCAGGGCGGTTGCGTAGCCGCCGATCATGCTGAAGGCGGCCTGGCCGATGGCGAGTTGGTGCGCGAGGCCCAGCAGCAGCACCACGCCCACCGTGCTGGCGGCGATGGCGCCTGCGGTGATGCCGACGCCGAGGTGGTAGCTGTCAGGCAGCAGGATGGGGTAGGCGATCACCGCGAGCAGAAACACCAGCGTGGCGATGAGGGTTTTGTGGCGGGCCATGATCAGTGCCCCGCGCCGGTCTGGGCGATGCGGCCGCGCAGGAACACGCCGCCGCGGGCAAGCAGGTAGGCGAGCAGCACGCCGTAGACGATGAAGTCCTTCCAGCCGGACGAGATGTAGCCGGCGCCGAAGGCTTCGAGCAGGCCGATGCCGAGGCCGCCGAACACCGCCGCCGAGGCGGAGCGGAAGCCGCCGAGGATGGCACCGAGGAAGCCCTTCAATCCGTAGGCGATGCCGGCATCCCAGCTCGACAGCACGATGGGGGTGATGATGACGCCGGCCAGCGCCCCGGTGGCGCCGCTGACGGCGAATACCACGATGCGCAGGCGCTCGGCGTTCACCCCCATCAGGCGGGCGGCCTGGAGATTGATGGAACAGGCCCGCACGGCACGGCCGGTTTCGGTGCGGCGGAGGAAGAAGAAGGTGGCGAGCAGCAGGGCCGCCGTGGCGCCCCACACCCACAGGCTCTGGACGGGCAGCACCGCATCGAGCACGAAGAAGATCCCCTCGCCGCTGAAGCCGGGCAGGCTCAGCGGGTCCTTGCCGAAGGCGATCAGGGTGATGCCGCGGATCACCACCGCGACGCCGACGGTGGTGGTAATCTGGATGAACTGCGGGCGATGACGCACCGGGGCGAGGGTAACCACCTCCTGCAAAGCGCCGAGCGCGGCTCCGGCAAGTGTTGCGAGCAGGATGGCGAGCCAGAATGGCACGCCGCCGAGGAACAGCCAGGAGGCCAGCACGCCGCCGAACATGACGAACTCGCCCTGGGCGAAATTCACCACGCCCGAGACATTGGCGCACAGCACATATCCAAGCGCCACAAGGGCATAGACGCAGCCGGTGGTGAGGCCGGGCAGCAGCAACTGGAGAAACAGGGACAGATCCATGGCGCGCCTACACCACCCTTGCGTCACGTAGGCGGCCGATATCGGCGGCCGACATGCCGAGTAATCCGGCCAGGACCTCCTCGGTATGCTGGCCGAGCAGCGGCGGGGCGACGTAGGTGTCGAGTTTGGTCTCGGAGAAGCGGATGGGGTTGGCGACCAGTTTCAGCAGGCCGGAGAGCGGGTGTTCGACCTCGATTTGCATGCCGCGCGCCTGCACCTGCGGGTCGGCGAAAACCTGCGGCAGGGTGTTGACCGGGCCGGCCGGCACGCCGGCGATATCGAGGGCGGCCACGATATCGGCGATCGGCCATTGGGCGAAGGCGGCTTCGAGGATGGCCACCAGGTCAAACCGGTTGGCGACGCGGCCGGCGTTGCTGTCGAAGCGCGGGTCCTGCTCCAAAGGCGGCAAATGCAGCGCTGCGCAGAGGCGGGCGAACTGCTCATTGTTGCCGACCGAAATCATGATCTGCCCGTCGGCACAGCGATACATGCCGGTTGGCATGCCGCCGTTACCCTCGGTGCCGCGCCGGCGCGGGGCCTCACCTGACACCAGATAGTGCATGGCGGCGTGGGTGAGCACGGCGATGCCGGAATCAAGCAGGGCCATGTCGATATGCTGGCCACGCCCGCCGTTGGCATCGCGGTTGTAGAGGGCGGAGACCACGGCAACCGAGGCGAACAGCGCGGTGACGACATCGATGATGCTCGGCCCCACCTTCATCGGCCCGCCGCCGGGCTTGTCGTCGGCCTCGCCGGTGACGCTCATCAGGCCGCCGATGGCCTGGAAAATGGCGTCATAGCCGGGTCGGTCGCGGTAGGGGCCGGTCTGGCCGAAGCCGGTGATGGAGCAGTAGACCAGCTTGGGGTTGAGCGCGGACAGGCTGGCATAGTCGAGCCCATACTTGGCCAGGGTGCCGACGCGGTAGTTCTCCAGCACCACGTCAGACTGGGCGGCTAGCTCGCGCACCACGCGCTGGCCCTCGGGCTTGGCGAGATCCACCGTGATGGATTTCTTGTTGCGGTTGGCGCTGAGATACATGCAGGATTCCCGCGTATCCCGCCCGTCACGGTCCTTGAGGAACACCGGGCCGAAGGTGCGGCCTTCGTCGCCCACGCCCGGACGTTCGATCTTGATCACCTCGGCGCCAAGATCGGCCAGCATCTGCCCGGTCCATGGTCCGGCGAGGATGCGGCTCATGTCGAGCACGCGCAGTCCGGTAAGCGGCTTGTCGGCCATCATTGTTCCTCCGTTGCGGCGAGGCAGGCGAGGCGTTCTTTTTTGAAAAAAGAACCAAAAAACTTTGGTCCGTTAGGCTTCGCCACCCCCCCGGGAGAGTGGCGAAGCCATTGTATTAAAAAGTTTTTGCTTCTTTTTTCAAAAAGAAGCGCTCGCTTCTAATCCGCCGGGTTCGCCACCCCATTGATCATCTTGCCGATGCCGATCGAGCGGTAATCCTGCCCGGTATGGTCGCCGGGCTGGTAGGTGACCGGGCCGTTGACCGCCGGCAGGTTCTTCAGCCCTTCCAGCGCGTCGCGGATGGACTGGCGGGTGCCGTCGGATTTCGCCACCGCGGCCTCGGTGATCAGGCCCACGTCGTAGCCGAAGGCGTTGAAGTAGGCGGGCGTGTGGCCGAGGGTCTTTTCCATCTCGGTGTACAGCCGCGCGGTGTCGCCGCCGATCTTGGGGCCGAACACGCCGAGTTGCACCGAGGTCATCACGCCATCCGCCTTGTCGGCGCCGCCGAGGGCATCGAAGAACGGCTTGCTGATCGCCGCCCCGGTCATGATGAGCGGCGTGGTGATGCCAAGCTGCTGAAACTGCTTGTAGAACAGGATGGAGGCGCGACCGCTGGCGCTGCTGTAGATGAGGTCCGGCTTGGCGGCGCGGATGCGGGCGATCTGGGCGTTGAAGTTGGTATCTTCGACCGCGAAGCTCTCGGCGGCGACGATCTCGTAGCCGTATTTCGGTGCGAGCTGGCGCAGGTTGGAGATGTCGAACTGGCCGTAGGCGTCGGTCGAGTAGAGCGAGGCCAGGCGCTTGTAGCCCTTCTTCTTCATGTATTCGGACACCGCGACCATGTAGTCCCGGTTGGCCGGCGAGACCTTGAACAGCCAGGGATCGGCCGGCACGCCCAGCGTATCCGCGCCGCCGCCGGAGATGATGGGGATCTTGTATTCGCTGGCGAAGGACTTCACGGCGAGGGCGGAGTTGCTCGGGATGAGCAGGTAGATCAGCGCGATCTTGGGGTCGGACGCCAGGCGGCGGAAGGCGTTGGCGGCGCTCACCGGATTGGTTTCATCGTCCAGCGTCTCGAACACCACCTTGCGCCCTGGGATGCCGCGGTTTTTCGCCCAGGCCTGCACGCCGTCGATGGAATCCTTGGCGGCGATGGCGAAGCCGCCGGTGAGCGAGGCGACGACGCCGATCTTGAATTCCGGGTCCTCGGCCGCCGCCGGGCGGAATGCTCCGATGCCGAGTGCCAGTATCGCGCCAAGTCCGATGGTGAATAGACGCCGCATTTTTGTGTCCCCCTGATTATTGTTGTTAGTCAGGCTTTGCCCAGTCGATCGTCCAGCCAGGGCTCGCTGTATTGGGTGTCGCGCGCCGCTTTCAGGCCGGCGAGGCCTTCGTCGCGCAGGATGGTTTCGAAGAAGCGGCCGTCCGGTGCCTGGGCGGCGTAGGTCATCGCGCGGGTGATCGATTCGTGGGCGCGGGCGACCAGGCGGCCGGTGGCGGGGCCCATGGCTTCGGACATGCTGGTGACGCAGGCCTTGTTGAGCAGCACGGCCTCGCGCGGCATGCGGGCGATGCGTTCGGCGAGCGCGGTGGCGCGGGCCGGCAGTTCGGCGGCGGGCACCACGTGCAGCACCATGCCGATGGCGGCGGCACGCTCAGCGGTGATGAGTTCGCCGGTGAGGATCATGAACTTGGTCCAGGCGGCACCGATCAGCGGCACCAGTTCGGCGGCGCCGGGGTGGCCGATGCGGCCCTCGATCAGGCCGAACCTGGCGTCATCGGCGGCGATGACGATGTCGCACTGGGCCATGAAGCCGAGGCCGGCGCCGAGGCACATGCCGTGCACGGCGGCGATGAGGGGCTTGTGGGTGGCGCGCAGGGTTTCGAGGAAGCGGCGGCTGGCATCGTTGAACTGGTAGGCTTCGAGCGGGGTTTCGTGCGCGCCGGTGCGCACGGCGATGCGGGTGAGATCGCCGCCGGCGCAGAAGGCGCGGCCGGTGGCGCTGATGAGGACGCAGCCGACGCTGTCATCGGCGTCCGCCGCGATGACGGCGCGGGCGATTTCGTCGCGGCTGGAGCCGGGGCCGAAGCCCAGAGCGTTCAGCTTGTCCGGGCGGTTGAGCACGATGTGCTGCACGCCATCGCGGACGGAGACCTCGATGTGCTGGTAGGGCGCGTCACTCATGGCCGGAAACCTGTGTTTCCCAGTGCAGATGGGCGGTGGTGTGATCGCCGTCGCCGCCCAGCGCCGCCACCGCCTCGGCCATGCGGGCGTGGACGAGGTGGGTGATGGGGGCGGTGACGCCGGCGGCTTCGGCCATGTCGGCGGCGATCTTGATGTCCTTGGTGAACAGCCCGAGGCTGAAGGTGCCGACGAAGTTGCGGTCGACGATGCGCGGCAGGGACACCTTGGTGGCGAAGTTGCGCCCGGTGGAGATGTTGAGGATGTCCACCATGACGGCGGGATCGAGCCCATATTCGCGGCCGACGATCAGCGCCTCGCAGGCGGCGGCGAAACCGGCGGCGGAGACGTAGTTGTTGAGCGCCTTCATGGCGTTGCCGGAGGCGAGCGGGCCGGTGCGGATGAGGCGGGTGCCCATGGCGGACAGCACCGGGGTGGCGCGATCCAGCGCCGCCGCGTCATCGCCGCCGATCATGAATACCAACGTGCCGTCGAGCGCGCCCTTGCGGGCACCGGACACCGGGGCGTCGATCAGCGCCACGCCGCGTGCGGCCAGGGCAGCGCCGAGGGCGCGGGTGCCGTCGGGCACCGAGGAGGTGGTGTCGATGACGATGCTGCCGGGGCGCAGTGTGTTGATGAGGCTTTCGGCCCCGCCATCGGTGAGCACGCGGTTCACCACATCGCCGGTGGGCAGCATGGTGACGATGATGTCGGCGGCGGCAAGATCGGTGAAAGCGGCGGTTTCGGCAACGCCGTTTTCAGCGGCGAAGCGGGCGCGGGCCTCGGGGTCACGGTCCCAGGTGCGGACGGTGAAGCCCTTGCGCACCAGGTTGGCGGCCATGGCCGAGCCCATATGGCCGAGGCCGATGAAACCGATAACGCTGGAGGACGTGTCAGTCACCGACGATCACCGAGTTGGAAATACAGGCGCCCTTGCGGCTGGCGATCAGCGCCGCATAGGCCGGGCTGTTCCAGAACGCGTTGGCGGTGGCGCGATCGGGGAATTCAAACACGAAGGCGTTGCCCCACGGCCAGTCGCCCTCGACGATATCGGGCTTGCCGCCGCCGAGCCGCCGCCCGCCGAACTGCGCCACGATCGGCGCCGCATCGGCGGCATAGCGCGCCATGCGGGCCGCATCGAGGATGGTCACCGAGCCGATGAGATAGGCCGCCATTGGTTGTTTCCCCCTTCGTGTTGCCGCCGCCGCGGCGCGCTATCCGTCCGCGGCGGTGAAGATGTTGCGGGCCAGTGGTGTGCCCGGCCACAGCGCCGCGTGGGCGCGTTCGTAGGATGCCGGGTAGTCGACTTTCACGCCGAGGCGTTCGGCGGCGTGCCAGACCCAGCGCGGATCATCGATGAAGGCGCGGGCGATCCCGGCCATGTCGGCGTGGCCCTCGGCGATGACGGCGTCGGCCTGGCGCGGATCGACGATCATGCCGACCACCATGACGGGCAGGCCGGCCTCCTCGCGCATGCGCCGCGCCACGGGGACGAGGTAGCCGGGCTTGGCCGGCGGCATCTGGCCGCGGCTGACGATGCTGCCGCTGGTGACGCAGATATAGTCGAACCCGAGGCCGCGCAGTTCGCAGCCGAGGGCCACGGCTTCGTCCACTGTGATGTCGCCCGATACATAGTCGATGCAGTTGATCCGCATGCCGAGGGCGCGATCACGCGGCCATACGCGGCGCACGGCCTCGGCGACTTCGAGCGGGAAGCGCAGGCGGTTGGCCAGGCTGCCGCCGTATTCGTCGGTGCGCAGGTTGGAGAGCGACGAATAGAATTCGTGCAGCAGGTAGCCGTGGGCCGCGTGGATTTCCATCAGGTCGAACCCGCAGCGCATGGCGCGCTCGGCTGAACTGGCGAAGGAGGCGACCAGGCGCTTGAGGTCGTCGCGGCTGAGTTCGCGCGGCTCCTGGTGGCCGGTGCCGAACCCCACCGCGGAGGGGCCGAAGGTGTCCATGGTGTCGAGCCCGAGTTCGTCGCGGACACCCGCCAGTTCGACGTTGGGGATCTTGCGGCCGCAATGGACGATCTGCATGCCGAGTGGGGTGGACGAAAAGGAGCGGATATCGCGCACCAGGGCGGCCATGGCGGCCTCCTGCGCGTCATTATACAGGGATATCGCGCCGACGCTGCCGGCGCCGAGGGCCTCGACGGCGCCCGATTCCATGATCAGCACGCCGGGATCGCTCACCGCGAGGCTGCCGAGATGTTGCAGGTGCCAGGGGGTGACCAGCCCGGCGCGGGCGCGGTTCTGGCCCATCGGCGCCACCGCGATGCGGTTGGCCAGGGTCAGGCCGCCAAGCTGGAACGGGGAGAACAATGCGGGGAGGGTCATCGGCCGCGCAGCCCCATCAGCCCGGCCAGCACGTTGCGCTGGATCTCCGAGGTGCCGGCGGCGATGGTCACGCTGCGGGAGTCACGAAAGTGGCGTTGCATGTCGGACTCCGCGTTCAGGGCAAAGGCGCCGCTGATCTGCATGCCGTCATTGGCGATCTTCACATAGGCCTCCGACGAAAACAGCTTGGCCACCGTGATGTCGGCCAGGGCGTCGATATTCTGCGATACCTTCCAGGCGGCGCGCCAGGTGAGCACGCGGGCGGCTTCGAGGTTGGCCTGCATGTCGGCGAGGCGGTGGCCGATGGCCTGGAATTCGCCGATGGGCTGGCCGAACTGGCGGCGGGTTTTGGCGTGCTCCACCACAAGGTCGAATATCGCCTGGGCGCCACCGCAATTGCCGGCCGCCGATACGGCGCGCTCGAATTGCAGGCCGGAGAGCAGGCAGGTCCAGCCGTTGTTGAGCCCGCCGACCAGGCGATCGGCCGGCACCCGCACATCGGTGAAGAACACCTCGTAGGTGCCGGCGCAGCGGCGGCCGAGCATGTCGAGCTTGCGCAGTTCGACGCCTGGGGTGTCGTTTTCGACCAGGAACAGCGACAGGCCCTTGCGCGGACTGGCCGATGGATCAGTGCGGACATAGACGCTCATCAGGCTGTTGTTCAGTCCGGCGCCGGTGGTCCACAACTTCTGGCCGTTGATGATCCAGTCGTCGCCATCGGGTTTTGCGCTGGTGCGGATGGCGCCGACGTCCGATCCGGCATCGGGTTCCGAGATGCCGATGGAAAGCATGATGCGCCCATCGAGCAGGCGGGGCAGCCAGTGCTGCCGCTGCGCCTCGGTGCCGTGGCGGAGAATGTTCAGGCCGCAGAAGATGTTGCCGGAGAACACCATGCAGAAATCGGCGCTGATGCGCGAGATTTCCTCGACCACGATGGCAAGGTCGAGCGCGCTGCCGCCGAGGCCGCCGTAGGCCTCGGGGAAGGGCAACCGCAGCAGGCCGGCATCGACCCAGTGCTGGTAGAGGTCGTACGGGAAGGCACGCTCGCGGTCATGCCGGCGGACATATTCCGCCGGTGCGTGCGCCTGCATCAGCTTGCGCACGCTGTCCCGCAGCATCTCCTGCTCGTCGGTCCAGGCGAAATCCACCGGATCAGGCCTAGGCGTCGCGCTGGTAGGCGGCGAGGCCGGGCTTGAAGGTTTTCTCGTCGAGGAACTGCTTCATCCCCTGGCTGCGGCCCTGTTCGGGATCGAGCAGGCGGGACTGGTGGTTCTTCGCCATCAGGTAGTCGTCCGACAATTCCCATGCCATGCCTTGCACGTGGCGCACGGCGGTTTTCGCGGCGCGCAGCACGGTGGGGTTCTTGCCGAGCAGGGTTTTGGCCAGCGCGGTGGTGCGCTCCTTCAGCTTGTCGAGCGGCACGGCTTCGTTGACCAGGCCCATCTGGGCAGCCTTGCGGCCGTCGAAGGTCTCGCCGGTGGTGACGTAGTACATCGCATCGCGCAGGTTCATGGTGGCGACCACCGCGCGGGTGACATTGCCGCCCGGGATGATGCCCCAGTTGATTTCGGACAGGCCGAACTGCGCGTCCTCGGCGGCAATCGCGAGGTCGCACGCCACCAGGGGGGTGAATGCGCCGCCGAAGCACCAGCCGTTGACCATGGCGATGGTCGGCTTGGCGTAGTTCATCAGCATGCGCCACTGCCATTGCCAGGCCGAACGGCGGCCGCGCATCTGCTGGGCGTAGGGCAGCTTGTCGAGGTCGCGGAAGAATTCCTTGAGGTCCATGCCGGCAGACCAGGAGTCGCCGGCGCCGGTGAGCACGAGCACGCCGACGGAGTCTTCGAGTTCGATGGCGTCAAGCACCTCGATCATCTCGTCGTTCATCGTCGGGTTCATGCAGTTGCGCTTGTCCGGCCGGTTCATGGTGACCCAGGCGATGCCGTCGGCGATTTCGACTTTCACGCAACTCCAGTCGCGCAGGCCGGACTTGGACTTCGGCTGTCCAGCGGCGGTTTCGGTCATTGGTGTTTCCCCTGTGCTGGACTGCGTTTGTTGCGCTGTGGCGTTATTTTTGGGTGGCCGGTCGCGTCCGATGACAAGACGCTAGCATTATCAGCCTGACTGATCAATAACTGTTTCGCGCATTTTGCGCGGACCCGCGAACCACAGCAGGAAGAGGTCTCGATGACGAGCAGGGCATATATCTCCGGCATCTACGAACACCCGACGCGCAAGGCCGATGACAAGTCCCTCGCGCAGCTTCACGCCGAGGTGGCGCGCGGCGCGCTCGCCGATGCGGGGCTGACGATGGCCGATGTGGATGCCTACTACTGCGCCGGCGATGTGGCGGGGTGGGACATGCCGGGCACCGGGCCGTTCTCGATGATCGACTATCTCGGGCTCAATATCCGCCACCTCGACACCACGGAGTCGTGGGGGTCGTCCTACATCAACCATGTGTCGGCCGCCGCCGATGCGATCGCCGCCGGGCGGTGCCAGGTGGCGTTGATCACACTGGCTGGCCGCCCGCGCGCCGAGGGGGCGGCCACCGGCACGGCGCCGCGCGCGCGGGGGTTTTCCGCCGCCGAGGCGCAGTTCGAGTTACCCTACGGGCCGGTGGTGACCAACTTGTATGGGCTCAGCGCGATGCGTCACATGCATGAGTTCGGCACCACCTCCGAGCAGCTTGCCTGGATCAAGGTGGCGGCCTCGCACCATGCCCAGCACAATCCGCACGCCATGTTGCGCGATGTGGTGACGGTGGAGGATGTGGTGAATTCGCCGATGATCGCCGATCCGCTGCACCGGATGGATTGCTGCGTGGTGAGCGACGGCGGCGGGGCGCTGATCGTGGTGAGCCCGGAGGTCGCCCGCACGCTGAACAAGCCGATGGTGGCCATTCGCGGCAGCGGCTACAGCCCGCAGACGACGCAGGGCGGCTGGATTGATCTGACCAAATCGGGCGCGGTGATCTCCGGGCCGCGCGCCTTCGCCGAGGCGGGGGTGGCGCCGGCCGATATCAAGTACGCCTCGATCTATGACAGCTTCACCATCACCGTGCTGATCCAGTTGGAAGATCTCGGGTTCTGCGCCAAGGGCGAGGGGGGGCGCTTCGTTTCGGATGGCCGGCTGATCGCGGGCCAGGGCGGGCTGCCGGTCAACACCGATGGCGGCGGGCTGTGCAACAACCACCCCTCCAATCGCGGCGGCATGACCAAGGTGATCGAGGCCGTCCGCCAGTTGCGCAGGCAGGCGCATCCGAAAGTGCAGGTGGACAACTGCGATCTCGCCTTGGTGCACGGCACCGGCGGCGCGCTGGCCGGCCGGCATGGCAGCGCCACCTTGATCCTGGAAAGGGAGTAGAGACATGAGCAAGCAACGCATCATCCCCGACCCCGTCACCGGGCCGGATACGCGGCAGTACTGGCAGGCGGCGAACGAGGGCACCCTGCTGATCGGCAATTGCACCGCCTGCGCACGCACCTACTTCTATCCCCGGCCGCATTGCCCGCACTGCTTCAGCGACAAGGTGGAACTGATCCCGGCCAAGGGCGGCGGGACGGTCTATAGTTTCAGCATTCTCCGCCGGGTGGAGGTGCCGTATTGTCTCGCCTATGTCACCCTCGATGAAGGCCCCAGCATGATGACCAACATCGTGGAGTGCGACCTGCACCGCATCCGCATCGGCGACAGGGTACGGCTGGTGTTCCACGCCAGCGCCGGCGGCCAGGCGGTGCCGATGTTCACGCCCACCGGTCACGACTGAACCGCCATGCCGGACAGTGATGCCTCGCCGCGCCGCGAACCGCGGATCAGCTACCTGATCAAGCGGGTGCAATACGCGGTGTATGTCCGCCTGGAGCAGCGGCTAGCGGCGTTCGATCTGACGGCGGCGCAGTACGCGGTGTTCAGCATCATCGGCCATCGCGACGGGCTGTCGTCAGCGCAACTGGCGCGGCGTTTCGCGGTGACGCCGCAGACGATGATCAAGCTGATCGCCACGCTGGAGGAGAAGGGGCTGATCCATCGCACGGTGGATGACGAGAACCGCCGCGCCCTCAAGGTGACGCTGACACCGCACGGCCGCAGCCAACTCGCGGCCTGCGAGGCCGATGTGGACCGCATGGAGGCGGATATCTTCGCCGATGTGGGTGCGGTGGAGATGCAGCAGTTCCGCGCCATGCTGGTCAAAGTTCTGGCCAGCACGCAGGAGCGCAAGGTGGACACCAGCCCGATGCACGTGAAGACCACGCGCAAACGCAACGGCGCCTGACCCTCCCCTCCCGGACGCCCGGGAGGGGAGGCGACGCTTCTAGTGCGGACGGTCGCCGTTGTTGGTGCGGCGATCGCCGGCGAGCCAGCGCTTCAGTTCGGAGTGGGCGTCCTTGCGGCGCATGGCGGCGATTTCCTCGGCGCCGTCCACATCGACGGTGAACTCCAGCTTCATCTTGTCCGGTGTCATCATGTACATCGACATGCAGTAGCCGTGGTCGATGATGCGCAGTTGCACGCCGGCGGCGTCGCAGCGCTGCTTCAGCTCGTCGAACGTTGCCTGGCTCACCTTGAAGGCGCTGTGCAGCGAGCCGCCGACATCCTGCACGATGGCGCGGTTTTTCTCGTAGGCTTCATCGTCGGCGAACTGGAAGAACGCCAGCGCGCCGCCGTCGGCGAATTCGTAGAAGGTGTGGCAGTAGTCCACCTCGCGGCCCACCTCGGCGCGGAACACGCGCTCGCACCAGGTGGCGGTGAGCGGGATGCCGAGCACGCCCTCGAAGAACTGGCGGTTGACCTCCTGGTCCTTCACGCAGAAGGCCTGGTGGTGCAGGCGCTGCGGCAATTCCTTCAGGGCGGCGGCGGGGCGGGATTTCTCGAACTGGTCAGGCATGGCGTCCTCACGATGTTGGAGTGATGGGTCAGGCGCGGCGCACGTTCCAGAACGTCGGTTGGCCGTTCAGCACGCCGGTGATGTTGGTGCGGTAGGCGGTGGGCGCAACGGACTGGCCGAGCGGGATGTAGGGCACATCCTGGAAGGCCTGGAGTTGCAGTTTTTTCGCGACCTCCTGCTGGGCCTCGGGGCTGGGGGCCTGGAACCAATCGTCACGCAAGGATTCGAGGCCGGCGCTGGTGGGCCAGCCCGGAGGGGCATCCTTGCCGTTGCCGCGCAGCCAGAGATGGCCGGCGGGGTTCACCTCGTTGATGCCATTGTCGTTGATGACGAACACATTCCAGCCGCCCTGGTCGACCGGGTCGCTCTTGATGCGGCGCTGCACCAGGGTGGTCCAGTCGATCGACTGGTAGTCGACATTGAGGCCGACCTTGCGGAACACGTCCGCCGTCACATCGCCCATCAGCTTGAGGTAGAGCACGTCGGCGGCGACCATGAGGGCGATTTTCTCGCCCTTGTAGCCGGCGGCCTCGATCTCGCGCTTCACCTTGGCATAGTCGCGCGGGCCGTTCAGCGCCTCCATGCCCACGTTGGAGGCGAGCGGGGTGCCGGGGCAGAAATAGCCCACCTCGTCCCGCCACAGGCTGCGGTCCTCTCCGTTGACCGCCACCATGTAGTCGGATTGCTTGACGGCGCCGATGAGGGCGCGGCGCAGGGCGGCGTTGTTGAACGGCGGCAGGAGGTGGTTGAAGCGCATGTAGGCGATCAAGCCGGTGGGGGCGATAGTGCGCACCGTTATCGCCTTGTCCTTGCGCAGCACCGGCAGCAGGTCCGGCTGCGGGGTTTGCAGCCAGTCGATCTCGCCGCGTTGCAGGGCGGCCACCGCGGTGGCGTTGTCCGGCACGATTGACCATTCGACGCGATCCATCACCGGGCGCTTCGGGCCGGCGGTGGTTTGCGTCTCGCCGCCCTCGCGCGGCACGTAGCCGGCGAAGCGCTCATAGACCACGCGGGCGCCGGCGACGCGCTCGTCGGCCTTGAAGCGGTAGGGGCCGCTGCCGGTGGTGTCGGTGACGGGTTTGAACGGGTCGGTGCTGGCCAGGCGCTCCGGCATGATGGCGCACATGTAGGCCATCGGCTTGGCCAGCGCGTCCGGCAGCAGGGGGAAGGGCTTCTTGAGGCGGAAGGTGATGACGCGATCGCCATCGAAACCCACCTCGTCCGTCGCGGCCATCAGGGCCTGGCCGAAGGCATCGCGGGCGCCCCAGCGGCGGATGCTGGCGGCGCAGTCCCGCGCCAGGACGGGCGTGCCGTCGTGGAATTTGAGGCCCTCGCGCAGGGTCAGGCGCCACAGCTTGCCGTCATTCTCGGTGGTGAAGCCGGCGACCATCTGCGGCTGCGGGCGGAAGGCGTCGTCCAGGCCGAACAGGGTGTCGTAGATCAGATAGGCGTGCTCGCGGGTCTGGGCCGAGGGGGTGACGATGGGGTCGAGCAGGATGAGGTCGGCTTCGGGCACGAAGCGGATGGTGCTGGCGGATTGGGCGCGCGCGATGGATGGCAGCGCGAGGCCGGCGGTTCCGGCGGCCAGGAATGTGCGGCGTTGGAGCGTCATGGCGGTTCCCTCGGATGTTTTTGCACCCGGCCTTGGTGGCCGTGGTTTTGCGGGCAGGCAGGATCAGGCAAGCGCCTCCGCCACCGTGTTGGCGACGAAGGGCGTGATGTCGGCGACGATGCGCCCGTTCAGGATGGGCACGCAACCGGGCGGGAAATCCTGGCGGAAGCGGCCGCCGCGCGCCTTCACCGCATCGAGGAAGCGCGGCAGATGGCGCATCGCCCCGGTCGGCAGGTCATGCAGCACGATCAGGGTCCAGTCCTGCGCGGCGCATTGGGCGAGCGCGGTTTCCACCCAGCCGTCCGGGTTGTCCCAGTCGCGCGGGATGGCGTTCCACAGCACGCAGCTGTGTTTTTCGCGGACGAGGTGATCGACCACGGCGGGGTTGAGCAGGCGGCGATCGAGGTTGCCGCCGCCGCCGAAGGGGCGGAACCAGCGGGAGGGGTGGGTGAAGGGCTCGATCAGGCGCTGGGTGCTGGCGAGTTCGGTCTCGATGAGATCGGGCGCGTCGCATTCGCCGAGTGGGGTGGCGTGATTCCAGGTGTGGTTGCCGATCCAGTGGCCGGCGCGCCAGGCGCGTTCGGCAAGCACCAGGCCGCCGGGCAGCGCGAGGCGGCGGCCGATGGTGAAGAAGGTGGCCAGGATGTCCCGCGCCGCCAGCACATCGAGCACCTCGGGGGTGACATCGGGATGGGGGCCATTGTCGAAGGAGAGGGTCAGATCGAACATGCGGGTCCGTCTCGGCTTGGGTGCGGCATCTTTCGCCATGGCCGGATTGCCGTCAATCGAAAATCGATATTTCTACTGGCGCGCCACCCAGGGTCGCGATAGCTTCATGTCAGCACGCATTTGCCAGGGAGACGCCGCGCCCGTGCCCACGCAACCGCTCGCCCTGGAGGCGGATACGCTGACCGGCCGGATCGGGCCGCGCACGCTGACATCCGCGGTCTATGCCCGGCTGCGCACCGATATCCTCACCGGCAAATGCCGCCCGTCCGAGAAGTTGTTGATCGTGCCGCTGGGCAATCGCTTCAGCGTGAGCGTCGCCGCGGTGCGCGAGGCATTGTCGCGGCTGGTGGCGGATGGGCTGGTAATCGCCGAGGACCAGCGCGGCTTCCGGGTGAGCCCGCTGTCGCTGGCCGATCTGCATGACGTGACGCAGACCCGTATCGAACTGGAGTGCCTCGCCCTGCGCCTGTCCATATTGCGGGGCGATGGCGCCTGGGAGGCGGAACTCGATCGCGCATGGGCCGCGCTGTGCCAGCCCGAATTCCTTACCGCGCAGGATCGTCTGAACCGCGCCGAAGCGTGGTCCGCCCTGCATGGCGGCTTTCACGCAGCACTTGTCGGCGCATGCGGACTCGAATGGCTGAAGCGGTTCCGTGCCACGCTATATGAGCAGAGCGAGCGCTACCGCCTGCTCGGCATGGCCGTCACCGGCGGCGAGCGCGATGTGCACGGCGAGCACCGGCGCATCTACGAGGCCACCCGCGCGCGGGATACCGTGGCCGCCGAAGCCGCCCTCGCCGCCCATTTCCAGCATACCGCGAACGCCATCGCCGCGGCGTGCGACAGTACCGCCTTGCCTGCCTGACCCCCACCCGGCCGCACCAAGACGGCCGAACCGAACCTTCGAGGAAGCATCATGGCCTATCCGACCCACCTGATCCCCACCACCGTCGTCGGCAGCTATCCGCAGCCCGACTCGCTCGTCGATCGCGCCATGCTGTCCTCGCGCCTGGTGCCGCGGGTGCATGCGCCGGAGATCTGGCGCAAGGGCGAGACCGATCTTGCCGCACGGCAGGACGAGGCCACCATCGCCGCCATCCGCGAGATGGAGGAGGCCGGGATCGATATCGTCTCGGACGGGGAAATCCGCCGCGAGAGCTATTCCAACTACTTCGCCCTCTCGCTCGAAGGCATCGATGGCGACAATCCCGCCGAGGTGATCGGCCGCACCGGCGCCATCACCCGGGTGCCGCGCGTGGTGGGCGCCATCCGCCGCGCCCATGCGGTGGAAGTGCGGGACGCGGCGTTCCTGTGCCAGCACGCGACCCGGGCGACCAAGATCACCATGCCGGGCCCGTTCACCATGGGCCAGCAGGCCAAGGACGAGTTCTATGGCGACGACGAAGCCATGGCGATGGCCTACGCCGTGGCGGTGAACGAGGAGTTGCACGCCATCAAGGCCACCGGCGTCGATGTGATCCAGCTTGACGAGCCCTGGATGCAGGCGCGGCCGGAGCAGGCGATGCGCTACGGGGTGAAGGTGCTGAACCGCGCCCTGGAGGGGATCGGCGGCACCACGGTGGTGCATTTGTGCTTCGGCTACGCCGCCGTGGTGAGCAGCAAGCCGTCGGGCTACTCGTTCCTGCCGCAACTCGCCGATTCCGCCGCGATGCAGATCTCCATCGAAGCCGCCCAGCCCAAGCTCGACCTCGGCGTGCTCAGGGACCTGGGCAGCAAGACGGTGATGCTGGGTGTGCTGGACCTCGGCACCACGGAGGTGGAAACCGCCGAGGTGGTGGCGGAGCGGCTGAGTGCGGCGCTGAAGTTCATCGCGCCGGAGCGGCTGGTGGGCGCGCCGGATTGCGGCATGAAATACACCCCGCACGCCATCGCGCGGGGCAAGCTCAAGGCGCTGGCGGACGGGGCGGCGATCGTGCGGCGGCGCCTGGGGGCCTAGGTTTCGTCACGTCCATCGGGAAATTCCACATCCCGGTGGACGTGAACGCTCATCAGCAGGCCCATCCCGATCATCACCATGATCATGGCGGAGCCGCCGTGCGAGACCAGCGGCAGCGGCACCCCGCCCACCGGGATGGAGCCGGTGACCATGGCGATGTTGACGAACACGTACATAAAGAAGTTCGTGCTGATGCCGAGCGCCAGCAGGCGGCCGTACTGGTGGCGGCAGCGCAGCCCGATCAACAGCCCGCCGACGATGATGGTTGCCAGCAGCCCCATCAGCGCCAGCCCGCCCACCATGCCGAATTCCTCGGCGAACATGGTGAAGATGAAGTCGGTCTGCTTTTCGGGCAAGAAGTTGAGGTGCCCCTGGGTGCCCTGCAGGAACCCCTTGCCCCACATGCCGCCCGAGCCGAGCGCGATGCGGGACTGGATGATGTTGTAACCGGCGCCCAGCGGATCGCTCTCGGGGTTCATGAAGGTGGTGATGCGGGCGCGCTGGTAGTCGTGCAGGTGATCGTAGGCGATGGGGGCGACGATCACGATCAGCCCGGCCACCAGGGCGACCTTCCACCAGCGCACACCGGCGCCGAGGAACACCACGCCGCCGACCACGGCGCAGATCACCGCGGTGCCGAGGTTGGGCTCCTTGAGGATCAGCCCCACTGGCACCAGCACGGCGAGGATGGGCGGGATGAGGAACAGCGGGTTGCCCATACGCTCCCACGAGGCTTTGTGGAACCAGTGCGCCAAGGCCAGGATCAGGGCCAGTTTCATCAGCTCGGACGGCTGCCACAGAGTGCCGCCGAGATCGATCCAGCGCTGCGCGCCTTTGCCGACGTGGCCCATTTTCAGCACCAGCACCAGCAGCGCGATGCCGCCCGCATAGGCCACCCATGACAGCCGGGCGATCAGCCGGATATCGATCATCGCCAGCGCCACCATGATCACCAGGCCGAAGCCGAAGCGCAGGATGTGCTTGGCGGCATAGGGTTCTGGCGAGCCGCCGGCCGCCGAATACAGCGCCAGGTAGCCCACCCCGGCCAGCATGCAGAGCAGAACGATATAGAGCCAACTGATCCGCCACAGCTTGTTGGCGATGCCGAAATCGGCCTCGGCGCGGATCAGGCGGCGTTCGCTGAGGGCCATGGCGGTTAGCTCCGGGACACAACGCGCGCCGGCTCGGTGCGCCGGGCGGGGTCTCGGGTGAGCACGTCAGTCATGATGTCGCGCGCGATGGGGGCCGCGGCGGCGGCACCGGCGTTGCCGTGCTCCACCACCAGCGCGAGGGCGTAGCGCGGCGCGTCATACGGGGCGAAGGCGACGAACAGGGCATGTGGGCGGAGTTCCCAGGCGAGATTGTCGGACTTGTAGCCCTTCTCGCGCTGCTCGCGGGTGACATTGCGCACCTGCACGGAGCCGGTCTTGCCCGCCATCTGCACGCCCGGGATATCGAGTTTGGCGATGGGCGCGGTGCCGTTCACCTCGTTCACCACCGCCCACATCCCCTCGCGCACCTGGGACAGCAGGCGCTCGGGCAGCCCGAGGGACGGCCAGTCCTCCGCCCGACCGCCCGGCCCCGCCACGCCGCCGATGGCGCGGGTGAGGTGAGGTTCGACCGCGCGCCCGGTGGCCAGGCGCGAGGCCATGGTGGCGAGGGCCAGCGGGCTCAACTGGATGTAGCCCTGGCCGATGCCGCAGACGATGGTGTCGCCGATGTTCCACGCCTTGCCCTGCGAGGCGCGCCAGGCGCGCGTGGGCACGAAGCCCTGGCGGGTGCCGGGCAGGTCGATCGCCAGGCGAGTGCCGAGGCCGAAGCGGTTGGACATGGCGGCGATCTTGTCGATGCCGGTGCGCCGGGCGACTTCGTAGAAATACACGTCGCAACTGTTCTTCAGCGCGCCGCGCAGGTCCTGGTTGCCGTGGCCGCCCTTGCTCCAGCAGTGGTAGCGGCGATCGCCATAGTCGAGGTAGCCGGGGCAGTTGACGTGGTCGTTGACAGTGATGGCCTTGGCTTCCAGGCCGGCCAGCGCCACCACCATCTTGAAGGTGGAGCCCGGCGCATACAGGCCGGAGGCGGCCTTGTTGATCAGCGGCGCCCGCCGGTTGTTGGTCCATTCCACCCATTGCGCCTGGGAGACACCGGAGTTGAACAGGCTCGGATCGAACGAGGGGTTGGTCGCCATGGCGAGCACCTCGCCGTTGCGGGCGTCCATCACCACGGCGGAGGCGCTCTCGTCGCCGAGGCGGCCGAGCACGCTGGCCTGGAGGTCGGCATCGATGGTCAGCGTCACGTCGCGGCCCTGGGTGCCCTCCTGGCGATCGAGTTCGCGGATGACCCGGCCGACGGCGTTGACTTCGAGTTGCACCGCGCCGGCGCGGCCGCGCAGCACAGTGTCATGGGTGCGCTCCATGCCGGCGCGGCCGATGCGCATGCCGGGCAGGGCCAGCATCGTGTCCTGCGCCACGTCCGCCTCGTTGGGGGGCGCGACGTAGCCGAGGATGTGGGCCATCTGCGGGCCCATCGGATATTGCCGCGTGGTGCCGACGTCCACCAGCACGCCGGGCAGGTCGGGCGCGTTGACCTCGATGCGCGCCATGTCCTCCCAGGTGAGGAATTCGCGCAGCACGATGGGGATGAAGCGGCGGTGGCGGCGCAGGTCCCGCTCGATGCGGTTGCGCTCGTTGTCGGACAAAGCGATGAAGCGGCCGAAGGCTTCGACGGTGGCTGCCGGGTCGGTCGCCTGCTCGGCGATCAGCAGGGCGCGCCAGTTCTGCCGGTTGCCGGCCACCACGGTGCCGAAGCGATCGAGCAGGCGGCCGCGCGGGGGGGCGATCAGGCGGGAGGAAATCCGGTTCGCCTCGGCCAGGGTGGCGTAGCGCGCGCCCTCCTCCACCTGCACCTGGTAGAGCCGGGTGCCGAGGTAACCGAGCGCGCCGAGTTGCGCCGCCCCGATCAGCAGGGTGCGGCGGGTGAACACCCCGGTGCGGCG
>CAIMWH010000026.1 GCA_903845065.1 uncultured Rhodospirillales bacterium | reverse complement strand
GATGTTGCGGATGGTGCCGTTGGGCGAGCGCCACATCTTCTTGAGCTTGAACTCTTCGACGCGGGCTTCGTCGGGGGTGATGGTGGCGCACTTCACGCCCACGCCGTACTGCTTGATGGCGTTGGCGGAATCGACCGTCACCTGGTCGTCCGTCTGGTCGCGATATTCGATGCCGAGGTCGTAGTACTTCAGGTCGATATCGAGGTACGGCAGGATCAGCTTGTCCTTGATGAAGCCCCAGATAATCCGGGTCATCTCGTCGCCGTCGAGCTCGACCACTGGGGTCTTGACTTTGATCTTTGCCATACCGTCCTCTTTCACTGCGAGCCGTGGAAATTGCGGCGGACACATGCACCATCGTCGGCTGTGGGGCAAGGTGGGGCCCGCACTGCCAGTGCCGCGCGCCTTGACAGTGCGGCGTGCGGCAGCAAGCCTCCCGGGATGAAAGAAAAATTTCGTATCGTCGACATCCGCGCCTATGCGGTCGCGGCGTCCGACACCGGGGGGGACTACCATCGCCGCTCCGCCGGCCATTGGATCACCGATACGCTGATCGCCAACCCGATGTCGCACTACCCGGAGTACCGGGCGTCACGGACCAGTTGGGGCATCGGAACCCTGGGCGGCGTGGTGGTGGAGATCGAGGCGGCGGACGGTACGGTGGGGGTGGCGACCGGGCTGGGCGGCATTCCGTGCTGTTATTTGATCGAAAAGCACTTTTCGCGCTTTGTCGTCGGCGCCGATGCCCGCCACACCAATCGCATCTGGGATCAGATGCACCGGGCGAGCCTGTTCTATGGCCGTCGTGGTCTGACCATCACCGCGATCAGCGCCGTGGATCTCGCGTTGTGGGATTTGCTCGGCAAGCTGCGCGGGGAGCCGGTGCACGCGATGATTGGCGGCGCGGTACGCGATACCATTCCGCTCTATTCCACCGGCCCGAAGGCCGGCGCCACAAAGGGCCTCGGCTTTTGGGGAGCCAAGGTGCCATTGCCCGAGGGGCCGGCTGATGGCCATGCCGGGATGCGCCGCAATGTCGCGTTCCTGCGTGCCTGCCGGGACGAGGTGGGGCCGGACTATCCGTTGATGATCGACTGCTACATGTCGCTCACCCTCACCTACGCGATCGAACTCGCCCACGCCGTGCGCGATATCCCGATCCACTGGATCGAGGAGGCGCTCAGCCCCGACGATGTGGAGGGCCATCGCCGCCTCAAGGATGCCTGCCCGTGGATGCGCTTCACCACCGGCGAGCACGAATACACCCGCTACGGTTTCCGGCCGCTGATCGAGGCGCGCAGCGTCGACATCATCCAGCCCGATGTGATGTGGGTCGGCGGCCTCACCGAACTGATGCGCATCGGTGCCATGGCGGCGGCCTATGATATTCCCATCGTGCCCCATGGCAGCGGGGCCTACTCGTATCATTACGTGGTGACCCAGCCGCACACGCATTTCTGCGAATACGTCAACATGAGTGCGACCGGCGACCAGTTGATCCCGCTGTTCGGGGACATGTTCGACGGCGACCCGTTGCCGGTTGACGGTAAGGTCACCATCAATGATGCCCCCGGCTTCGGACTCACGCTCAACCGCTCCGCCGTTACCCTCGAAAGGCCGTTCCCGCCATGACCGATACGTCCCTCCAAGGCACCGTCAGCCTCATCATGGGTGCCAGCGTCGGGCTGGGCGCCGCTATTGCCGAGGCACTGGCCGCGCGGGGTGCGGCCGTCGCGTTGGCAGCGCGGCGGCGGGATGCCGTTGATGCGTTGGCGGCGAAAATCACCGCGGCCGGGAGGCGGGCGCTCGCGTTGACCTGCGATGTGTCGGATCGCGCGGCGGTGCTGGCGGCTGTCGCCGCCACCGTTGCGCGTTTCGGCCGTATCGACCATCTGATCAACAACGCCGGCGTCATCGAGCCGATCGGCCGCTTCCTGGATACCGACCCCGCCGTTTGGGCTGGGTTGATGGACATCAACCTCAATGGCGCGATGTATGCGTGCCATGCCGCGCTGCCGCATGTGCTGGCCAGCAAGGGGGTCATCGTGAACATCAGTTCCGGGGCCGGCCACCGTCCGCTTGAAGGCTGGAGCGCCTATTGCACCTCCAAGGCGGCCCTGGTGATGCTCACCCGTGCGCTCGAACTGGAATATGCCGGCCAAGGACTGCGCATCCACGGCTTCTCTCCGGGCACGGTGCTGACCGACATGCAGCGGAAAATCCGCGCCACCGGCATCAACCCGGTGAGCCAGTTGCCGATCGAGGCGTTGCAGCCGGCCGAACTGCCCGCGGCCATTGTCGCCTGGCTGTGCACGGCGGAGGCCGCCGATTTCCCGAGTGGAGAATGCAGCATCCGTGACGACGAATTGCGCCGCCGCGCCGGGGTAGAGATTGTTTTTCCGGCCTAGCGGTCGATTTATCACCGGCGCGTGATGTAATCGGGATACCGCCGCCCCATCTGGTGCAGGTGGCGGCATTCCCCGTCGCCGGGCGGAGATCATCTCCCCCGCACGGGAGACGCATTTTGATGCCTTGCAACCCGCAACACCGCGGAACCGCCCATCATGGGTAAGCCGGAACTCGGTCAGAAGCTGACGTGCACCGGTTGCGCCATTCGCTTCTACGACCTCAACCACACCCCCATTTCCTGCCCCAAGTGCGGCCTTGTGCAGACCGCGCCGAAGCCGCGCTGGAGCCAGTCGCACCGCCCGGCCAGCACGCGCTGGCAGCAGAAGCCCACCGCTGTGGCCAATGATGCGGCACCCGCGGCCGATGATGTGGCCGATATCGATCCCGACATGGAGACCATCGATCCCCCGGATGATGACGACGACGATGATGACGGCATCGAGGTCATTCCCGCCGTCGAGGAAATCTGACCACGGCTGATCCGGGAGTCGTGACTCGGGGCGTCACGGAGTAATGTCCAGCGTTCCGAGTCACCCCCGGGGTTAGCCCACCATGTCGCATGCCGACTTTGTCCATCTGCGCGTCCACTCCAGCTACTCGCTGAGCGAAGGCGCCATCAAGGCGGACAAGATCGCGGTCCTGGCGCGTGACGCCGGGATGCCGGCGGTGGCGATGACGGATACGGGCAATTTGTTCGGTGCCCTCGAATTTTCCCAATCCTGTACCGCCAAGGGCGTGCAACCCATCATCGGTTGCCAGATTGCCCTGGCGCGCACCGACAATCCGCGGCTGGCACCCGATCCGATGGTGTTGCTGGCGCAGAACGCCGTGGGGTTCGGCAATCTGCAGCGCTTGTCGTCGGCAGGGTTCCTCGACACTGATCCTGGCCTCAAGCCCCAGCTATCGCTCGATAAAATCCGCGCACATGCCGAGGGCATCATTCTGCTGACCGGTGGCACCGGCGGGCCGATCGCGCGGCTGCTGGCCGAGGGCCAGAAGGAGGAAGCAGACCGCCTGCTCGCCGCCCTCGTGGAGGCGTTCGGGGATCGTACGGTGATGGAATTGCACCGCCATGGCCTGCCGGTTGAATCTGCCATCGAACCTGGGCTGATCTCGCTTGCCGATCGGTTCTCGGTGCCGCTGGTGGCGACCAACGACTGCTTCTTTGCCAAGCGCGAGATGCATCAGGCGCATGATGCGCTGCTGTGCATCGCCGAGGGGCGCACCATGGCCGAGAAGGACCGCCGCCATGTCTCGCCGGAGAACTGGTTCAAACCCGCCGCGGTGATGCGGGCGTTGTTCGCGGACCTGCCGGAAGCCTGCGACAACACGCTGGCAATTGCCCAGCGCTGCGCCGTGATGGCCGAGAGCCGCAAGCCGCTGCTGCCGGTATGTCCCAAGGTTCATGAAGGCAGTAACGAGGATCAGACGGTCCGCGCGATGGCTGCCACTGGGCTCAAGCGCCGGATGGATGCGCGCGATGCCGATGCCGCGACACGGGAGAAATATGGCGCCCGGCTGGCGTTCGAACTCGATGTCATCGCGCGGATGGGCTTCCCCGGCTACTTCCTGATTGTGGCGGACTTCATCCAGTGGGCTAAGTCCCAGGGCATTCCGGTCGGCCCCGGTCGCGGTTCGGGCGCGGGCTCGGTGGTGGCATGGGCGTTGACGATCACCGACATCGACCCGCTGCCGTTCAACTTGCTGTTCGAGCGCTTCCTCAATCCCGAGCGCGTCTCGATGCCGGACTTCGACATCGACTTCTGCCAGGATCGCCGCGACGAGGTAATCGCGTATGTGCGCCGGGAATACGGTGCGGACCGCGTGGCCGGCATCATTACGTTCGGCAAGTTGCAGGCCCGGGCGGCGGTGCGTGACGTCGGTCGCGTTCTTGGGCTGCCCTATGGGCAGGTGAATCGCGTGGCCGAACTCATCCCCAACAATCCGGCCAAGCCGACGACCCTGAAGGAGGCTATCGACGGCGAGCCCAAGCTCCAGCAGATGCGCAAGGACGACGAAGCCATCGCGCGCCTGATGGAAATCGCCCTTCAGCTTGAGGGCCTCTACCGCCATGCCTCGACCCATGCGGCGGGCATCGTCATCGGTGATCGGCCTTTAACCGACCTGGTGCCGGTCTACCGCGATGCCAAGTCGGACTTCCTGGTGACGCAGTACTCGATGAAATACGTCGAGCAGGCCGGGTTGGTGAAGTTCGACTTCCTCGGGCTGACCACCTTGACCATTCTTCAGCGCGCGGTGGGCTTCCTCAAGAAGGAAGGTATCGTCATCGACCTGGAGAAACTGCCGTTCGAGGACCCGAAGACCTTCGAGATGCTGCAGAAGGGTGACGCCGGCGGCGTATTCCAGTTGGAAGGCCAGGGCATGCGTGACGTGCTGCGCCAGATGCGCCCTGACCGTTTCGAGGACCTCATCGCCGCGGTGGCACTTTATCGTCCGGGCCCGATGGCCAATATCCCGGCGTATTGCCAGCGCAAGCATGGCGAGAAATGGGAAAGCCCGCACCCGTCGATCCACGGCATCCTGTCCGAGACCTACGGCATCATGGTCTACCAGGAGCAGGTGATGCAGATCGCCCAGCAGATGGCCGGTTACAGCCTCGGCGCTGCCGACCTGCTGCGCCGGGCGATGGGCAAGAAAATCGCCGCCGAGATGGAGGCTCAGCGCAAGATCTTCACCGATGGCGCCGAAGCCAATGGCGTGGAGCCGGCCAAGGCGAGCGAAGTGTTCGACCTGATGGCCAAGTTCGCCGACTACGGGTTCAACAAATCCCACGCCGCGGCCTACGCTCTGGTCGCCTGGCAGACCGCGTGGATGAAGGCCAACCATCCGGTGGCCTTCATCGCCGCATGCATGTCACTCGCCATCAGCAATACCGACAAGCTGGCGGCGCTGCGCCAGGAATGCACCCGGATGGGTATTCGCATCCTGCCGCCCGATATCAACAAGTCCGGCCCGGATTTCCTGCTCGAACGCGACGAGAACGGCCAGCTTTGCATCCGCTATGCCCTCGCTGCGGTGAAGAAGGTGGGCTACGCCGCGATGACCGCCGTGGTTGCCGCCCGCGACTTCTACCGCTTCGAGGACCTGGCCGATTTCGCGGCTCGCATCGACCCGCGGCAGGTCAACAAGATGCAGTTGGAAAACCTAGCCCGCGCCGGTGCCTTCGACAGCATCGAGCGCGTCCGCGCCCGGGCGTTTGGCGGCGCCGAGACCATCTTGCGTCGGGCCCAGGCAACGGCGGAGGAAAAGTCGAGCGGCCAGATCGGCCTGTTTCGAGGCAACGGCGGCCCCGAGCCGCTGCGCCTGCCGAACGTCCCGGAGTGGGAAGCGCTCGACCGTTTAGGCTTCGAGGCGGATGCCATCGGCTTTCACCTCACCGGCCACCCGATGGACGCGTACACCGGCGCCCTGCGAAGCCTCGGCGCGATACCAAGCAACACTCTGGAAGCCCGCGTCCAGGGTAGTGCCTCGCGCCTGAAGCTCGCCGGCGTGGTGGTCAACGTCAAAACCCGCATTACCCGCTCGGGCAGCCGCATGGCGTGGGTGCGTCTTTCGGACTCGGGTGGCAGCTACGAGGTCACCTGCTTCAGCGAGGTGCTTGGACGGGCTGGCGACCTGCTGAAGGAGGGCACCGCGGTTCTGGTGACGGCTACCGTCGGCGTGGAAGGCGAGGCCCTGCGCATCACCGCTCATGAGGTGACCGGCCTGGACAACGCTGTGCAGAACATCGTCGGCGGCGTGCGCATCTGGCTGCAACAAACCGAGGCTGTGCCCCACATCCGCGCCCTGCTGGAACGCGAGGGCAAGGGGAAGGGCAGGGTGGTGCTTGTTCCCCGCATCAAGGATGGCCAGGACGTCGAAATCACCCTGCCCGGCGGCTTCAACCTGTCTCCACGCCTTGCCCAGGCGCTAAAAATCGTACCAGGCGTCGAGCGGGTAGAAGACGTCTGACCTTACTGTGAGGATCCTATCCATGACTGAAGCCATGCCGACCGGCACCTATCGCTATCCCAACATGGACAGGGTCATCTACGGTCTGCCGTTCGCCGCAGCGCTGGCCGCCGAGCGGGAGCGCAAGGGGGCCGAGCGGGTGTTCCTGCTGGCCGGCAATACGCTGTCACGCGAAACCAGCTTTGTGGCCGACGCCCGTGCTGCCCTTGGCAACCGCCTCGCCGGGGTTTGGACCCGGATAGGGCCCCACACTCCACGCGTGGATGTGGTTGCCGCCGCAATCGCGGCCCGCGCCGCCGGTGCGGACATGCTGGTGACCATCGGCGGCGGCTCGGTCACCGATGCCGCGAAAATGGTCGGTATGTGCCTTGCCAATGACATCACCGAGCCCCGCCAGTTGGATCGCCTGCGCGCCATCACCGGTGCCGATGGCGTGACCCGCCGTCCGCCCACCAAGTCCGGCGACGTTCGCACAGTGTCCATTCCCACCACCCTCTCGGCCGGAGATTTTTCCTCGTTCGCCGGTTGCACCGATACCGAGACTGCGGACGGCGTCAAACGCAAGGAGTCCTACGCTTCGGCCACCATGATGCCCGAGAGCGTCATACTTGATCCGGCCGTCAGCCTGCCCACGCCGGAGTGGCTATGGCTGTCCACCGGCATCCGCGCCCTCGATCATGCCGTGGAGGATATCTGTTCCAGCAACAGCCAGCCGATGAGCGATGGCACGTCATTGCATGCCATCCGCCTGCTCGCCCGCGGCCTGCGCGTCAGCAAGGTCGATCCGACGAACCTCGCCGCGCGGCTTGATTGTCAACTCGGGGCCTGGATGTCGATGGTTGGATCGCAAAACGGGGTGACCAAGGGCGCCAGCCATGGGATTGGCCACGTGCTCGGCGGCACCGCCGGGGTGCCACACGGCTATACGTCCTGCGTCATGCTGCCGCACGTCCTGCGCTTCAACGCCCCGGTGAACGCTGCCCGCCAGGCATGGGTGGCGGAGGCGCTCGGACGCGCTGGCGAGCCCGCGGCCGACGCAGTGGCCGCCCTGATCGCCGAACTCGGCCTGCCCACCACGTTGCGTGCTGTCGGCGTGCGGGAGGACCAACTCGACATCATTGCCAAGGGCTCGATGCATGACCGCTTCATCCCGACCAATCCGCGCCCCATTGACGGCCCCGCCACCGTGCGTGCCCTGCTCGATGCCGCCTGGTAGCCGGGCGCCGCAAATTGCGGCACTCTGACACCAAATCAAACGCAGGAGGCGCACCAATGGCAAACATGGTGCAAACCGTCACCGGCCCCATCCCGGTCAGCGCGCTCGGCCGCACGCTGATGCACGAACATCTGTTCATCGCCTTCGGTGGCGCCGAGTTTGACCCAACCGCGATATTTAACCGTCCGGCTTTCATCGCCGAGGCCGTCAAGCGCCTACGAGAACTGCGCGAGATCCACGGCGTGCGCAGCTTCGTCGATCCGTGCCCGATCGAGCTGGGGCGGGATGCCGCGATGATGAAGGAGATCTCCGAGAAGTCGGAGATGCACATTATCTGCACAACCGGCTTCTATTTCGAGGATATGGGACTGCCGCCGTACTGGCGGGCCCGTACCACCGAGGAGATCGCCGAACTCTACATCCGTGAGATCACCCACGGCATCGGCACCACCGGCATTCGCGCCGGCGCCATCAAGGTTGCCACCGGCGCGCCTGTGATCACCGCGCTCGAAAAGAAATTCCTCGCCGCCGCCTGCCTGGCCCAGCGCGCCACCGGCGTGCCGATCATCACCCACACCCAGGATGGCGTGGGCGCCCCTGAACAGCAGCGCCTTTTCGCCGACGGTGGCGTCGAGGCCCGCAACTGCCTGATCGGCCACTGCTGCGGCAACGCGGACCCCGTCTATCACCGCAGCGTGGTCGATGGCGGCTCGTACATCGGATTTGACCGTATTGGCATCCCGCGCCTGCAACCGGACGAAGTGCGTGCCGACAACCTCGCCAAACTCGTGAAGGACGGCTTTGCCGGTCACATCATGATGAGCCAGGACCGCCACTGCGGCTGGCTCGGCAAGATGCAGCGCCAACTCAGCCCCGAGGAGCAGGCGCGCATCGGTATGCTGAAATCCGAGGGCAAATGGCCGCCGCCATACAGCTACATGTTCACTGATTTCCTGCCGATGCTGCACGCTCGCGGCGTCAACCAGGCGGAAATCGCGTCCATGCTGGACGACAACCCCCGTCGGTTCTTCGCCGGGGAGCCGATCCCCGGCGCATAGGCTCTGCCCGGCCCGATCATCCCGCTTCCTCGGCCACTGCCTCGCGAATTCGTCTGGCCTCGCCGCCCAGCGTATCGACCAGCCCGGCCAGCGCCGTTCCGGTCATGCCCTCTATCGGCACCCGCCCCCATAGGATCAGGGTGCCGCCTTCATCGCAGGCGACCCGGAATGGCGCGAGGTCAGAGGTGTACATATTGCGGCCGAGGAGCCACAGCATCGCACCGTAGTCCGGTGTTCGCGGCAGCGGCGCGATTGGAGCGACAATCATCAGGTTGAAGGCTGTCTCGCCAAACAGCACCACCGAACTGTCACCTCCCACCGTCAATTGCACGCCGCCGTTTTCATCGGCCGGGAGCGCTTCCAACCCGAGCGCGGCCGCCAACTCGGCGTAAAGCGCCCGGGTGCGTTCATGCATCATCTGTCTGTCCTCGCTGGGAATGGGGCGGTAACGCGGCCGGCATCAGAAAGCCCGACAAGTCATCGGCGAACTTGCGGTAGCCGTGCAGCTTCAGCAGGTCACGCGCGGCACGGAAGTGCTTGATCGCCAGTGTCAGCGCATCGTTGATATCCAGTGCCGACAGCGCCGCCCGCAACCGGGCGCCCACTTGCGCGAGCAGCGTGCCGTGAACGCCTTTGGGGTCTTCGTCGACGAGGCGGGGATATATCATCTCCCGCAGCACGAACACGGCATGCGCCTTGGCTTTCAATGCATCCGCCACCACGGCGCTCGCGCCCAGCACCCCGCCTTCTCCCGCCTTCTGTGCCGCGTCGATCAACCTATCGAGCCCGCCGCGGTTCATTTCACGCGCCACGAATCCCTGCCGGTCCACATTGCCGCCGGCCGCCGCATCGAGCGCTGCGAGTGCCTGGCGCAAGGCCGGGTCCTGCAACATCGCCGCCGCACCTTGTCCGGTCATCCGGCCGGCCCGTGCCGAAATATCGGCGACTGCCGCAAGTGCGGCATCGCGAAAATCGAGTGCCGCCTTGGCGCCCTCCAGCCCGTCGGCCACCAATGCCACGAGATCGGCACGGTCAACGCACATCAGCATCTGCTCCATCGAGTCGAAGCTGCGGGCCTTGGGTTCCTGGCGCTTCTGGATATGCGCAGCCGTTTGTGCCGCCGTCATTTCCTGCAGCTTCAGCCGATCGTCCATGCCGATATCGAAATTCACCGTGCCGCTGAGCAGGCCGGAGAAGTCCTTCTTCTTTCCCTTCACCGAAAACTTCAGCGGCACAATCACCATGTCCTCGGGCTTATCGGCGAGGCCGCGATAGGTTTCGTAGTTGGCTGCTGAATTCGGTGCCCCGGTCAGCCAGTCCGCAAAAGTGGATTTCACCGGATCGGCCACCCCTTTCATCGCATCGTGCGCGGCGTCATCCTCGAACACGAACGACATGCTGCCCTGGGTGGGCATCGGGTCAAGGTCACGGGCGTCACCGATGCTGTCGGTGCTCGGCACATTGTTGAGCACCCCACCATCCTGGAACCGTGCCCGCAACCCGGACGATAGCGTGATGTCCACCGGCTCGAACACCGGCGGCAGCGCTGCTGACGCATTCACTGCCACCGCGACCTCCATGTCGGGCTCGGTGTCGGCGCTGAAGATCGCCAGTTGCGCCTTGCCGCCCTTATCCGGCTTGCCGGTGGCCGGATTGATTTCCGCCATGTAGGAGGCGGAAATCGACAACTCCTTCACCGTCGGGATCACCTTGGACAATATGCGTAAATCTCCGAACGTTGGTCCTCTTTTGCCGTCGGCCAGACGCTCCAGCACCAGCAGCACTGACGGGTCGGGTTGGTTGCCTTTGGCCGCCACATCCTCCAGGTACCCAGTAATCCGCTTGCGCAGCAGCGCGTCCATTTTGCCGCGAACGGTCGCCTGCAAACTCTTGCCATCCAGCCGTGGGCCCAGCGCGACGCCCAGCATGCTACGCCCTCCCAGGATATCGCTGCTGAGCTTGGGATCGTTGGCGATCTCCTCCAGTTCCTCGGGGGTGCAGCCGGCGGCGACCAGGGAGGCGGTCATCGAACCCACCGAGGCGCCATGGATCTGCTTAACCTCGTCGAGCACGCCGCTGTCGTGCAACGCGCGCACGGCGCCGGGCAGTGCGGCGCCCTTGCCGCCACCGCCGGCCAGGGTGATCTCGCGGACCGGTGGCGGCGGCGCGGTCAGCACCACGCGTCCATCCGGCGCTTGGGTGATGCCAAGCCGCTTGCCGCCGGCACCCGCCATTGTCCGCGTGGTGCCTTCCAACCCGCCGCCCAGGATGGGATCGCCCGATCGCGGTCGCGCCAGCAGCGCGTTGACCCCGCCGCTCGGTGGCGGCGCGACGGCCGGGTTGACCGCACAGGCTGTTGTTGGCACCGGCTTGCCCGCCAAACGCACACCGAATAGTGCCTGGAGCCAGTCCGACTTGTTCTTGCCACGCTCCGTGTCCGACATGCTGTCCCCGCAACCTGCGGGCTCACTCTATGCACGTTTGGCGGCGTTCGAAACAGTTCCTCGCCCGATCCGCGTGGCTGCATGCCAGCGTCGCGGGCGTGACGCTTGCCGTGATGCACCCTTCCCCGTCTACCTGTGGCTTGACGTTCCCCGGATTGCTTTGACAATGGAAAACCCGACGCGGGGCATCGTGCTCCTGCTCGCAGCCACCCTGTTTTTCTCGATGTCGGACGTGTTGGCCAAGGTTCTTGGCGAACACCTTCCCGTGATCGAGATCGGGTGGATACGCTACTGCACGTTCCTTGCCGTTCTGCTGGTAATGGGTGTTCGGGACGGCGGTTTGCGCCTGCAGGTGAACCATCCGTGGGCCCAGTTTACCCGCGGTGCCATGATGGTGGTCTCGGCGCTGTTTTTCATCTTCTCGCTGCGCTATTTGCCGCTTGCCGATGCGGCGGCGGTGGGGTTCGTGTCCCCCCTGCTGATCACGGCGCTCTCGGTGCCGATGCTGGGCGAGGTGGTTGGAATTCGGCGCTGGACGGCGATCGGCGTCGGCTTCATTGGGGTGCTGGTGGTTATTCGCCCAGGCACCGGCACCTTCCAGCCGGCTGCGTTCTTGGTCCTCGCCTCCTCGTTTGCGTGGGCGATCGCCAGTATCCTGACGCGCCGCCTCGCTGGACGTGATGACACCGCCGCCACCATGATGTGGGCGACGCTGGTTGGTCTCGTGGTGCTCAGCGTGGCGGTGCCATTCTTCTTCGTCATGCCGCGGTGGCAGGACCTGTTGATGAACATTGCCCTCGGCACCATCGCCACGATTGGCCAGTACTGGATGATCGGCGCCTATCGGCACGCGGGTGCGGCCTTGCTGGCGCCCTTCAACTACATCCAACTGCTGTGGGCGACGGCATTCGGATACCTGGTGTTCGGAACACTTCCGGACCGGATGACCGCAATCGGCGCCGCCATCATCGTGGCAAGCGGGTTGTATACCATTCATCGCGAGCGGATCCGCGCTCGCCAACGCGCGGCCTTGGCCTGAACGGTCTGGACGCCCCCTCCGTCCTGTCGCAACGTCGGGCGATGCCGACGAGGAGCGCCGCCCTATGATCGATCCGACCTATCCCCGTGACCTCATTGGCTACGGCGCCAGGCGTCCCGACCCGAAATGGCCCGGCGGCGCGCGCCTCGCGCTGAATTTCGTGATGAACTACGAGGAGGGGTCCGAAGCCTCGATCCTGGATGGTGATCCCGGCCCCGAGACCGGCCTGCTTGAAGGGGCGACGGGGGTGCCACTCGGCCAGCGGGACATGAATGCCGAGAGCCTCTACGAATACGGTAGCCGGGTTGGGTTCTGGCGCCTGATGAACCTGTTTCGGGAGGCGGATCTGCCGCTGACCGTGTTTGCCTGCGCCCTTGCCCTTGAGCGCAACCGTGAAGCGGCGCGCGCCATCGTTGCGGCGGGGCATGACATCTGTTGCCACGGCTGGCGGTGGGAAAAGCACTGGCTGCTGTCCGAGGCGGAGGAGCGCGACCATATCGCCCGTGCCATCGCCTCACTCCAGGCAACTGTCGGCAGCCGCCCACTCGGGTGGTACTGCCGGACCGGTGCTTCGGCCAACACGCGCCGCCTGCTCATTGAGGAGGGCGGCTTCCTCTACGACTCCGACGCGTATAACGACGATTTGCCCTACTGGGACACCCGGCATGGCCGGCCCCACTTGGTGATCCCCTATACGATGGATGCCAACGACTCGAAGTTCACCAATCCGGCGGGATTTTCGTCCGGGCGTGATTTTTTCGACTACCTCCGGCAGACCTTTGATTGTCTCTATCGCGAGAGCGTCGATGGCGGCGCCATGATGTCGGTCGGGCTGCATATGCGCATTGCCGGTCGCCCGGGCCGTGCCGAGGCGCTGCGGGAGTTCCTCTACTACGCCAGGGGTTTCAGTGGGGTTTGGATCTGCAATCGCCTGGATATCGCGCGGCACTGGGCGGTGGTGCATCCATACAATGTCGCTTAAAATATACGACGCTCGTATTTTGGGATGATTTCGAGATTGTATTGTGACCGCATTACGTGCAACAACGCACTTGGCTTGATGTAGTACCAACGCGGCGGCGAGGTCGTCGCACATTGGCTCAGGGATCGGCGCATGGGTGTGGCTCTCGATAGCGGCAGTTCTGGAATACGACGTCTGGCGCGGGTTTGCGCGGCCGTTCTGACTGTTGCGATGACCGGCGCATTGCCTGCGCCGGCGAACGCGCAGAACCTGCTGACCAACGGGTCTTTCGACGGTGTGAACGGCACTGCCGGATCGGCCTGGGCCGGATGTGTGGGATGCTGGAACGGCTCCACATACACGCTGACGCAGCAGCTTGACGGTAGCACCAACAACAGCGTCAACACTGCTACGGGCGGCCTGCTGACGGGCTGGACGATGACGAACCCGACTGGCAACTTCAACAGCAACTACACGTTTATCCTGACCGCTTCGCAGGCGACTAGTGGGTTCGCCGGCAATCAGCTTGGGCTCAGCCTCGGCGGTACCATCGGCGCCAGCCCGAATGGCGGCAATTTCCTGGCGATGGATGGTGGCTACGAGTTGCAATCGGTCTACCAGACCATTGGCGGCCTTACGCCTGGAGCTACCTACGTCGTTTCGTTTTCGTGGGGTGCGGCCCAGCAACTAGGTGCGAGCTACAATCAGCCCGTGACAGATTCGTGGCTTGTCGGGTTCGACACCACCGCGATGTCGAGCGCCGCGACGGCCAATGGGACAACCATCAAGTCGACCAGCAGCATGACCGCCGGTAGCCTGGTGGGCGGCAGTTTCACGCCGACTTTTTCGGGCTGGACCCAATCCCAGATGTCTTTCGTGGCCAGCTCCACATCGATGGTGTTGTCCTTCCTTGCCCAGGGTTCGCCTGCCGGACAGCCGCCGTTTTCGCTGCTGGATGGTGTCAGCTTGACCCGTGCGGTACCGGAGCCGGCGACATCTACATTGATGCTGTGCGGGCTTGCCGGCTTGCTGGGGCTGCGCGGGAAACGCCGCCGGGCGTAACGTTGAGTGGTTCTTGCGTCGTGATTTGCATGTGAATGAGAAACTTGTCCAAAAATTGGACGTCTGGACTTGCCGGGTAATTCGATCTCGTATAGAGTGCCTGAAGTTAGTGGTGGCGTGGTGCATGTCGCCGGGTGTTGGCCGAATAGGGAGCCGGTAATGGTTGAGATGGTTCAAGGGTTTGGCCGCGCCGCAGTTGCCAGCAAGTTGTGGCGCCTTGGTGCCGCGCTGACTGTCGCGGTGGCCGCCGCGACGTTCGCGCCGCCGCAGGCATTTGCGCAAACCTTGCTTGACGGGTCGTTCGAGAGCCCGCAGGGCACCAATAGTTCTGGACTTCCGTCAGGCACCATTGGTACGACATCGAGCGCGCAGGCGCTGATGACCAATGCCACATACGGTAGCACGTCGAATTCCTGGCAGGTTAACTCGACATACACATTCGTGTTGAGCGGCGCTAACAACAGCGCGGCATTCAACAATGGCACCAGCGGGTCGCCGGGCAGCACCATCGGCCTGTTCGGGCCTGTGGCGCATAGCACGACGTCGGTCATTCCGGCGAGCCCGAATGGCGGTTACTATTTGGCGTCCGACGGAAACTTCAACCAGGGCGCGATCTACCAGACCGTAACAAACCTGGTTGCGGGTAACTCTTATGTGGTCTCGTTCTATTGGGGCGGATCGCAGCAGATCGGGTTCACCGGGACGATCACCGATTCCTGGATGGTTGGTTTCCTCGCCAACACGGTTAACTCCAACGGAGCGAGCTCCGGCGTTATCTCCACCGGTACGACCGCGAATGGCACGAGCGTCCAGAGCGTGACGCCGGTGACGATAAGCAATCAAAGCTTCTCGGGTTGGACACAGGCGCAACTTCAATTCACCGCCAGCGCCACCTCCATGGTGCTGTCGTTCCTTGCCATTGGTGCACCGAGCGGCGGGCAGCCGCCGTTCTCGCTGCTCGATGGCGTGACCGTGGCGCAGGCCGTGCCCGAGCCCGTGAGTGCGGTTCTTCTGCTTTCCGGTCTTGCCGGTGTGATTGTCGCTCGTCGCGGCAAACGGTCGAAGGGCTGAATGCGATTGCGGGCGGCAACGCCCGCAATCGTCGACGGCTACGGCAAGACATTGATGCTGGCATGATGGCCGCAATCTGATGGAAGCGATTTTGTTAGCCGCCGCCTCAGTGCGGCCTTTTCTGTTTGATGTGATGAAGCTGGCGATTTGGCTCGTCCTGCTCGCAGCCATCTTCATTCCGCTTGAACGCTTCTGGGCACTCCATCGGCAGCGTGTTGCCCGCAAGGCGATCGGTGTTGACTTGGTGTATTATTTTCTGAACTCGATGCTGCCGGCGGTTTTGCTGTCGGTGCCGTTCGCGGTGCTTGCCTGGGGCATCCATCGGGTCGTGCCGAACCCTATCCAGACATTCGGTGCCAACCTGCCCGCGGGATGGCGTTTTGCCGCCGCGTTGGTGGTTGGCGAGTTCGGCTGCTACTGGGGGCATCGTTGGATGCACGAAATCCCGGCGCTGTGGCGCATTCATGCGGTTCACCACAGTGCCGAGGAGATCGATTGGCTCGTCAACACCCGGGCCCATCCCCTTGATCTGGTTATCACGCGGATTGCGGGTTTCATTCCGCTGTATGCGCTTGGCCTCGCCCAGCCCACCCAGAACCCGGCGGATCCGGTCTCCATCGCGGTGATTCTCACCGGGACGATTTGGCAGTTCTTTATCCACGCCAATGTCCGCTGGCGCTTCGGTTGGCTTGAGTTCTTCTTCGCGACCCCAGCCTTCCACCACTGGCACCACACGCGTTACGACCACATCAATCGTAACTACGCCACCATGCTGCCCTGGATGGATTGGCTTTTCGGGACGTATTACCTGCCGGCTGACAAATGGCCCGACCGGTATGGCATTAGCGACAAGATGCCTGACGATCTTGCCGGTCAACTCCTGCATCCGCTGCATCGCGACCGTTGAAGCGGCTACAGCCGCTCCCAGACGCCGGTTTCCTCGTCGAGACGCGCATGCTCGAAGTGGCGGAAATCACCGTGCGACACGATCCCGACCACCTTGCCATGGGCGACGACGGGCACATGCCGATAGCCACCCTCGTGCATCAGCCGTAGTGCATCCATGGCCGAGTGCTCCGGCGGAAGATGGTCCGGCCGCCGCGTCATCACCATGTCGAGATGCGTGTGCGCGGGGCTACGGCCGTCGGCAAGCAGGTAGACAACATCACGGCCGGTGAAGATGCCTTCGATTTCGCCCTGTTCGTTGACCACCATGATTGCACCGATGCGATGCTTCCGCATCACCTGGCAGGCCTCCTGAACCGTTGTGCTGCCCCGCATCGTCACTGGTTCACGTCGGATGATGTCGGCCATATGGCGCTGAATCATCGTCAGACCCTCCCGTTGGCTTCGCACACGCTACGCCCTGCCCGGAGATCGTTCCTTGACTCACATCAATCTGCGCGGTTTGCATAGGCGTCTTGCACGGTATGCCGACAAGCCTAGGCTGGGCCCTTGGTGATCAGGGGAGAGCGGCATGGCAGTCACGGTGGGCACCGGCGAGTACACCTACGAAGTGGTTGAAAACTGGGCCAAATTACCCCATGGCTGGTCATTCAAGGAAATAGGTGCGGTCGGCGTGGACACTGCGGACAATGTGTATGTGTTCAACCGCGGCGAGCACCCGATGATCGTATTCGACCGCGACGGCCGGTTTCTGCGCAGTTGGGGGGAGGGCATTTTTCCCCGTGCCCATGGTTTGGACATGGCATCCGACGGTACCATCTGGCTCACCGACGACGGTGATCACTCCGTCAAGCAATGCACGCTCGATGGCAAGATTCTGATGACTCTTGGCATTCCTGGCCGTCCCGCCCCCTACATGGGCGGTCTGCCGTTCCATCGCTGCACCCACACCGCGCTGTCGCCGCAGGGCGATATCTATGTCACCGATGGCTATGGCAACTCCTGCATCCACAAGTTCGCACCCAACGGCAAGCATTTGAAAAGCTGGGGAACTCCGGGAACCGACCCTGGCGAATTCAACATTGTGCATAACCTGGTCTGTGATGACGCCGGGATGCTCTATGTTGCCGATCGGGAGAACCATCGGGTTCAGGTATTCGATGGCGAAGGTCGCTACCAAGGACAGTGGAACAACCTGCATCGTCCCTGTGCCTTGTTCATGACCCGGGGGGCCTGCCCGATGTGCTTCATTGGCGAACTTGGCCCGGGCATGGCGGTGAACCGTGCCATGCCAAATATTGGTCCGCGCGTCACGATTACCGATATGGAAGGCAAGCGCCTTGGCCGTATTGGCGGCCTGCATCCTGGCCTCGGCCCCAACGAGTTCCTCGCCCCCCACGGCATCGCTGTCGACAGCCGTGGGGACCTCTATGTTGGCGAGGTGTCCTGGACCAATTGGAGTAGCTTCTATCCGGACCAGCCGATCCCGCCGAACCTGCGGTCCCTGCACAAGTTCCGGCGCATTGTCTCATGACCGCCAGCGAACGTTTGCGTGCTGACAGCCTGGCGCCGGTAGCGGATGTGCTTGCCGGTATCGGTTCCACAGCCGACGGTCTCACCGTGGCCGAGGCTGCCACTCGGCTCGCCAAGTTCGGTCCCAACCAGGTTGCGACCGAGAAGCCGCAGACGGTCTTGTCGGAACTGGCGGGCCGTGCCCGTAATCCTTTGAATGTGTTGCTGGTTTCTCTGGCCGTGTTGTCCTGGCTGACCGGTGATGCGCGGGCGGCCATAGTCATTGTGCTCATGGTGGTCTTGAGCGTGCTGTTGGCCTTCGTGCAGGAACATCGGTCCAATCGTGCCGCCGCCGCCTTGCGTGCGCTCGTCAAGACGCGTGCCTCCGTGGTGCGGCGGGACGCGAGCACTACCTCGCAACTACTTGAAATACCGCTCGATGCCCTCGTTCCCGGTGACATCGTACAGCTTTCCGCCGGGGACCTGGTGCCCGGGGATGTCCGCCTGCTGACCGCCAAGGACCTTCACGTCAACCAGTCCGCGTTGACCGGTGAGGCGATGCCAGTCGAGAAATCCGAGGCGGCGGTGGCTGACAATGCCGAGGGCTTTGACCTTCCCAATATCTGCTTCATGGGCAGCAATGTCCTGAGCGGCAGCGCGCGCGCCGTGATCCTGCGCACGGGCGCGGCCACGGAATTCGGCCAGCTTGCCGATGGCATGACCGGCACACGCGCTCCCACCGACTTCGATCGCGGCATCGCCCGGTTCACTTGGCTGATGATCCGCTTCATGCTGGTGATGGTTCCGGCCGTCTTCCTGATCAACGGCCTGACCAAGGGCGACTGGTTGGAGGCGCTGCTCTTCGCGATGGCGGTCGCGGTCGGGTTGACGCCCGAAATGTTGCCGATGATCGTCACCGTCAACCTCGCCAAGGGTGCAATGGCGATGGCGAGCAAGAAGGTGATCGTCAAGCGGATCCACGCCATCCAGAACTTCGGCGCCATGGATGTACTGTGCACCGACAAAACCGGGACCCTCACGCAGGATCACATCATCCTGCAATACCACCTTGATTTTGAAGGCGAGGAAAGCCAACGAACGCTCGAATACGCCTTCCTCAACAGCTACTACCAATCCGGCCTGAAGAACCTGCTCGACGAAGCCGTGCTGACCCACGCCAAGCGACCGGAACATATTGGCTTGGTCGCGCACTATACCAAGGTTGATGAGATCCCGTTCGATTTCCAGCGCCGCCGGATGTCCGTCGTGCTGGACCGTGGCGATGGTTCGCATCTGATGATCACCAAGGGCGCGGTGGAGGAGATTTTCTCGATTTGCAACAGCTATGTACTCGGCGACAAATCGGGTCCTCTCGATCCATCGCATTATGCTGATGCAAAGCGCGAAATGGAGAAACTGAACGGGGAAGGGTTCCGCGTCGTCGCTGTCGCCTTTCGCGAATTCGCGACGCCTCAGGCAGCCTACAAGGTGCCGGACGAGGCGGGGATGACTTTGCTGGGCTATGTCGCATTCCTCGATCCCCCGAAGGAATCGGTGCCGGCCGCCATCACCGCGCTCCGCGGGGCGGGCGTCCGGGTGAAAATCCTCACCGGTGACAATGACATCATCACCCGCACCATTTGCCGCCAGGTCGGCATCCAGGCGGATCGGATTGTGCTGGGGCAGGAGTTCGCCGCCATGACGCCGGCGGCGCGTACGGCGGTGGTGGCGGAGGTGGATGTGTTCGCCAAGCTGGCGCCGGCGCAAAAGGCCGAGGTGATCGCCGCATTGCGGGCGGCGGGCCATGTGGTTGGCTTTCTCGGCGACGGTATCAATGACGGACCAGCGCTGCGGGCCGCTGATGTCGGGGTGTCGGTCGATACCGCCGTTGATATCGCCAAGGAGTCGGCCGACATCATTCTGCTCGAAAAAAACCTCATGGTCCTGCATGCCGGGGTGCTGGAGGGGCGGCGGATTTTTGCCAACATCGTCAAGTATATGAAGATGGGAGCCAGCTCAAATTTCGGCAACATGTTCAGCGTACTGGGCGCTTCTATATTTTTGCCATTTCTTCCGATGGCGCCGATACAGGTTTTGACCAATAACCTGCTCTACGATTTCTCACAAACAACCATTCCGACGGATCGGGTGGACGACGAATATCTTGCGATTCCGCGGCGATGGGATATCGGCAACCTTGCCCGGTTCATGTTGTTCATCGGGCCGATCAGTTCGATTTTTGACTACGCGACGTTCGGTCTCATGCTGTACGGCTTTCATGCCTGGACTGACCCGGGGTTGTTCCAGGCGGGATGGTTCGTCGAGTCGCTGCTGACGCAGACCTTGATCATCCACATCATCCGTACCGCACGAATTCCATTCGTGCAGAGCCGCGCCAGCACACCGTTGATCGTCACCACCATCGTGGTTTGTCTGTTTGGCGCGATGATTCCGGGCTCTTTTGTGGGGGACACCCTTGGCTTCCGCGCACTGCCGGCGCTCTATTGGCCCTGGGTTGGCGCGATGTTGCTTTGCTATGTGGTGCTGACGCATGTGGTGAAAACTTGGTTCGTCCGCCGCTGGGGGATGTAGGAGTTGCGATGAATCCTCCCGTGATCGAGGCGTTGGCCGGCGGTGTGATCGTGTCATGCCAGCCGGTGCCGGACGGTCCTACTGACAATCTCGGTTTCATAGTCGGATATGCGCTTGCGGCGGTCGCCGGCGGGGCCAAGGGGTTGCGGATCGAGGGGGCGATCAATGTCGCCGCGGTGTGTGCCGCGACCGATGTGCCGGTGATCGGGCTGGTGAAGCGCGATTTCGAGGCGTTTGCGGTGCGGATTACCGCGCTGCTGGAGGATGTCGAGGGATTGGCGGATGCCGGCGCGTCAATCATCGCGGTGGATGCCACGCGACGCGACCGTCCGGTGCCGGTGTCGCTGCTGATTGCCGCCGTTCATGCGCGAGGGCGTTTGGCAATGGCGGATTGTGCTGACATTGACGACGCGCAGGCAGCGATTGCGGCCGGCGCCGATGTGATCGGCACCACGATGGCGGGCTATACTGGCGGCCCAGTGCCCAAGGGGCCCGATCTTGGGTTCGTGCGGGCGGCGGCGATGCTTGGTGTGCCGGTGCTTGCGGAGGGGCGTTTCAACACGCCCGATCAGGCGGCGGCGGCCATCCGGGAGGGCGCGCTTGGCGTGGTTGCGGGCTCGGCGATCACCCGGCCGGAGCATATCACCGCCTGGTATGCCGCGGCGATTGCGGGTGCATGGCGTACGGCGCCGGTGCTGGCGCTCGATATCGGCGGCAGCAAGGCCAGCGCGGCCCTGGTATCGCGTGGCCGCATCGTCGAGCGCGTGATGGTGCGGACGGACCGGGCGAGCGGTCCGCAGGCATGGCTCGATGCTATCGCTGGGCTGACTGCGGGATGGACGTATGGTGGCGTGGCGGCGGCGGTGAGCGGGGTGGTGCGGGACGGCGCCTGGTCGGCGGTCAATCCCGTCACGTTGCCGGTGCCGGATGGTTTTCCCATCTTGGCGGCGTTGCGCCGGACGTTTGGCGTGCCGGCTACTGCCGCGAATGATGCGCAGGCGGCTGCGTGGGGCGAGTATCGCCATGGCGCGGGGCAGGGCAGGGACATCGGCTTTGTCACCATTTCGAGCGGTATCGGCGGCGGGTTGGTGCTGGGCGGGCGATTGGTGCGCGGGCATGGCGGGTTGGCGGGGCATCTTGGCCAGATCCCGTTTCCGGGGGATCGGCTGGAGGATGGCGCGTCGGGCTTCGGCATCGCGCGGCGGGCAGGAACGCCGGATGCCGCGGCGGCGTTTGCCGTGGGCGGGCCGGAGGTGGATGCGGCATTGGATGAACTGGCCCGCGGGTTGGTAACGCTGCAGGCGATTGTGGATCCTGATCTGCTGGTGATTGGCGGTGGGGTCGGCTTGGCGTCCGGCACGATCGACCGGCTCGAGGCGGCAATCGCGGCCTTCCCGGCGTCTATCCGGCCGCGCCTGGTCAGGGCCGCACTCGGCGCCGATGCCGGGCTGGTGGGTGCTAGTGACCTTCATGCGGTCGATCTGGCGTGAGTGATCAACCCGCCGACGGCCTGCCGCAGCCTCGACAGTTCTGGGCGATCTTCACCACCGGACTTGGGCTGATCATGGCCGTGCTGACCGGTACCATCGCGAATATCGCGCTGCCGACCATCGCGCGGGACCTCGATATCACGCCGGCCTCGGCGATCTGGGTGGTCAACGCGTACCAGTTGTCGGTGACGATGACGTTGCTGCCGCTTGCAGCGTTGGGCGAGATCTTCGGTTTTCGCCGGGTGTATCTGGTTGGGCTGGCGGTGTTTACGGTTGCTTCGTTCGCCTGCTCGTTGTCGCACAGCCTGCCGGAACTGATCGCCGCGCGCATCGTGCAGGGCGTTGGCGCGTCCGGCGTCATGAGCGTCAATTCGGCGCTGCTGCGCTTCATCTACCCGCGCCGCACCCTGGGGCGTGGCTTTGGCATCAATGCGATGATCGGTTCCTCCACCGGCGCGCTTGGACCATCGGTGGCTTCGGCGGTGCTGGCAGTGGCGCCGTGGGAATTGCTGTTTGCGCTCAATATTCCGTTCGGGATCGCCGGGGTATGGCTCGGGCTGCGCATGCTGCCGGACACGCCGCGGGCGGGGCACAGCTTTGACGGGATCAGCGCGGTGCTCAATGCGGTGGCCTTCGGCGGCCTGATCCTGGGCATTGACGGCATCGGGGTGACGGAGGACCGCCCAGCGGCGATGGTCGAGTTGGCGATCGCGGTGCTCGCCTTCGTGGTGCTGCTCAAGCGGCAACTCAACCTCAGCAATCCGTTGCTGCCGGTTGATCTGATGCGACGTCCGGTGTTTGCGCTGTCGGTCACGGCTTCGACGCTGTCGTTCGCGGCGCAGGGGATGATATGGGTCTGCATGCCGTTTTTCCTGGAAGACGTGCTGAACATGACGCGCGGGCAAACCGGACTGCTGATGACGCCATGGCCGCTGACGGTGGCCTTTGTGGCGCCGATTGCCGGGCGGTTGTCGGACCATTTCTCCGCCGCGCGGGTGGGGGCGACTGGGCAGGCGGTGATGGTGGCCGGCATTGTCGCGATGATCTTCCTGCCCGAGGCACCCGGCATGTGGGATGTCGCGTGGCGCATGAGCCTGGCGGGTGTCGGGTTTGGGTTGTTCAATTCGCCCAACAACCGGGCCATCATCGTCTCCGCGCCGGCCCATCGTAGTGGCGGCGCGAGCGGCATGCAGGCGACGGCGCGCTTGATGGGCCAGACCATCGGCACCGCCATTGTGGGCTTGCTGTTCGCGGTGGTGGTCAGCGGGGTGACCCGGATCAGCCTCATCCTGGCGGCGTTGCTCTGCGTGGCCGCAGGGGTGGCGAGTATCGTCAGGCCGTCTGGAACGCCGCGATGATATCGGCGTAGACACGGCCGAGCGCTTCCGGGGTTCGGCTGTCGCGGGCGCGGCGGATTGCGGCGACCTGGGCCGTATACCGCGTGGCATCCATCTCGGTGATGATCCGGTCGACGGCGGCGGTCATCGCCGCCGCGTCATCACACAGGTGTCCGATATCGCCGAAGGTGGTGAACCAGCTTTCGACCAGCGGCACCCGGCCGACGATCAGCGGCTTGAGCCAGGTGACCGCATCGATCAGCGCGCCACTGGCCGCCAGGCGGTAATAGCCGCCGAACAGCGGGAGGAACACGTAGTGCAGTGCGGCGAGGCGGCGGATGAATTCGTCGCGCGGCAGATGGGTGGTGGCGATCGGTTGCATAAGGGCCGTCTCGTCGAGCGCCGGGCCGCCTGGCGGCGCACGGCCGATGACATCGAACATCACCCGGTCACCGTGGCGTGCCTTCATCGCGGCGGCGACACGGAGGAAGGTGGCGATGCCCTTGTCCGCGGTGGCGAGGCCGACGAAGCCGATCTGCACCGGGGGGGCAAGGTCGGGCGGCATCAGGTCAAGGACTTCGGCGACATTGACCGGCAGCGGCAGCACGTCGGTCAATTCGGCGGCGACAGGGGCGATGCGGATGAGTTCATCGCGGATTGCGCCATCCAGCACCAGATATCGCATGCGCGCCCAGCGGTGGCTGAGGGCGCCGGCCATGTCGAACGCCCGCAACAGCGGATTGCGTGACCGCCAGCCTGTCACCTCATTCAAACCGCCGTGCATCCCGAGATGGACGATGGTGTTGGGCCGTCCCATGGTTTCGAGGGCGGCGGCGAAGATGCCGGTGCTGGTGGTGGACAGCAGGACGATCAGGCAGGCGTCGGTGCGCGGCACGTGCCGCAGCGCGGCGCGCAGGATCGCGCGTTCGTGCAGGAAGCGGGAGAAGGACGGAATACTGCCGCGCTGGCTCATCGGGTGCGGCGGCGGGGTGGGCACGAAGGTGATCGCGGGGTAGTTGGCGAGGAAGCCATCGCGGCGCAGTTCGCCGATGTGGCCCGGTTCGGCGAACATCCGGATCGGCCGGTCCGGACAGCCACGTGCGATGGTCTGCAGCGTGGCCGCGTTGCCGGGCGCGTGGACGGTGCCACTGGTGTTCATCTCGAAGGCCAAAATCACGTCGGTTCCGCCTCTTGCCGTCCGCGGAACAAATTTGCGGGATCAGGCCGGTGTGAGCAAGAGGTCTATCGCCGCGGTCCAGGAAAAATCGGGTCCGCCGAGGCCACTGCCATCGCGCGGGTCGAAATACTCCCAGAAGCCGTTCTTGGACACCAGGGCGCGGGTGTCGGCGCGAATGCGTGCGGCCGTCGCGTCATGGCTGTAGGCGGCGAAACCCTCGGCGATCATCCAGTTCACCACTGACCAGATGGGGCCGCGCCAGTAGCGGCGGGGCTCGTAGAGCGGATCCTCGGGGTTGGTGGAGGGGACGGCATAGACGACGTGGCGGAGCCAGCGGTTGAGGCCGGACTCGAGTGCCATGGCTTGCTCGGCCGAGGCGGCGTTGGCCCACATGGGCAAGAAGCCGGCTGAGGTGGCGACCTTGATCGGGGTGTCCGAGACGAGGTCACGCGAGAAGAAATGGCCGGCGGCGGCGTCCCACTGGCGGGCGATGGCGGCCTGCATGCGCGGGATGCGTGTAGCGATGGCGGCCTGCTCGGCGGATGTGCCGAAGCGGGATGCCAGCGCCAGCAGATCACGTTCCGCGCGCAATAGGATGGCGTTGGTACCGATATCGGCGATACGGAACGGGCTGGCGGCGAGCATCCGGGCAGGGTCCCAGCCGGTGGCGCGGAAGGTGTCGACCAGGTGGATGTAGCGTTGATAGTCATGCGCGCGCGGCCGCATGGAGGCATCGACCACCTTGTCGTCCTTGCGGACGATCTCGGTGGTGGTGTCCATCGGCACACGGGCAAGCGGGGCGTCCCAGGCAGGCGAGTTGTCGCCACCGGTTTCCCAGGGGTGCAGCGTGGTGACCAGGCCGGTGCCGGCGGGATCGCGCGTGGTGGCCCACCAGTCGTGATAGCGGATCAGGGCGGGGTAGATCGTGGCGAGGCGGGCTTCGGCGGCGGCCTTGTCGGTGGCGGCATCCCACAGGCGGCGCGCGGCACTCGCGAGCACCGGGCTTTGGGTAATGCCGGAGGACGGGGTCTTCTGCTGGGTACCCCAGACATTCGGGCCGGGGAAATAATTGTCGGCCGGGGCGTGGAAGACAATGTGCGGGACCAGGCCGTTGTCCCACTGGCCTTTCAGCAGCATGTCGATTTCATCGAAAGCGCGCGAGAGGTCGAAGGTGGCGAACCCCATGGCGACGAACGCGGAATCCCAGTTCCACTGGAACGGGTAGATGCGCGGATTGGGAACCGTGTAGCCGCCACGGTCATTGGCGCGCAGGGTCGCCTGGGCTTGAGTGATGCGGGATGTGTCGGTCATGGGGTGGGCTCTGTTCCTGCGGGGAGGGCCCGTCCGGTGGCGGCATCCATCCAGCGGATGCGGTCCGGGCGGGGGCGGATATGGAGGTCGGCGCCGGGCGGGATGTGGTGTTCACCGGCGAGGGCGACGCGGATCATCTGGTTGTTTGCCGTGCCGGTCAGCAGGGTTTGCGCGCCCAAGGGTTCCACGACACTGACGTGGAACGCCATGCCGTCGCCGTTTGGCACGATGTCGAGGTCTTCCGGACGAATGCCCAGGATACGTGTGCCGTTCGCCAGGAAGTTCATCGGCGGCGAACCGACAAAGCTGCCGACGAAGCGGGTGGCGGGCGTGTGGTAGATGTCCGACGGGGTGCCGATCTGCTCGATGCGGCCGGAATGCAGCACCGCGATTCGATCGGCCAGCGCCATCGCTTCGGTCTGGTCGTGGGTGACGTAGATGGTGGTGGTGCCGGCCTCGCGCAGGACCTCCTTGAGTTCGGCGCGCATGTCCAGACGCAGGAGCGCATCAAGGTTCGAGAGCGGCTCGTCCATCAGCAGCACGGCGGGTTCTACGGCCAATGCCCGGGCGACAGCGACGCGCTGGCGCTGGCCGCCCGAGAGTTGGGCGGGGTAGCGGTCGAGCAGTTTCTCGAGTTGCAGGAGGCCGGCGGTGCGCTTTACCTGCCGTTCGATGCGGGCAGTGTCAGCGCCGGTCATCTTCAGGCCGAAGGCGATGTTGTCGCGCACCCTCAGATGCGGAAACACGGCGTAGTTCTGGAACACCATGGCAAGCCCGCGCGCGCGTGGCGGCAGGCCCGTGATGTCGCGTCCGCCGATCAGGACCCGGCCGGCGGTTTGGGTCTCGAGTCCGGCGATGATGCGCAGCAGGGTGGTCTTGCCGCAGCCGGAGGGGCCGAGTAGGGCGACGAATTCATGGTCGGCAACTTCAAGGTCGACCGCTTCGAGCGCCGTGGTGTTGCCGAAGGATTTGCGGATGCCATCAATGGTGATGCCGGCCATTCTAGGTTTCCTTCATCGGCTTGCGATGCCCCACATGGCGAACAGGTGTTTGCGGACCAGGAAAATAAACAGCACGCTCGGCACGATCAGCAACAGGCCGCCGGCGAACTGGTAGGTGAGCGGGCTTTCAGACAGCATGGCCAGCAGGTAGGCGGTCAGCGTGCGATTGCGGGCCGAGAGCACGGAGGCGGCGAACACCTCGTTCCAGGAAATCACGAAGGCGAAAATCGCCACCGCGGAGACGCCAGGGAGCGCCAGCGGCATCACCACGCGTATGGCTGCCTGGAAAGGCGAGCAGCCGAACACCCAGGCCGCTTCTTCCAATTCGCGCGGGATCGCCTGGAACAGGCTCGCCGACACCAGCACCGCGAACGGCAAGGCGAGGGCGGTGTGCATCAGGGCGATACCCAGCGGGGTGTCGTAGAGGCCAAGCCGGATGAAGCCCACCGTGAGGGGCAGGGCCAGGATACCGACCGGGAAAGCACGGGTGAGCAGCACCATCAGGCGGAAAGCGTTGGCGCCACGGAAGGTGTAGCGGGCCAACGCATAGCCCGCGGGCAGGCCGAGCAGCACGGAGAAGATGGTGCAGAGCACCGCCACCTCGATACCGATCAGCATGGCGCGGAACACACCTTCGATGGCGAGAAATTCGCCCAGAGTGACCAGCGAGAACGCGTCAGGGATGAAGGGTTTTGGCCATGCCGAGATTACCGCCTGGCCACCCAGCGCGTTGGCTGCGATGAACCACAGCGGGACCAGCACCCAGGCGCAGACCACGGCGATGCCCGCGAGATAGAGCGCCCGTTTCCCGCTCATCCGCGTTGTTCCGCCGGCGTGCGCAGCAGGCGCAGCCATAATGCGGTGGCGGCGAGCGACAAGCCCATCACCACCACGGCGTAGGCCGCGGCGACCGACGGTTCCTGGTTGAAGTTCTGCCAGTTGTAGGCCTCGCTCACCAGCACCGGGAAATTCCGCCCGCCGATGGCGATCACCACCGCGAATGCCTCGAAAGCCAGCACAGTCCGCAGGATCAATGCCGACTGGATCGAGGGTTTCATCAACGGCAGCGTGATGCGGGTAAAGATGCGCCAGGGCGAGGCGCCGAACACCGAGGCGGCCTCGGCATATTCCTTCGGTACCAATTGCAGCCCGGCGACCAGGATGACGATGACGATGGCGGTGGCGCGCCAAAACTCGGCGATCACCACCGCGACAAACAGCGCGAAGGGCGATTCGTAGGTGAGCCAGGATTGCGGCTCGCTGACGATGCCGAGATGGAACAGCAGGCTGGCGAGATAGCCCTTGTCGTTGAGGATCGCCAGCCAGATCAGCCCGGCCGCAAGGTCGGACAGTCCGAGTGGAATGGTCCAGATCCACAGCACCAGGTCCCGACCCTTGCCGAGGTGGCGCAGCATCATCGCCATGCCGAGGGCGGCGGCGAGTTGCAGCGGAACCGCGAGGCCGACGAAGCGGAACGTGTTGACCACCGCATCATGAAAATTGAGGTCGTCGGCCATGCGGACGAAATTGCCGAGGCCGGGGCCGCTGCGGGTTTCGAAGGCCAGCGCGATGGTCTGCACCAACGGGATAAAGAAGAGCACCGCGAGGAAGATCACCGCGGGGGCGATCAGAAGGTAGGGGAGGTTACGTCCGCGCATCGTGGTCGGCCTCCGGCTGGGTTGGCGTTGACGGTGGGAGTTTCAGGGCGCGAGCGGCAGGTTGAGCGTGCCTGCCGCTCACGGTTTCGGTGCGGGACCTGCTTACTTCACCTGGCAGGCGCCGCTGCTGGCGGGGTCGGGCTTCCAGCACGGCGCGTTGGCGTCGGTCATGATGCGCTGGAGGGTTTCGCCCTGCCGGGCCAGCACCTCGTGGACCGGTTCGCCGCGCAACACGACGCGCTGGAAGGTGTCGAGGAATACCTTGTTGAACTCGCCGCCCTTGGCGCCGAGGCCGGACGGCAGCATCGCGGCCAGGCTGTCCTTGGCGCCACCGGTGTTCTGGATGGCGCTGACCGCCATTTTCAGGCCGGGCGACAAATCAGGCGGCAGGGTCGCGCGCACGGTGGGGAAGAAGCCGACCTCGCGGGCGGTGATGAGTTGTGTAGTGTCCTGGGTAAGATAGCTGATGAGCGCGCGGGCGCCGGCAGGGTCAGGCGCATCCTTCAGGATCGACAGCCCGACGACCACCGGCATCCAGCCCCGGCCCTTCGGGCCGGCGGGGGCGGGGAAGGCGACGAAATCATCGGGGCGCTTTTCCAGTGCGCCGAGCAGGCGGGCGACATGGTCGAAGCCGATCCAGACGTCATCGCTCAGCAGGCTCTCCTGCATGAAGTTGATCGACGTGGAGTTCGGCGTGACTGTCTTCCACAACGCGGCGAACTCGGTCCACGCCTTCTCGGCGTCCGCGGATTTGAAGGTACTCACCACGCCGCCGGTGTAGGACGGCAGCAGGAAGCCCTGGAAGAAGCGGTGCATCAGGCCGTTGGGGCCGGCAGGGAAGCCGACGAGGCGCTTGCCGGTGGCTTTCTGGACGGCTTCGCCCCAGGCACGCAGTTGTTCGAACGTCAGGGCGTTCAAGTCGGCGCCGGCGGGCAGGTAGGGCAGGGCCTTCTTGTTGGCGACCATGAAGTAGGTCGCTTGCATCCAGGGGATGTACATCTGGTGCTCGGTGCCCAGCTTGCCCATCGCCATCAGGTCGGGCGCGAAACCACGGCCGGCGAGTTGGGCGGCGAGATCGTCGATCGGGGCGAGGGCGCCGGTGGGCGCCAACACCGCGAGGTCACCGTCATTGGCGCCAACCACGCTGGAAACACGGGCATTGCCCTGGAATTCGGCCCGCAGGCGGGTGAGCATCGCCGGCGGTTCGTCAGGCAGGAAGCTGACCGTTCCTATGTAGTCCTTCAGGATGATCGTGCGCATCTTCTGCGCTTCCTGCACGGGGGCGAGGGCGCCGGAGGTGAAGACCAGGTCCGCGGCGCAGGCCTCGCCAGTGGCCAGCGTGGCGGCGAGGAGGGCGGCGCTAAGGCGCAGGGCAGTGCGTCGTTTCATGGTGCGTTTCCCGGGTGGTGTTTTCTGTTTTCATGGCCGGCGGGGGTCCGTCGGATTGGCGGGCGATCAGGCGGGCGGGCCAGACTTCCTGCAAGGTGGCAGGGTTGGCGCCATCGATGCGGGCAAGCAGCATCTCCACCAGGCGGCGGGCGGCACGTTCGATCGGCTGTGCGATGGTGGTCAGAGGCGGGTCGGTGTAGGTGGCGAGCGGCAGATCGTCGTAGCCGATGACCGACACGTCGCGCCCAGCGCGCAGCCCGGCATGGGTGAGCGCGTGCAGGGCGCCAACGGCGATGCGGTCCGTCGCGCAGAGCACGGCGGTGGGGGCCTCGCGGGCCAGCAGGTCCTGCATGGCCTGGAAGCCGGTCTCCTCGCTGGGTTCCACCTCGCGCAACGCGCCCGGGGTGCCGAGCGCGGCGCGCCACCCCGCTTCGCGGTGACGGGCGAACATGTACATGGGCAGCGCGTTGATCAGGGCAATACTGGTGTGGCCGAAGCCGAACAGGCGCTCAGTTGCGGCACGGCAGGCCGCCTCGCCGTCGATATCGACGAATGCGAACGGGCGCGGCTCAAGCGAGCGGCCATGGGCGACAAAGGGAAATTGCTGGTCGATCAGATAGGCGATGCGCTCATCGTGGCAGCGCGTGCGGGCGAGCAGGATGCCGTCGACCTTGCGGCTCTCGACCATGCGGCGATAGGCGCGCATCTCGTCGGCACCGGGACGGGCCGTGGTCACCAGCAGATCCAACCCGGCGGCGTCGAGCGCTGGGCCAATCGCGGATAGCATCCGCATGAAGAACGGGTCGTCGAACTGGCCAGGACCAACCGGCAATATCATCCCGACCGCTTCGGCCCGCCCGCTGCGCAGGCGCCGTGCGGTCAGATTGGGCCGGTAGTCGATGCGCTGTGCCTCGGCTTCGACGCGCGCACGGGTGCCGGCCGCCACATCGTCATACCCGGCGAGTGCGCGGGAAACGGTGGTCACGGACAGGCCGAGCGTGCGGGCAATGCGGGCGAGTGACAAAAGGATGGACGTCCCAAATCGTTTTCTTATGATAGTGAGGCTAATCCCAATCGATTTGGGCGTCAATGCGGAGGAAACCAATGTCGAATTCGTACACCATCGGTGCGAGCGACCGCCGGCCCTGGGGCGGGTGGACGGTGCTCGATAGCGGGCCCGGATTTGCGGTAAAGCGAATTTTGGTGGCGCCCGGGGGCGTGCTGTCGCTGCAGCGCCACCGCCATCGGGCCGAGGTTTGGACGATCGTGGGGGGCGTCGCCGAGGTGACACTGGGGGAGATGGTGTTTGCCGCCGGGGCCGGGGAGAGCATTCGGGTGGCACCGTTGGAAATCCACCGCATTGCCAATCACGGCGCGCAGGATGTGGTGTTCATCGAGGTGCAGACCGGCGCGATTCTCGACGAGGCGGATATCGAACGTTTGAGCGACGACTACGGGCGGGTGTAGCGGCGCGATGGGCCCGCCTCGGCGCTAGATCGTCTGGGTGACTTTCTGCAGGGCGCGGGGATGGTCGGGATCGAGTCCGCGCGCGCGTGCAGCGGCCTCGATGGCGCGATAGGCGCTGACGAGCATCACCAGCAGGTCCGCATCGGGGTCCTGCGGGGGGAGGATGGGCAGGCTGGTCGCGCCCGCAATAGTGCCGCCGGCGGCGAAAACCGGGGTGGCGCGGGCAGCGAGAGTGGCCAGCAGCGCCTCGCTGTGCGGGAGGGCCGCATCGTTTTGCAGGAACGCGAGCACTGGGAAGCCTTTGCCGGCGAGGGCCATCGGGCCATGTGCGAGTTCGGCCGCGCTGAAGGCGAGGCCGGCGATGCCACAGGTTTCTGCGAGTTTGAGCGCGGCTTCCTTGGCAATCCCCAGGGCAGGGCCGCGGCCAACGGTGAAGGTATGGGCGATGCCGGCCAGCGTGCTGGCGACACCGGGCCAGTCGGGCGCCGCGGCCAGGCGTTGGGGCAGGTTATCGAGGTGAAGCGGCATCCCCGCCCAGGCCCGCACCAAAGCGAGGCCAGTGGCGAGGGTTGCGATGACGGTCTTGGTCGCGGCGACGCTGCTCTCGGGGCCGGCCTGGATGTCCAGCACCAACTCGCATGCCTCCGCGAGCGGCGAGGCGGCATCGTTGACCAAAGCGAGGGTGAGGGCACCGGCATCCCGCGCCTGGGTGGCGCAGGCGAGGAGGTCGGGCGAGCGGCCGGATTGGGAGATGGCGATGAACAGGGCGCCCTTGAGGCGTTGCGGCCGGTGGTAGACCGAGGCGAGGGACGGCATGGCGGCGGCCGCGGTGAGTCCGAGGTCGCGGCCAATGAGCGCACGCAAGAACGTGCCGGCATGGGATGAACTGCCGCGCGCCGCCAGGGTCACGAAGGGGGGATCGAGGGTGCGCAGACGCGCGGCAACGGCTTCGATCGCCGGCAGGTTGGCAAGCACGCGGGCGACGGCGGTTGGGGCTTCGTCAATTTCAGTGCGCATCTGGCTCATTGTCTGCTCCGCAGGCGTGGGTCGAGTTTGTCCTGCAGGCCGTCACCGAGAAGGTTGAATCCCAGGGCCGCGAGCAGGATGGCAGCACCGGCGAACACCGCCGGCCACGGGGACAGGCTGAGGAAGTTGCGGCTCTCGGCGAGCATGCGGCCGAGCGAGGCGGTCGGCGGTTGGGTGCCAAGCCCCAGGAACGATAGCGAGGCCTCAACCAGGATCGCGGTAGAGAGGGACAGGCTGGTTTGCACCAGGATCACCGGGGTGAGGTTGGGAAGCAGGTGATCACGCAAAATGCGAAAATCGGTGGCACCGATGGAGCGGGCGGCGGCGACGTAGTCGGCCTCGCGCAATAGGAGCGTGGGGCCGCGCAAGATACGCGAGAAGATCGGGGTGTAGACCACGGCGATGGCGATCGTGGTGCCGGTCGCGCCAGGACCGATGATCGCGATGATGCCGATTGCCAGCAGGATCAGCGGAAACGCGAACAGTACGTCCATAAGGCGCATCGCCACCTCGTCGAACCAGCCGCCGCGCCAGGCGGCGAGCACACCGATGGTGCCGCCGAGGGCGAGTGCGGCCAGTACCGACAGGGTGGAGATGGCGAACATGGTGCGGTAGCCGGCCAGGGCGCGGGCCAGGATGTCGCGGCCGAAATTGTCGGTGCCCAGCACGTGTTCGAGCGAGGGGCCCTGCATCCGCGCCAGGATATCCTGCGCGTTGGGCTCGTAGCCGGCGAGGGCAGGGCCGATGAGCGCGGCGATGGCCTGCCCCGCGACCAGCAGTAGGCCGAGCCAGAGGATGGGGTTCCGGCCTTTCATCCGCGGGCTCGGGGATCGATGACGAGATAGAGCACATCGACCAGGAAATTGACGATCACGAACACCACGGTGGCGAGCAGGATGGCGGCCTGGATGAGCGGGTAGTTGCGCTCGGCGATGGCGCCGACAACGAGGCGGCCGAGGCCGGGCAGGGCGAATACTTGTTCCACCACCACTGAGCCGCCGAACTGGTAGCCGAGGATGATGCCGACGGCGGTAACGAACGGGATCAGGGCGTTGCGCAGGGCATGGCTGAAGATCACGCGGGCTTCGGACACACCTTTGGCACGTGCGGTGCGCACATAGTCCTGGGTCAGGGATTCGAGCATGGCGGCGCGGATGACCCGGCTGAGGGCAGCAACCGCCGGCAACGCCAATGCAGTCACCGGCAGGATCATGCGTTGCAGGTTGGCGGCCGGGTCGGTCGCGAACGGCACGTAGCCCACCACCTGGGCGCCAGGGAACAACGCCGAGGTGCCGAAGATCAGCATCGTGCCGAGCCAGAACGACGGGATGGTGACACCGGCGATGGAGAGCACGCGCACCGTGTAGTCGGCGGCCGAGGAGCGCAGCGTCGCCATCAGGCAGCCGGTCGGGATGGCGATCACGATGGCCGCGCCGGTGCCGAGCAGGGTGAGTTCGAGGGTGACGCCGACACGGCCGGCGATTTCATCGAGCACCGGCCGGCCGGTCCAGATCGAGTTGCCGAGATCGCCGGTGAGCGCGTGGCCGATCCACAGGGCGTATTGCACGATCAGCGGTTGGTCGAGGCCAAGGCGGACGCGCAGCGCGGTGACCTTCTCGGGGGCTGCATCCGCCGCGCCGAGCATGAGTTGGGCGGCATCACCTGGGATGAGGTGGATCATCAGGAAGGTAAGCACCGAGACCCCGAAGGCGACGAAGGCCAATTCGGCGATGCGGCGGAGAAGGGCTGCGGTCATGGCTGGCTGTCGTGCGGTTGCCCGGCCCTCTCCCGCGCAGGCGGGAGAGGGGGAAGGGTGGGCATCTATTTCGCGAGTTTGGCGTCGCGCAGGGTACGCAGCGAGCGGGTGGGCATCGGTGCGAAGCCCTGCAGGTCATCGCGTGCGGCGGCGAAGATGGTGCCGTAGGCGATGTGCATGATCGGGCCCTGGCAGGCGAGGATCTTCTGGGCGGCGTCATAGATCGGCTTGCGCTTGGCCGGATCGGACTCGGTGCGCCCGTCGGTCAGCAGCTTATCGATTTCCGGGCTGCTGTACTTGAACACGTTGGTGGCGCCGCCGGTCTGGAAGGTGCGGCCGAAATAGTCGTCCGGGTCGGGGTTGCCGCCGTTGAGCGACACGAAGCCCTCGAAGTTGCTGGCCCGCCAGTCGGCGATGAACTTGCCCTGTTCCTGCACGTTCAGCGTGACGTCGAAGCCCGCCTTGTTGAGCTGGGCCTGGGCCACCTGCGCTACGTCCACCACCTGCTGGATCGAGCCGAGCACGTTGAGCGTGATCTTGAGCTTGCCGACGATGCCGGCCTCTGCAAGCTTCTTGGCGGCGCCGGCTGCATCGGGCTTGTAGCAGGGGAAGTCGCTGACTGGCAGCGCCCACTGGGCGAGTGCCGGGGAGAGCGGGCCGCCCGGCACGCCGCGGCCGAAATATACCGCCTGGACGATCTGGGCACGGTCGAGCGCCATGTTCATCGCTTCGCGCACTGCGGGTTTGTCGAACGGCGGCTTGGTGGTGTTCACGCCGATCAGGCTATAGGCGAGGTCCTGGGTTTCCAGCAGCTTGACGCCCGGGGCGCTCTTGAGGGCCGCGGCGGTGGCGGCATCGGCCACCGGGATCAGCTTGTAGGTACCGCCCTGGATGCCGGCCTGGCGGGTGGCGGCATCGGGCACGATGTGGAATTTCAGGCCGGCCAGCGCGGGCAGGCCCTTGTCCCAGTAGGACGGGTTGCGATCGAGCGCGATGTAGGTGTCGGGCACCCATTCCTTGAACATATAGGGCCCGGTGCCGACCGGCTTGCGTCCGAGTTCTGCCACCGCTTCGGGGGCGACGATGCTGATGGTGCCGAGCTGGGAGAGGAACGGCGCGTTGGGGGCGGCCAGCGTGATGCGCAGGGCGTCAGTGGCGGTGGCTTCCATCGTCTTGATCGCGGCCACGCGGGAGGCCAGCGGCGAGCCGGTCTTGGCATCGCGGATACGCTCGATGTTGGCGATGATGTCCTGCGCGGTCAGGGCGCGGCCGTTGTGGAAAGTGGCGCCGGCACGGAGGTGGAAATCGTAGGTCAGCCCATCGGGCGAAATCGTCCAGCGATCGGCCAAAGCGGGTACGATGCGCAGGTCCTTGTCGATGGCGGTGAGGCCTTCATAGACGTTGGAAACCACCAGGAAAGTGGCGAACGACGTCGCGACATGCGGATCAAGCCCGACGGGGGAGGCGTCGGTGGCAATGTCCAGCACCTGGGCGCGGGCCTGGTGCGCAACCGGCGCCATGGCGGCGAGCGCCACGGCGGCAACGGTGGTGGTCAGCAACTGCTTCAGGCTGGTCATGGCGTTGGTCTCCCCGCGAATGTGCCGGGAGTGTTAGCAGATGGGACGATGGGCGGGAATGGTGCGCGCTATCATCGCACGCCCCTCCGTCGGATGCTGGAGGGGCGTGCTGCTCAGGGCGTCGGGACGCCGGCGGCCGCGAGGGCGGCAGCCTGCCGTGTTGCCAGGGCGGCGGGGTCAAAATCGGCGATCAGTTCGTGGAACAGGCGGTGCCAGTTCAACTCGGCGCGCAGGCGCAGGAACACACTGCCAAGGCCAACCGCGCTGCGATCCATCAGGACGAATTCGCGCGGCGGCTTCACGCCCCCGGTGCGCCGCAGCCCGGCGTGCACGCGTTCCGCCACGGCGCGGCCGAATTGCGGGTCATCGGTCTCGCTGATGCGACGGGTGCGATCCTGGGTGAGCGGGTCGTACAGGAAGTGCGCCCATTCGTTGAGCACTGCCATCTTCTCGTCCGACAACTTGTCGAAGCCCCAGATTTCGTAGGCGTGATGGGCCTTGGCATCATCGCGATCCCGAACGGCCTCGAACAGCGTGATGACCCCCTGGACGAAGCTCGGCGGGAAGACGCGGATGGCGCCGAAGTCGAGCAGGTTCACCGAGGCGTCCGGACGAACCTGGTAGTTGCCGAGGTGCGGGTCACCGTGGATGACGCCGTAGCGGTAGAATGGCACGTACCAGGCCTTGAACAGGGCCTCGGCCATCAGGTTTCGCTCATCCTGCGGCGGGTCCTCGGCCAGGCGGGCCATGAGGGGGCGGCCGTCAAGCCATGTCATGGTCAGGAGGCGCTTGGTGGAGAACGCTGGAATCGGGGTCGGGATGTGGACTTCGGGCGTGTTGTCCAGCATGGCGTGGTACAGCCGCATCTGGGCGGCCTCCCGCTCGTAGTCGAGTTCCTCACGGAGGCGTTCGGCCAATTCGACATAGATATCGTCGTGCTGGATTGCACCGTCCATGCGATGGAAAATCGCCATGGCGAGCTTGAGCTGGCGGAGGTCGGCCTCCACCGTGCTGGTCATGTCAGGATATTGCAGCTTGCAGGCAACGTCGGTCCCGTCTGGCAGGGTAGCACGATGGACCTGGCCGAGAGAGGCTGCGGCACTGGCTTCGTGGGTGAAGTTGCTGAACCGGGCCTCCCAGTTGGGACCAAGTTCCGCCTGCATGCGACGGCGGACGAACGGCCATCCCATGGCGGGCGCGTTGGCCTGCAAGGTAGCCAACTCGGCGGCGTATTCGGCGGGCAAGGCGTTGGGCACGGTGGAGAGGAACTGCGCCACCTTCATCAGCGGCCCCTTGAGACCGCCGAGCAACGCCTTGAGATCTTCCGCATGATCCGCGCGGTTGGTCTTGAGGCCGAAGGCCCGTTCGCCCACCACGCGCGCCGCGATCCCGCCGACGGCGCCGGAGGTGCGGGCCATGCGGCGGAGTTCACCGAGGAAGGAGGATTTGTCTTCGGTCATGACGCTTTTTCCAGTTCGTCGATGAAACCGGAGATCACGTCGAGGCCCTTGCGCCAGAACGCCGGGTCGGTGGCGTCGAGGCCGAAGGGAGCCAGGAGTTCCTGGTGACGCTTGGTGCCGCCGGCGCGCAGCATGTCGAGATATTTCTGCTGGAAGCCGGGATGACCGGACTGGAACACCGAATACAGCGCGTTCACCAGGCAATCCCCGAAGGCGTAGGCATAGACGTAGAACGGCGTGTGGATGAAGTGCGGCACGTAGGCCCAGAATACTCGATACTCCGGGCTGAAGGTGAATGCAGGGCCGAGGCTTTCGGTTTGCACCTGCATCCAGAGCTCGCCGATCCGCTCAGCGACCAGTTCGCCCTGGCGACGCTCGGCATGCAGCAGTGTCTCGAACTGGTAGAAGGCAACCTGGCGGACGACGGTGTTCAGCATGTCCTCCACCTTGCCGGCCAGCATAATGCGCCGCCGCGCCGGGTCGGTCTCGGCATCGAGAAGGGCGCGGAATGTCAGCATCTCGCCGAACACCGAGGCGGTCTCGGCGAGGGTCAGCGGGGTACCGGCCATAAGGTAGCCCTGGTCGGCGGCGAGTACCTGATGGACGCCATGGCCGAGTTCGTGGGCCAGGGTCATCACGTCGCGGGTGCGCCCGTGGTAGTTCAGCAGCAAATAGGGGTGGGCGCTGGACACCGTGGGGTGGGCAAAGGCGCCGCCGGCCTTGCCCGGGCGCAATCCGGCGTCGATCCAGGGCTTGTCGAAGAACTGGCGACCCACCGATGCGAGATCGGGCGAGAAGGCACCATACGCGTCGAGCACACGGCGGCGCGCTTCGGGCCAGGGGATCTCGGTGTCGGAGTCGTCGGGCAGCGGGGCGTTGCGGTCCCAGTGCTGCAACTTCTCCAGGCCGAGCCACTTGGCCTTCATGGTGTAATAGCGATGGGACAGGCGCTGGTAGTCCGACGAGACGGCGGTGACGAGCGCGTCGACCACCGCATCCTCCACCATGTTGGCGCGGTTGCGGTAGCTGGTGGGCCGGTCGTAGTGGCGCCAGGTGTCGATGATCTCCTTGTCTTTCGCCAGCGTGTTGGTGATCAGCGCAAACAGCCGGATGTTGCGGCCGAACGTATCGCCGATGGCACGGCCGGCGGCCTCCCGGGTGGCGCGGTCACGATCGGAAAGCTTGTTGAGCGTGGCCGAGACGGTGAGGTCCTCGCCGCCCAACGGCACCTTCAGGCCGGCGATGGTTTCATCGAACAGGCGCGACCAGGCGGAGCGGCCGGTGACTTCCTTTTCGTGGATCAGCTTTTCGAGCTGGTCATCGAGCTGGTGCGGGCGGAACACCCGCAGGTCACGCAACCAGGGGCGGTAGCGGGCGAAGGCGGGGTCGGCGAGCTTGGCTTCGAGGGTGGCCTCGTCGAGGCGGTTCAGTTCCAGGGTGAAGAAGATCAGGTGGCTGGAAATCGCCGTCACCCGCTCGGTCATCGATTGGTAGAAGCGGCCGATGGCGGCATCCGTGGAGTCCCCGCTGAACAGCAGCTGGGCATAGGACATAACCCGGCCAAGGGTTTCCTCTATGCGCTCGAAAGTGCCAACTGCGGCGGCGAGTGCGGCTCCGGACAGGTTGGCCAGCTTGCCGGCGTGGCTGGTGGCGAACGCGGCGGCATCACGCTCGGCGGTCTCAAGGGCTGCCTCGAGCTCGGGGCTGTCGGGGGCGGGATAGAGGTCGGCGAGGTCCCAGCTGGGTAGCGCGTCGGGCATGCTTTGAGTCACCTGTGTTGCTGGCGATATCCACAGATGTAGGCTATGCGGCCGGAAGATCAAACGCGCGGCAGGAATGCCGAGGCGGACCCAGGGAGTGACAACGTGGACGACTATCCCCAGTGGCCCAATCTCGCCACGATGATGTTCCAGCGGGCGCGGCAGTGGCCCGACCAGCCGATGCTGCGCGGCTTCCGCGACGGCGAATGGCACGGCATCACCTGGGGACAGTTTGCGTTGATGGCGGCCTCCGCGGCGCGGCGATTGCGGGCGGCCGGGGTCAGCGCCGGTGACCGGGTGATGATCGTGTCGGAAAACCGGCCGGACTATCCCATCATCGAGACCGCGTTGATGGCCATCCGCGCCGTGCCGGTGCCGACCTACACCACCAACACGGTGGAGGATCACAAGCACATCCTGGGTGACAGTGGCGCAAGGGTGGCGTTCGTCTCCAGCGCCGCGCTGGCACTGAAGGTGGCCGCCGCCGGCCCGCTCGACCTGTTGATATCAATTGATACTTTCGATGCCACCGGGGTGAAGACCGCCCGTTGGGCGGACTTCATCGGCGATACCGAAGACCCGGCGGATATCATCGCGGAGGCCGCCGAGATCCTGCCCACCGCACTCGCCTGCATGATCTACACCTCAGGAACTGGCGGCTCTCCCAAGGGCGTCATGCTGCCGCACGTCGCCATCCTGTCGAACTGTCGCGGGGCCTATATCCTGACCCGGCAGCTCAATCTGCATCGCGAGACCTACCTGTCGTTCCTGCCGCTATCGCACAGCTACGAGCACACGGCGGGCCAGTTCCTGTTCCTCTCGATCGGTTCGGAGATCGTCTACGCGCGTGGGGTGGAATACCTCGCCGCCGATATGCTGACGGTGCGGCCGACATTGATGACCATGGTACCACGGGTGCTGGAGGTGATCCGCAGCCGGATCATGAGCCAGGTGGGCCGCGAGTCGGCACTCAAGCAGCGGCTGTTCAACCAGGCTGTCGCCATCGGCATCAAGCGGATAGACAAACAGAGGCTCACGTTGGCTGAACGGTTGATGGACCCGATCCTCGAACGCCTGGTACGGCGCAAGGTGCGCGCGCGCTTTGGCGGCCGCTTGGTTGCGGCCATTTCGGGGGGCGCGCGGCTCGAACCGGAGGTCGGCCGGTTCTACATGGCCATGGGCATCCTGCTGATCCAGGGATACGGGCAAACCGAGGCGGGGCCGATCATCTCGGCCAACCCGCCCAATGATTGCCGGGTGGACACGGTGGGCCGCCCGCTCGAAGGGGTCGAACTGCGGATTGCCGAGGATGGCGAGATCCTGGTGCGCGGTGACCTGGTGATGCATGGCTATTGGGGCCGCCCGGACGAGACGGAAAACGCCATTCGCGACGGCTGGTTGCACACCGGGGACATCGGCACCCTGGATGCCGACAACTACCTGCGTATCACCGATCGAAAGAAGGACATGATTGTGCTGTCGGGAGGCGAAAACGTCTCGCCGGCGCGTATCGAGGGCATGCTCATCGCCGAACCGCCGATTGCCCAGGCGGTGGTGTTGGGGGAAGGCAAGTCGGGCCTGACCGCGCTGGTGGTGGTGGCCGAGGGCTTCGACGAGGTGGCGGTCGCCAGCGCGGTGAGTGATGTCAACAAGCGCCTGTCCGTCACCGAACGCATCCGCCGCCATGCCGTGGTGCCGGCCTTCACCATCGACAATGGCTTGATGACCGCCACCCAGAAAATCAAACGCCACCTGGTGCGCGAACGCCATGCCGAGGTGCTGGAGAAGCTCGGGGGGTGAGATTGCCGGATGATGGTAGGTTTCCCGGGATATCAGTCGCGTGTTCGGTGTCGCTGCCGCGCGAGACGCCCTAGGCGCGTCGTGCGTACCTCCTTCCGATACCTGCTGGTGGTTCCCTCCGCTGAAGCGCGCGTCCCGAGCGATCATGGTAGCCGCGGCAGTCTGCTTGGCGTATGAGCGACTCTGATGCTGGAAGGGCATGCCACGAACATGCATGAGCTTGGCGATGGATAGGGTCGCGCGTCGGGGCCTGCGCGCCGTGCGGCGGATCGATCGGCACTGGGTCAACGCGACGCTTTTCACGGTGTTCCTGTTAGGTCTGGTGACCGCCGCGATGGGGGCTGACGCGGTGTTTGCGTTGAGCGCGCTGTGCGTCTCCACGATCGGATTCGGGTTTTTCTATCTGTTGTTCACCGGAGGTTCCCATTTCGGAGTGACGCTGGCCAACAGCCTGGCGGTCTATGCGTGTGTTTTCGAATTTTTCCGGGAAGCCAATTTCTCGGCCGCCCCACGGGCCGCCACCATTGCCGGATTGGTGCTGCCCGTCATGGGCTTCCTGCTCGGCTGCGTGATCAAGAGACGGCGCATTGCGGCATCGATCCATGCACGGCGACTGCGCGAATTCACCCATCCGCCGTCCTTTGGCCGATGGGTGCCGGGCCTGGCGATGATCGGCGCCAGTTCGTTCGCCATACCGTCGCTCCAGTTGGGGGCAACCGGCCAGACGGTTTGGCTGCTGGTCTCCATGACCTCCATCGGTGGATTTGTCGTATGGGGTGTGCGCGATATCGTCGTGCTGCTGATTGACATCGCATTGGTGTTTGAAGATGTCGCGAGCCGTATCGGCGTCGTGTTTATGGCGATGCTGGCGTTTCTGACCTATTATTCACTGATTGTTGTGATTTTTACCTGCCTTTACAGGATTGCCGACCTTACCCTCGGGGGCGATCAGTTCCTGTTCGAGGGCAAGTCAGGCCACCTCGGTTTTGCGGACGCTTTGTATTTTAGTGTCGTGACAATCGCGACCGTCGGCTATGGCGACATCGTTCCGCATGGCGCATTGGTGCGTGGACTGGCGGCGATTGAAGTGGTTCTCGGGGTGGTGCTGTTGCTTTTCGGCTTCTCGGAGATCATGCGTGTGCGTCGATCGCCGCCGGGCGTCACAGGTGGGTCAAGTTAACGACTTGGTTTGGCCACCGTCGCAGGATAGTTGCCGCATCGCAGGAGGTCGCAATGGATTGGAATGGGCGCAAGGTTTTTGTGACGGGCGGGGCGGGGTTTCTGGGCTCCAATCTTTGCCACGCGCTCAGTGCGCGCGGGGCGCGGGTGACCGCGCTGGACGGTTTTTTGTTCGGTGGCGGCGCCAATCCGGCGAACCTGGAAGGGGCGGGCGTTGAGCTTGTGCGCGCCGATATCCGCGAGATCGACCTGCGGCCGTTGTGCGAGGGTGCGGAGGTCATCTTCAACCTCGCGGCCCAGACGAGCCACATGGGCGGGCAGCGTGACCCGCTGGCCGATATCGCGGTCAACGCGGTGGCCCAGGTTCGCCTGATCCAGGCGGCGCGCGAGGCCGCGCCGGCGGCAATCGTGGTCCATGCCTCAACCCGGCAGTTCTATGGCCGCCCGGAACGGTTGCCGGTTGACGAGAGCCACCCGGTCAATCCGCCGGACGCCAACGGGGTCTCGAAGTTTGCCGGCGAGCAATACTGGATGATCGAGCACCGTACCGCCGGGCGCCCGGTGGTGAGCCTGCGGCTGACCAACTGCTACGGGCCGCGGTTGCGCATACGCGATGCCCGGCAGACGTTCCTCGGCATCTGGATGCGCTGTGCGCTTGAGGGCAAGCCGTTCGAGGTGTGGGGTGGGGAGCAACTGCGCGACCTTACCTACGTCGACGACGTGACGGAGGCGTTCCTGGCGGCGGCCGAGCCGGCTTGCCATGGCCATATCTACAATATCGGCGGCCCGCCACCGGCGTCCCTGCTGGAGATTGCCGGGCTGATCGGCCGCATTGTGCCGGGCGCGCAGTTCGTCACCCGCGAGTTTCCGGCGGACCGTGCGACCATCGATATCGGGTCCTACCATGCCGATGATCGCGCCTTCCGCCAGGCGACCGGCTGGGCGCCGCAGGTCGGGCTGGAGGAGGGTATCCGCCGCTCGCTCGACTGGTATCGCTCGCGGTTGCCACAGTACCTGTAAGAAGATTTGTGAGAAGTCCATGACCCTTCCGATGATCCCGCAAGCCAATCCGGGTGCAGGCTATCGCGCATTGAAAGCCGAGATCGATGCCGCAGTGGCGCGCGGTTTGGAGTCCGGCTGGTATATCCTGGGTGCCGAGGGACGCGCTTTCGAGGCGGAGTATGCGGCCTGGCTCGGCACGGCCCGCGCCGTTGGGTGTGCAAACGGGACGGATGCGCTGGCACTCGCGCTGCGGGCACTCGGCATCGGGCCAGGTTGCGCGGTGGCGACGGTCTCGCACACCGCGGTGGCAACCGTGGCGGCGATCGAGATGGTGGGCGCGGTGCCGGTGCTCATCGATATCGAGCCCGCATTGTACACCATGGACCCCGACGAATTCGCCGCTGTGCTTGCCGACCCACCGGCCGGGCTGCCGCCGATCAAGGCGGTGATCCCGGTCCATCTTTATGGACAGGCCGCCGACCTGGGGCCGATCATCGCCGCGGCCGCGCGGCATGGCGCGGCCGTGATCGAGGATTGCAGCCAGGCGCACGGCGCGACGCAGGACGGTCGCAAACTCGGCACCTTCACCGAAGTCTCGACCTTCAGCCTGTATCCGACCAAGAATCTCGGTGCGCTCGGTGATGGCGGTGTGGTGGCGACCAACGATGCCGCGCGGGCCGATTTGATCGCGGCCCTGCGGCAGTACGGCTGGCGAAGCCACTACGTATCCACCGAGGTGGGGGTGAATTCGCGTCTGGACGAGATCCAGGCTGCGATCCTGCGGGTGAAGCTCACCCATCTGGACGCCCATAATGCCCGGCGGCAGGCTATCGCGGCGGCCTATGACGCAGCGTTGCCGCAGGCATTGCGGCCGGCGCGGCGTTCCGGCGCAAGCCATGTTTTCCACCAGTACGTGCTGCGGCTGCCCGATCGTGGGGTTGTGCAGGCGAGGCTGCGTGAACTTGGCATCGGCAGCGGTGTGCACTATCCGATGCCGGTGCATCTCCAGCCGGCCTACCAGGGCCGCATCGCCATGGGCCCCGCCGGTTGCCGTGCGAGCGCGGAGGCGAGCCAGCAAGTGCTGAGCCTGCCGATGTATCCGGAACTCACCGATGACGAGGTTGGTCGCGTCTGCGCCGGCCTGCGTACGGTGCTGGGCTGATGGACGCCGATCGCGCCGCGGCCGCTGTCAGCGAGGCCCGTCAGTGGAGCCGTTTGATGGAACTCGCCCGTATCGGGGAAATCCCAGGCGATGGGGTCAATCGGCCGTGCCTCTCGCCCGGTGACCGCACGGCGCGCCGGATGCTGATCGCTTGGGCGAATGAGATCGGTGCCGAGATCAGCATCGATGTCGCCGCCAACCTGTTCGTACGCCGTGCCGGCACTGACCCCGATGCCGCCCCGGTGTTGACCGGCAGCCACATGGACAGCCAGCCCGAGGGCGGCCGGTTCGACGGCATCTACGGCGTGATCGCAGGCCTCGAAGCCCTTGCCGCCCTGCATGACGCGGGCATCGTGACCCGGCGTGCCATCGAGGTGGTGGCCTGGACCAATGAGGAAGGCGGCCGCTATGCCCCGGGCTGCATGGGAAGCATGTCCTGGTCCGGCTATGCCCCGCCTACCACCTGGGACGATGTGCGTGACGCGGACGGCATCCGCTACGCCGACGCGCTGGCCGAACACCTGCGCCTCGAAGCTGACCTGCCGCGCCGCCCCCTTGGCGGGGTGCCGCATGCCTATCTCGAGGCCCACATCGAACAGGGGCCATTGCTGGAGGCGGCCGGGCTCGACATCGGCGTGGTCACCGGCATCCAGGGCAGCCGCTGGTTCAGCGTGACGCTCAGCGGCGCCTCCGCCCACGCCGGCACCGCGCCGGTTGGGATGCGGAGGGACGCGGTGCAGGACATGCTGCGGGCGGTCTCGGCGCTGAATGAACTCATGCATGACCCCGCGGACATCCTGCGTTTCACGGTGGCGCGCATCGATGTGACACCCAACACATCCAATTCGGTGGCCGGCCGGGTGCGCTTCACCATCGACTGCCGCCACCCTGACGGCGCCGTGCTGCGCGCGAAGGGGGATGCTATTCGCGCCACGGTCGAGGCGGCGGTGAAAACCTGCGATGTGCTGGTGGAGGAGCATTTTGATGCTGCTCCGGTGGCGTTCCATCCGCTTGTGGTGGAGACGGTGGCCGCTGCGGCTCTGGCCGATGGCGCCAGTGCGATGGGCCTGCCTTCGGGTGCGTTCCATGACGCCCAGTTCGTGGTGCCGCTCGCACCCACGGGCATGGTGTTTGTGCCCTCGCGCGATGGCATAAGCCACAACCCGGCGGAGTATTCTTCGCCTGAGCAACTTGCCGCCGGCACACGGGTGCTGGTGCGCAGCCTGGTGGCGCTGGCCGGGTGACCGGTCTTGCGCGGCCGCTGGCCATTCTTACCGGATTGATGTTCATCTGGGGCCTATCGATCCCGGCGACCAAGGTGGCGTTGGCCGATTTCCCGCCGCTGACGCTTACCGCGGCGCGCTACCTGGCCGCGGCGCCGTGTTTCGCGGTGTTCATGCGCTTCCGGCCGTTGCCGCCGGGGCGTGATCTCCTGGTGCTTTTCGGGCTGGGCCTGCTGGGCATCGATGGTGGGCAGATACTGCAGGCGCTCGGGGTGCAGCACACCGCCTCGGCGGTGGCCACGATGCTGTCGGCGACCAGCCCGATGTTCATCGCCGGGTTCGCGGCCCTCTTCCTTGGCCAGCGCGTGCGCACCCGACATCTCGGCGGCATGGCGGTGGCGCTCGCCGGCGTTGCTACGGTGGCGTGGGACACCGACGGGAGCGCGGGCGCAAGCCTGCTCGGCAATCTCCTCGTGCTCGGCTCCACCGCCTCGATCGCCGCCTACTACGTGCTGGCAAGCGGCCTGATCGGACGCTATGGCGTGATCACGGTGGCGGGATGGACCTGCCTGTTCGGCACCATGGGCCTGGTGCCGGCGGCCGCGTGGGAGATGACTCGCGTACCGGTGCATCCGACGCTGACGAGCGTGCTGATCATCCTCTATCTCGGCGCGCTGGTGACGGCGGCGGGATTGTGGATATGGCTCAACATGCTGCGCAGCGTGCCGGCGCGAATGGCCGCCTCCACCCAGTCCCTGCAACCACTGTTCGGCATCGGTGGCTCGGCCCTGCTGCTGGGCGAACCGATCGGGGTGCGCTTTCTGATCGGCGCGGCTCTGGTGATGGTCGGCATCGGGCTCGCGGTCATGCCGGAGGCGAAGGCGGACGGGTAGCGTCGTGCGGCCTCACGCCCAGTTCGCATTATGCGCTCCCAGCGCCGGTGCCAGCCCCCGGTTGGCCGGGCGTACACCGTCGAAACTCACCGGCAGCCCCATGGTGGGCACATTCGCCCCGGATGGGGTTTGCAGCATGCCCATGGCGATGGTTTGCGGGTGGGCGACGACCTGGTCGAGCGTCTGCACCGGCCCCGCCGGCACCCCGACGGCTTCGAGCTTTTCCATCCAGGCCGCAATCGGGCGGGTCGCGAAGGTGGCGCTGAGGGCGGTGATGAGTTCGTCGCGGTGTTCGACGCGTCCGGCATTGTGGGTGTAGCGCGGGTCGGCGGCAAGTTCGGGACGGGCGAGGGCGGCACACAGGCGCTGGAACAGCGAGTCGTTCCCGGCAGCCACCATGATATAGCCGTCGGTGGCCTGGTAGGCTTGGTAAGGCACGATCTCCCGAACCCCTGAGCCGGCGCGCCCGGGCAGGACGCCGGAGCCCAGGTAGGAGGCGATCGGGACGCTCATCCAGGCGCAGGAGGTCTCGAACAGCGATGTGTCGATCACACCGCCCAGCCCGGTGCGCAGGCGTTCGATATGGGCGGCAAGGATGCCGATGGCGGACCACATGCCGGTGGCGAGGTCCATGATGGAAACCGAAACCCGCACCGGCGGACGGCCATCCTCGCCGAGCATCGACATCAGGCCGCCGAAGGCCTGCATCAACGGATCATAGCCCGGCAGGTCCTTCAGCGGCCCGCGCGCGCCAAAGGCGCCAAGGTTGCAGAAAATCAGCGAGGGCTTGTCGGCCAGCAGGGCGGCGGCACCAAGGCCGAGCTTGTCCAGCGCGCCTGGCTTGAGGTTGTGGATGACGACGTCGATGTCGCGCTGGATGATGCCCCGCACGCGCTCGCGCTGGGCGGGGTCCTTGAGGTCGGCGGTGATGGCCTGCTTGGCGCGGTTCATCGCCTGGAAAATGGTGGAGGTGCCTTCCGAGAACGGCGGGCCCCAGCCGCGCGCGTAGTCGCCGGCGCCGGGGTTTTCGAGCTTGATCACCTCGGCCCCCATCTCGCCGAGGATCATCGCGGCATAGGGGGCGGCGATGCTGTGGCCGATTTCCAGCACTTTGATGCCGGTGAGCGGGGAGGCGGTCGTCATGGCGTGTTCCTCGGTGAGCGTTGACCGCAGTTTCCTCCGGTGGGATGGAAAAGCCAACGCAGGGAGAAATGTCGTGGACGACTTGACGATGGTGGCGGTGGGTGAGGATTTTCCGGAACTGCGGGAGGCCGTGCGCAAGATCTGCGCGAAATACCCCGGGGCCTATTGGCGCGGGCTGGAGGAAGTGGAGGCCTACCCGAGCGCCTTCGTCGATGAACTGACCGAGGCCGGCTTCCTGGCCAGCCTGATCCCCGAGGAATACGGCGGCACCGGCCTGCCGTTGCGGGCGGCCGCGGTCATCCTGGAGGAGATTAACGCCTCCGGCTGCACGGCAAGTCAGGGCCACGCGCAGATGTACATCATGGGCACCCTGCTGCGGCATGGCAGCGCGGCGCAGAAGCAGGAATACCTGCCGCAAATCGCCTCGGGCAAGTTGCGCCTGCAGGCGTTCGGCGTGACCGAACCCACCAGCGGCACCGACACCACGGCGCTGCGCACGCGCGCGGTGCGCGATGGCGATTCCTACGTCATCAACGGCCAGAAGGTCTGGACCAGCCGGGCGCTGTATTCCGACCTGCTGCTGTTGCTCGCGCGCACCACGCCGCTCGACCAGGTGGCCCGCAAGGCGGACGGGCTGTCGGTGTTCCTGGTCGATCTGCGGGAAGCCCATGGCAATGGCCTGGAAATCCGTCCGATCAAGGCGATGATCAACCACAACACCACCGAGCTGTTCTTCGACAATCTGCGTATCCCGGCCTCCAGCCTGATCGGCGAGGAAGGGAAGGGGTTCCGCTACATCCTCGATGGCATGAACGCCGAGCGCATCCTGGTTGCCTCTGAATGCGTGGGCGATGGCAAGTGGTTCGTGAAGAAGGCAACCGACTACGCCAATGACCGCAAGGTGTTCGGCCGCCCGATCGGGCAAAACCAGGCGATCCAGTTCCCGATCGCACGGGCGTGGGCCGAACTCGAAGCCGCCGATATGGTGTGCCGGCGGGCGGCGGCGCTGTTCCAGGATGGCCGGGACTGCGGGGCGGACGCCAATATCGCCAAGATGCTGGCCTCCGAAGCAACCTGGAAGGCGGCCGAGGCAGCAATGCAGACGTTCGGCGGCTTCAGCTACGCCAAGGAATACGACATCGAGCGGAAATGGCGCGAGGCGCGGCTCTATCAGATCGCACCGATATCGACCAACCTCGTGCTGTCATATGTCGGGCAGCACGTGCTGGGCATGCCGCGCAGTTTCTGAACCTTGCGGCGATGCCCAGGGGAGACGGCGAACGCGGCCGCGCCCCTGGGATCGTCGTCAGCTCGCGGTAATCGCGCCCGCCAGCACCTCTGCGGCATGCTGGCAATCCGCCGCATCAACATTCAGGTGCGTGGTTGCGCGCACCGTGCGCGGCGCGAAGGCCGATACGAGCACGCCCTGCTCGCCAGCGCGGCGCACCACCGTAGCCGCGTCTGGCAAATGCGCCGGCAGGCGAAAAATCACGATATTGGTCTGAACCGTGGCGAGGTCGATCTCCGCACCGGTCTGCGCGATACGCTCCGCGAGCAGACGGGCATTGGCGTGATCGACCGCCAGGTGATCGAAACCCCGATCGAGCGCGTAGGTTCCCGCCGCGGCCAGGATGCCCGACTGTCGCATGGCGCCGCCGAAGCGTCGCCGTGCCCGTACTGCGCGGAGCATGTGCTGCCGGCTGCCGGCGACCAGACTGCCAACCGGGCATCCGAGTCCTTTGGACAGCGCGACGGACACAACATCGAACGGGGCCGCCAGTTCAGCCAAACTGCGGCCGCTTGCCACGGCGGCGTTGAACAACCTGGCGCCATCCAGATACGTCTTGCACCCGGCCGCGTGCGCGGCATCGCAGATCGTCACCACATCGGCCTGCGGAAACACCACCCCGCCTCCACGGTTATGGGTGTTTTCGATGCACACCAGTGACGTCGGCGGGAATACCACGTGGTTGTCCGGCTTGAACGCGGCCTGGAAGTCGGCCGCGGAAAACAACCCGCCGGCACCGGCGACGACGAACTGCACTCCGGCATTGAATGCCGATGCCCCGGCCTCATGCCAGGTGATATGCGCCTCGGCGCCAACCACGACCTCATCACCGGGCTGCGTCAGGAGTTGCAGGCCGATCTGGTTGGCCATGGTTCCCGACGGCACGAAGAGCGCGGCCTCCTTGCCCAGCAGCGCCGCCACGCGCTCCTGCAACCGGTTGACCGAGGGGTCCTCGCCATACTGGTCGTCCCCCACCGGTGCTGCGGCCATCGCGGCGCGCATGGCCGCCGATGGTACAGTCACTGTGTCCGAACGCAGATCGATGTGGCGCATGGGCCTCTCCCTTGACGTGTCTATCGCCCAAGCCGCGTGCGGAGCGCCGCGAACTTCCGGGCCAGTGTTGCGCGCAACCCGCTATCCTCGGCCGCCATCGTGCCGGGCAGGTCATAGACGAACTGCTCCGGCGTCGCGGCAAATTTGATGCCGCTGATACAGGAGTTGAGGAACGCCGGCTTGGTGACACCCAGCACCGAATGGATCTCCGCCGGAAACTCGTGCAGCGCCACCTCGGTGCGGAAGCCCATCTGCTCCGGAAACATCGCGGCGAGTGCCTCGATCGAGAAGCGGAAATAGTCCGACGGATAGGCATGCAGTTGGAAGGTCTGGTGGGTCTGCACGAACAGGCGCCCGCCAATCTTGAGGCACTTGAGAATTTCATGCGCGGCAAGGAACGGGTATTTCAAATGCTCGAATGTCGAGAGGGAAATAATCGCATCGAAATACTCCGGCGCAAAACTGCCGGACAGGCTGTGCGCATCGGCAACCACATCGACATCCACGCCGTCCTGGAAATCCGTGCCGATATACTCCGCCGCATCAGGAAACAGGTGCCGCGAGATCGTCGGCCGGTTCACGTTGGATCGCCGCGTCCCAAGCTCCAGGATACGCGCCCCCTGGACCTCGCGGACCGTCAAAACGAAGCGATTGAAAATATTCTCTTCGGCCATCATGCACCCGCACCCATGTCGGACGGGTCTAACGGAGCGCGTCCATTAAACCAAGTCTCCCGGCGTGGCGCGATATATGGCAATGAGCGCCGATGAAGGAGACTCGTGATGCCGAAACCGGATTTGATCGACAGACTGCGCCGCGCCCGTGTCGTGCCGGTGGTGCGCACATCCTCGGCGCGGTATGCGGCAACCGCCGTCCAGTGGTTGCGCGACATCGGGATCACCACCTTTGAAATCACGATGACAATCCCGGATGCCCCGGCATTGATCCGTGAACTTGCCGCCGATCCGGCGCTGTTCATCGGCGCTGGCACGGTGCCGGATGCCACGGTCGCGCACCAATGCCTCGAGGCGGGTGCCCGTTTCCTGGTGGCCCCCTGGGTCGATGCCAGCCTGGCGCTGCCCTGCCAGCAGGCGGGTGCCGTATTGATGCTTGGCGCCATCACCCCGACCGAAGTGCGCGCCGCACTGGCGGCCGGGGCCGATGTGGTGAAGATTTTCCCGGCCTCCTCGGTGGGCGGACCCGCGCATATCAAGGCGCTGGCCAGTGTGTTCCCCGGCGTGGTGTTCTGCCCGACCGGCGGCGTCGAGCCCGGCAATGTGGCGGCCTTCATCGCCGCGGGTGCCGCCTTCGTCGGCATGGGTGGTGCATTGGTGGACGAGAAGCGGATTGCGGCGGGAGACCGGGAGGCGATCCAGGCGGCCGGCCGGGCAATCATGCCATGAGCGCCGATCTGGTTTGCATCGGGGAGCCGATGCTGGAGTTCAACCAGCAACCCACGACGGCCGATGGCAGGCGCCTCTACCTCGAGGGCCCGGGTGGCGACACCTCCAACGCCGGCATCGCCGCGGCGCGGCAAGGCGTGCGGGTCGCCATGGTCACGGCGCTCGGTCAGGACCCCGCCGGCGAGCGCTTCATGGAATTGTGGGACCAGGAAGGCATCGACCGCAGCGCGGTGCGGCGCTCCGCCACCAACCCCACGGCGGTGTATTTCGTCACCCACGGCAAGAATGGCCACGAATTCCTCTATTATCGCAACAACAGTGCCGCGGCATCGCTGGTACCCGGCGACATCCCGGAGGCGCTGATCGCCGGGGCGAAATATGTCTACGCCTCCGGCATCAGCCAGGGGATTTCCGCCAGCGCTGCCGATGCCGTGTTCCATGCCATCGACCTCGCGCGGCGCCATGGCGTGAAGGTCGCCTATGACACCAACTACCGCCCGCGCCTGTGGCCGATCGCACGGGCCGCCGCCGTTATCCACGCCGCCATCGGCCAGGCCGACATCGCCCTGCCCAGCCTTGAGGATGCCCAGGCGTTGACCGGCCTTTCCGGGGCGGACGCCATCTGCGACTTCTACCTGCGCCTTGGTCCGCGCATGGTGGTTCTGAAAATGGGGGCTGCCGGAGCCCTGCTCGCCACCCCCACCACCCGCACCGCCATTCCGCCGTTCGCCTGCACGCCGGTTGATGGAACCGGCGCCGGCGATACGTTCTGCGGGAGTTTCCTGGCTCGCCTGATCGCCGGCGACGACGCCGAAGCCGCCGCGCGCTACGCTGGCGCCGCCGCCGCGCTGAAGACCGAGGGCTACGGCGCCGTTGCCCCCATTCCACGCGCCGCTGTGGTGCGCGCGGCGCTGGAACGAGCGGCCAGGACGGCCTGATGCTGACAACCGGACGTCTGATCCTGCGTCCCTGGAACGATGCCGACCGCGCGCCCTGTGCCGCGATGACTGCCAACCCCGAGGTGATGCGGTTCTTCGGCATCACCCGGGATCGCCCCCAATCCGATGCCTGGATCGATCGGACGGTGGCCCATTTTGCCCGCGAGGGGTTTGGCATATGGGCGGTCGAGGCGCCCGGCGTGGCGCCGTTCATTGGCTTCGTCGGCCTTAGCCGAGTGCCGGACTGGATGCCCGGCGCCGGCGGGCTCGAGGCGGTATGGACACTGGATGCGCCGTTCTGGCGCCGCGGCTACGCCACCGAGGCGGCTCGGGCGGCTATCGGGTATGGCTATGATCGTCTGGGGCTTTCGGAGATACTTGCCTTCACCGCCGCGGCAAATATGCCATCGCAGGCCGTGATGCGGGCGCTTGGCATGACCCGTGATCCGACGGAGGACTTCGACCATCCGCGGGTGCTCGAAGGCACGCTGCGCCGGCATGTGCTGTATCGTCATCATCGATCCGAAGGAGGTTCCGATGCTCGCTACCTTCTCTCCCCTGGTGGCCGACCTGGTTGAATGGGTCGCCCGCGCACCGCGGCCCTACGCGGAAGTGCTTGACGCATGGCGCACCTCCTGTCCGCGATTGCCGATATGGGAGGAGGCAGTCGATCGCGGCCTGGTGGGCTTTAGTCGCGGGAGCGATGGTGTGAGGACTGTGCACATTACCGCCGCCGGCCATAGCTTTCTGCACGAGGCGGGGCGGGTCGGCCGCGTTGACCCCCCCGCCACCGGTCGATAGCCTGCCGGGAAGATCACCCGGAAACGCCAATGCCCTTCGAACGACGCGAATACGAAACCCTGGTTCTCTCCACGCCGGCCGAGCACGTGCTGCAGGTGACGTTGAACCGCCCGCACGTCGCCAACGCGATGAACACCCAGATGGGGCTGGACCTGCATAACGTGTTCGATGGGCTGGCGGCGGACCCGCTGGCGTTTCGATGCGTCATCCTGACCGGGGCCGGGGAGAAGGCGTTCTGCGGCGGCGGTGACCTCAAGCAGCGCCAGGGCATGACCGACGAACAATGGCAGGCCCAGCATCTGATTTTCGAGCGCCATACCCGCGCCTTCCTGGCCTGCCCGATCCCGCTGATCGCGGCGGTGAACGGTGCTGCCTATGCCGGCGGGTTGGAAATGGTGCTGTGCTGCGACTTTGCCTATGCCTCCAGCACGGCGCGCTTTGCGCTGACCGAGGTCACGCTGGGCATCATGCCAGGCGCGAGCGGCACCCAGACGCTGCCGCGGGCGATCGGCGCGCGCCGGGCCAAGGAAATCCTGCTCACCGGGCTGCCGTTCAGCGCCGAGCAGGCGGAGCAGTGGGGCCTGGTCAATCGTCTGTGCGCACCGGACCAGTTGCTGGCCGAGGTGCTCGCCACCGCTACGCGCATTGCCAACAACGCCCCGATTTCGACGCGGCAAATCAAGCACAGCGTCAACACCGGTGGGCAGATGGATCTGGCGAGCGCGCTGATGTTCGAGATCGAGGCCTATAACCGGATGGTGCCAACCGAGGATCGCCGCGAGGGGATCAATGCCTTCAACGAGAAACGCAAACCTGTTTTCAAAGGGCGCTGAATATGACCGAGATCGGCCTTACCCGCGCCCTTGTGCGCCGCAGTCGCGCGGTCAGCTATGCCGGGCTGCCCGAGGATATCCGTGCACTGGTGCGCCAGTGCGTGCTCGATACCGTCGGTGTCACCATCGCGGGGGTCGATGACCCGCTGGTGCGTATCCTGGCCGAGGAACTGGCAGGGCAGGGCGGCGGCGCGATCGCGGGCACGCCAGGCCTCGCCCTGCGCCTGCCAGTGCGTGCGGCGGCACTGCTGCATGGCACGGCGGCGCATGCGCTCGATTATGACGATGTGAACATGGCGATGCCTGGCCATCCCTCGGTCGCCATCATGCCTGCCGTGTTCGCGCTGGCCGAGGAACGCGGCGGCGATGGGCGGGCGATCATCGCCGCGTTCGCCGCCGGCTACGAAGTGGCCTGCCGGCTCGGGCGGGCGTTGGCGCCGGGGCATTATGACGGGCTCGGCTTCCATGCCACCGGCACCGTCGGCACGTTCGGGGCGGCGGCGGCATGCGCCCATCTGCTCGGGCTGGACGAGGAGCAGACGCTGCACGCGTTCGGGATTGCCGCCACCGAGGCGGCCGGCCTGAAATCGATGTTCGGCACCATGTGCAAGCCGCTGCATGCCGGGCGTGCTGCCGAGGCCGGGTTGCTGGCCGCCCGGCTGGCTGCCCGAGGGTTCACCGCGCGGCCGGACAGCATCGAGTGCCGGCAGGGCTTCGCCGCCACCCACTCGCCCGATTTCAATCCCGAAGCCGCCCTGGCCGACCCGGCGGACGGCTGGCATATCCGCGCCAACCTCTTCAAGTATCACGCCGCCTGCTACCTGACCCATGCGCCGATCGAGACGGCACGGTCGCTGCGGATGCTGCACAACCTCGACCCCGACAACATCGCCGCCATCACCTTGCGGGTGGACCAGTCGACCGATCGGATATGCAATATCCAGGCGCCGCAGACCGGCCTCGAAGCCAAGTTCAGCATGCGGTTGACGACGGCAATGGCGCTGGCCGGCACCGATACCAGCAGCCTGGAAACCTACAACGCGGCAACCGCCACCGACCCGGCGCTGGCCGCCTTGCGTGATCGCGTGGTGATCGACTTCCAGCAGGGCTGGCCGCATACGCGGGCCGAGCTTGACCTGCGGCTGAAGGACCAGACGACGCTACATGCCATGCACGATGCCGGTATCCCGGCGCCGGATGTGGCAGCCCAGGGTGTGCGGCTGGAAGGCAAGTTCCTCGCCCTGGTGTCACCCATTCTGGGCGAGGCACGGGCGCAGGCGCTGATGGCGGCGATCGCGAGGCTCGACGGGCTGGCGGATCTGTCGGCGATCACCGCGCTGTGGGGGCCATTGCCGGCCGCGCAGCAGGCTGCCTGAGCGGCCTGACGCGGGTCGCTACCGGAAATCGCGCGTCTTCACCTTGATCGTGTCGGACGGCGCGTCGGGCGCACGCATATTCCGCGCCTGCGCCGCGGGCACGCGGGGATCGGTGGGTGAACCGCCGTGATGGAACTCGTCCCCGCGGCCATGCGGGAGCGGGAACGCGCCCTGCGCGGGGTCGCCATCGGCCGCAAAGCCTGGCTGTTCGCCGGCTCTGACCGTGGCGGCGAACGCGCCGCGGCAATCTATTCGCTCATCGTCACCGCCAAACTCAACGACGTCGATCCCGGGGCCTGGCTCGCAGATGTCCTTGCCCGCATCAACGACCACCCGGTCACGCGGCTCGACGAACTTCTGCCCTGGAACTGGAAAAAGCCAGACAAACCAGAAGCAGTAGCCGCCTGAAGTCAGATCTACGCGGTCCTCGCCGGATGGTTACGGTGATCCAGCGGGCACTGTATCCATAGGAGCCGCTTGCCGATGGCGCCGCGATGGCATAATCGACTGCAACACTGGAAGGGTGGCCGAGTGGTTTAAGGCAGCGGTCTTGAAAACCGCCGTGCGTGTGAGCGTACCGTGGGTTCGAATCCCACCTCTTCCGCCACCGACTAAACTATTGATTTCATTGAATATTTCTCTCGCCGCACAATCCCCGCAAGCCTCTAAATGGAGGGACTCATTGTGGAGATGGTGTTGAATGCCGGTCCACAGAGACGCGGTCGGTCCCCACTTAATGCGATGGAATCGTTGAATATCTCTCAGCGGCGGTTCGCATGGTACCAGTTCCGGCAAAGCGTCTGCGCATCCTGAACGCGTATCATGAACGAGAGACGCCCCACCGGCCGGCGGGGCGTTCGTGGTCTGCCATGTTATCAGATAGTTAGGGCGGGTCGTTAGGGCCGAACGAATCCCAGCGCCTCGCGCTGCTCGGGCCAGGCGATCGGCAGCCTGCTGTCGTTGGCAAGTTTGTTGGCGGTCAGACCGATCGGCTGGCGGCCGTTGAGGATCGCGGTGACGATGTCGGGGGCGAGGAAACCGAGGCGTATGACGCGGGCGATGTAAGAGGTGGTGACGCCTTCGGACGCGGCCAGTTCACCGACACCGAGCCGCTCGCCCAGCATACGGTCGCGCAGGTGCTGCGCGCGCAGGATCAGCTTGATCAACGTCGGGTCAGGCTCCGCCGCGCTGCCGGCCCCCTCCACCAGCATCCGCACTTCCAGCCCTGCCCGCTTCAGGCGGACCGGGATGGTCAGCAGGATCGGGTCGGCGGGCGGCTGGTGATCGGTGGGTGCGCTGCTGGGCGACGCACTGCCCCGCAGCGTCGCGATCAGCGTGGCGGTGTCGAGATGCAGGTCGATGTGGTTGGTGTGGACGACGATGCGGCTGACGAGCCGGCGCAGCAGGGCGCGGCAATCACCGAGCGACTGCTCGGACCAGGCACTGGCGAGGGCTGCCGCCCGGTCGAGCAGTGCGGCCTGTTCGGCGCCATCGCTGATGGCCATGGTGATTATATTGTAGATCGCGGTGCGCTCGGCCAGGAACTGGGTCAGGCGTTCGGTGACCGCCCGCTCGATGTCGTTGGCCGGAATGCGCATTCCGGCGGCGGATGGGGCGCCGCCGGTCTGGAGTGCCTTGGAAACATAATAGCGGTAGCGGCGTGTGCCCTTCGCCGTGTGGGTCGGCAGCAGCCGCTCGCCCGCCGCATCGTAGATCATCCCGGTGAGCAGGCTGGGGCTGGCGGCGCGGGTGCCGGATTGCTGCTCGACCCGGTTGTCGGTCAGGCGGCGCTGGACGGCGTCCCAGAGTTCCAGGCCGATGAACGCCTCGTGCTCGCCAGGGTAGATGTTGCCCTGGTGCTCCACTTCGCCGCGGTAGAGCCGGTTTTGCAGCATCAAGTAGAGTGCGCCGCGCACCAGCACCTGCCCGCCTTGCATCCGTGGGTTCTCGACCGCCGGCCGCAGCTTGCTGCGCACCCCGGCGGCGGCGAGGTGCTCCTGCAGCAGGCGCACCGAGCCAAGCATCAGATAAAGCTGGAAGATCTGGGTGACGGTGGCTGCCTCGGCGGGGTTGATCACCAGCTTGCGGTCGTGGACGTCGTAGCCGAGCGGCACAACGCCACCCATCCACATGCCCTTGCGCTTGGAGGCGGCGATCTTGTCGCGGATGCGCTCGCCGGTGACCTCGCGTTCGAACTGGGCGAACGACAGCAGCATATTCAGCGTCAGACGGCCCATGGAGGTGGCGGTGTTGAACTGCTGGGTGACGGAGACGAAGCTGGCACCCTGGGCGTCAAAGACGTCGACGATCTTGGCGAAGTCGGCGAGCGAGCGGGTCAGGCGGTCGACCTTATAAACGATGACCAGGTCAACTTTGCCGGTGCGGATATCGGCGAGGAGTTGCTGGAGGGCGGGGCGTTCGAGGGTGCCGCCGGAGATGCCGCCATCGTCGTAGGCGGTGGGCAGCAGCACCCAGCCCTCGTGGCGCTGGCTGCGGACGAAGGCTTCGCAGGCCTCGCGCTGGGCGTCGAGGGAGTTGAAGGCTTGTTCGAGCCCCTCCTCGGAAGACTTGCGGGTGTAGATGGCGCAGCGGCGGGTGGTGGTTTGGGTCGGCGCCGCCTTGGCCTTGGTTTTACCGGACGGGCGCATGCGGCGCCTCCGTTCCGTCGATGGTGATGGATCGGGGCGTTTGGGTCAGGCCGAAGAAGCGTGGGCCGGACCAGTGGGTGCCGGTGATGACCTGGGCGATGTGGGAGAGTGAGGCGTAGCGGGTGCCCTGGTGCTCGAAGCCGTCATCGCAGATCTGGACGGTGTGGGTGGTGCCGCGCCAGGTGCGGATCAGGGTTGCGCCAGGCTTGAGGCGGACTGCGGCGGCTGGGGTCTGCTGGCCCTCCCCGGCAGCGAGGCTGCCGGACCAGGCGGCCAACTTGCGTTTGGCGGCGGGTCGGAGGCCGCCGAGGGCGACCTCCTGCAGGCGATGGGCGATGGCGCGGGCGAGGAGGTCGCGGCTGATGCGGTCGGGCGGGCTGTCCCGGTAGAGGCGCTGCCAGGTGGTTCGCAGGGCGCCGACCTCCTGGGTTTCCAGGGTTGCAAGAGTGGTGGGGAGGTCACCGTCGGCACATGTGATGCGCGACATGGTCTTCACCCCTGGCCCGGGGTGTCGAGGTGATAGGCCTTGCTGCCGGCGGCGGCGACCAGGCGGATGGGGTAGCCGCGCTGGCGCAGGCGGCAGAGGGCGGCGCGGGTGGTGTGGGGCAGCCAGCCGGTCAGGGTGACGAGGGCCGCGAGGGTGGCGCCGGTCTGGGCGGTCAGGGCGGACAGGACCGATCCGAGTTTGCCGGCCGGCGCGGTGGCCGGGGCGGCGGCGACGTCGGTCGCAGGGGCATCGACGGCCGCCACCGCCACGGGGGCGGCGGTGTCATCGGTCGCTGGACCGACCGCGGCGCGGCCGGTGGCGGTGATGGCCAGGGTGAGGCGGCGACGACGTGCGTCGCGGCGCCAGACCATGGTATCGTCGGTGGTGGGGCGCTCGGTGACGAGGCCCTTTTTGAGCAGCGCCTCCAGCACCTTCGGCCGCACCGCGCCGCGCGCGCGAAAGTCCGTTGGCAGGGGGAAGACAACGTTGTCGGGGTGGGCGGCGGCGTTGATAAGAATCAGCTTTTGGGCGTCTGAGAGGGGCTTGAGGGCGGCCATGGCGGTGGTTCTCCGTCGGCGCCGCACCGATTGCAACGCTCACACCGACCAAAGCCCGGGAGCGATCCGGGAGGGTCCGCGTCGCGAGGGTGCGCGTGACGTGCACAGCAATGCTCGCGCGGGGGGAGAAGTCGAGTTGAATCCAACACCGTTTGCACAACGCCCAACGCAGCCCGGAACTACGCGGACCGGGCGTGATAAGCGGCAAATTATTTTGTTCGAACATTACCGTTTAACCGATAACATGTGTTGTGGGGCAATCTGTTTTTTCGAGCCCATATCCCACGCTTGAGATGCTATCCGATCCGATGCGATTACAAATCAAATATATTCGGATTCCGCGACGCCTCAAATATGAATCATTATGATAGCGTATGTGCCTGCTCGACACGATGGGGTGATGAAAATGAATTACTACGCCCATAGTCTGGAAAATCAGCCCGAACAGGCATGGGAGCCACTGGCTCGGCACCTGACCGAAGTTCAAGATGGTGCCGGCCAGCGTGGCGCTCGCTTCGGGGCCGAGACGCTCGCAGCAGTCGCATGTCAATCAGCGTTGAATAGTTTCCAGGTAACAGCGTCCAAAAGTTTCCAGTTGGTCAGCCTGATTTTGCCTGTTTTTTGCGTTGCTTGAAGCGGAAAGAATCGTTCCCGGTTTCAAGGATGTCGCAGTGATGGGTGATG
>CAIMWH010000025.1 GCA_903845065.1 uncultured Rhodospirillales bacterium | reverse complement strand
TGCTTCCACTCAATGTCCTGAAGGTGCCCCTTCTTGCACCCACACACGAAGCGGATGGGTGTTGCTTGCTGGCGCTTTCCGGCATCATCCACCCAATACAAGCGCCGCTGGGGGTCGAGCTCGGTCCAACGCACCATCCGCCGGCGTCGGGCGTCCTGGGCAGTCGGATCGTCGCAGGTCAGCCACGCCGGGAAGGCGCGAACCTGGATCTGTGGCGATGGTTGACGCGGATCAGTGTTGCCGATTGGCGGCGTGCGCAGGTTCAGCGGTCGCCCCTCAATCCATCGCCCATCCGCGGTCAGCCGTTCGCGCAGCATGTCTGACAGGCGAGGCTCATCGATGGTGCGGAAGGCGTTCGGCCCTCGCATGTTCCAATCATCCACCGACGAGACGATCACTGATCGCTCCGGAAGGTCGAGCATCGCCCCGGGCCCGAAGAGGCCCACGATCTGGCTCTGGCGCAGTACATCCTTGGCCATCGACGGCTCCCTCAGGTCAGGTTCAGCAGGGCGCCATTCGGCTGGCGGATATCGAGCGGAACGGTGGCTTCCACGTCTCGCATGGACCTGCCGGCCACGAACGACTTGTACATCGGATCGAGATTGTCCAGCTTTGGGTCGAGCGGGTCATGCAGCAGCGCATGAGTGGCTGGTCCATAGTAGAAGTCGCCACCCGTCGCCGTTTGGTCCGCGGCGAGGTCGATCCAGCCGGCCAGCAGCCGATCCACCGCGGCACCGAGGGCCGCCTTGCCGCCCGCCACGCCATCGGCAGGAGCACGGTCCAGGATCGTCTGGCGCACCTTGGCCTGGAGGTCCGGATGATCGGCAAGATGCCTTACTGCGGCACCATTCGTCATCTCTGGTAGCAGGTGCCGAGCGAGCGAGACCACCACCGCTGCCAGGGCACGATCGAGCGCCCGTGCTGCCCATGGCGTCACGCTGGTCGCCTCAACGGCCCGGTAGAAGCAGGAATGGAATTGCCGGAAACGCTCATAGTGCAGCCGATCGCGGGGCTTGTGGATATTGAGCACGGCCAACACCAGGCCGGGCTTGTCCTTGTCGCGACCAACGCGGCTCGTCGCCTGGATGTATTCCGCCGCTGTCTTTGGCTGTCCCTGCACTAGCATCAGGCCGAGGCGCGTGATGTCCAAACCGACCGAAATCATGTTCGTAGCAAGCGCCACGTCGACGCCCGTCTTCACCCCATCGCACACCTGCTCCAGGGACGACTTCGCCACGGCCACCTGGTCCGTCGACACGCGCGAGGTCATCTCGATGATGCTTTCCTCGGCGCGCAACCGCCGGTCGGCGAAGGGGGCATCCGCTGGATCGAGGCGCCGGCGCTTGCTGCCATATTCTCGCAGCCTGGTGCGGACCTCATCCTCGACAATGCGGCGCGCACCACCGAGTTCGCGCAACGCGTTGAAGTAGCAAACCGCCGTCATATAAGGATCGGCCGCCGCACCTGCCTCGCCTTGTGCCGACATCCCGGCCGCCAGCAATGTGGTCAACGCGCGGAGGAAGATCAGCTTCGGGCCCTTGCCCTGCGCCGCGAGGCCCACATACCACCGCGCTGGCGACACTTCCGGCGGCTCGGTGAGAGCGAAAAAACTGTCGCGTCGGTCCGGCCCGGGAGCCGGAAACACCTGTGTCTCCTTCCGGTCGAACAGCGCCTTGATCTGGGTATCGGCGCGCCGGACCGTCGCTGTCGAGGCCACGATCTTCGGGCGAAGGCGTTTCCCGGCATACATCCGTGTCGCCAGTTGATCGAGGGCCGTCTCATACAGTCCCGCCACCGTGCCGAGGGGGCCGCTGATCAGGTGCAACTCGTCCTGGACGACCAGGTCAGGCGGATCGAGGACCGTCCCGTTCCATAGCCGCTGCCCATCCGCGCGGGCGTCATTGGCGCCATAAAAACCCCACTCGTCCGCCCGGTTGACATGGCCAAAGAACGCCCCCGCCTCGCCCAACCAGGGCAGCCCGGCGAACTTATCCACCGTCGCGATCAGGAAGGCCGGCAGGCGCCGATAGATCGCCTCGTCCACAGTCAGGACCGGTAGGGCCTTATCGCCTGTGAAGTCGCAATTTGCGTTGGCGCAGCGGATTTCCAGATTTTTCGGCGCCAGGTCGTTCGGCGTGCAGGCGAAGCTATTGCGGTCAAACGGTGTAGCACACCACGGGCACGCTTTCAGCGGCGCCGGAGCCTCCCTGCCGTCCTTCTTGAACCTCCTCACCCGCACCACCGCGGTATCGGGATTGGGATTCCCCTTCCCACCGAGCTTGTTCGGGCTCGCTGCCGAGCCGACCCACAGGCCAATCTCGATCGGCCAATCCCCGAGCAGCCGCTTGCCGCCCTCCTGCCAAGCCGGCTCGTCGCGCATTAGCTCCAGCGCACATACGACCCCGGCTGCGCGGGCCAACTGGTCGAGCGTGAGCAGGCGCAGCGTGTAGCGCATCAGAACCGTCACGCCGGCACCGAGTAGCCCGCCCGTGGTCAGGCGGCGATGGGCGATGCTGTAAGCGGCGAGGCCGAGATAGGCTTCCGTCTTGCCGCCGCCGGTGGGGAAGAACAGCAGGTCCACCACCTCGCGGTCGTCGTGCGCCTTTGCGGTCAAGCCATCGAGGTTGAGCAGGATGAAGGCTAACTGGAACGGTCGCCAGGCAGGAGCGGATTGAGCTGCCGGATCCCCGTGTTGCCCTGCGTTGCGCCTTCTGGCCGCACGGGCTACCGCCTCGTTCATCGCCGCGAAGGCTCGCCGGGCCAGGTGGTTATTTGCCAGCAGCGCGATACCCGCGGCGATCCGATGCTGGGCGATCGTCATGCGGGTGATCAGTGTTCGCGCCACATCCTGCCGCCGCTTACCCGCTATGGCGGGAATGGTGCCGTCCTGCATAGCGATCCAAGCCGCGTAGGCCTCGGGCAACTGGGCCAGAGCCTTCTGCAACGCCCCGGGATCCGAGGCGGCGGCGGCGAGCGCCTCCATGCCCCACTCGACGCCGCCGATCTTGGTATTCGGGGCGACGCGCTCCACCTCGGACATCGGCAGCGGATCGGTCCAGGCGCGACGCACGTCCGTGCCCGCCTCCCAACCCGCCGACGTCGTGTGGCCAACGGCGTATTCCACCACATCGCGGTAATGCAGATCAGCCAGCCGCCGGTCGAAATCGTCGTCATCCACCGCCGACAAATCGGCACGCGCCATCAGCCCGGCCGCACAGCCGACATCGAGGCGGACCTGGAATGCCGCGGTCAGATCAGCGGCCCGATTGACGAGCAGCGGCCGGCGATTGACCAGCAGGACCGTGACGACGCGCATTTCGAGCGTGCCGCCATCGGGCTGCTTTACCTTGTAGGGCCGCGCCACCGCCTCGATCACCAAGCAACCACCAGGGCGGCCCAGCGCTGCGCTGTCTGGCACCACCACTGGGGTCCCTCGCCCTTGCAGCGGAATCGTTAGTGCAATCTCGCTCCGCCGAGCATGTCGACGCCAGTTCGGCGGCGACGCCTTGCGGGTCAGGTCGGTGAGCTCCAACTCGGTCATCGGAGGCTCGGTCGTGTAGTCGCCCCAGGTGACGACGACGTCGAGTTTCCGCACATCCGGCGGCACCTGCACGGTGAGGCCGATGCTGGAGGGCTGGAAGCGATGCCGCGTCGGCCCGTTGTCCTCATCGCCTGCATCCTCTGCCCGGCCGCCACCGGGGACCGGATCGGATGCCTCAGCGGTATCCGGCAGATCCTCCTGCGCTTCGTCGGGCTCGCCAGCCTCACCATCGGGGGCGGGCACGATGTAGCCCGTGAGATACCAACGCCCCGGCCGCTCCGGCAGCAATTCAGTGGCGAGGTCGGCATCCTCTGGCCCCGGGCCGATTAGGTCGCGGCGGAGCAGATCAACAAGTTGGTTCCGTATCCCCGAGGCTGAATTCATCCGTGCCAGACCCGCGTTACCCTCATGCGATCGCCGGCAAAGGTTGGTGTGTCTTCAACTTGGCCAGTCCCCGATACGCCAACTTCGCAAGCTCAAGCCGGCCGTTTGCGGCCTTGTCCGGTTTGAGCTCCGCCGTGCGCTGCCAAGGGTCCTTGCCTGGGCTGCCATCGCATCCTTCCGTCACGAACAGGAAGGCGGCGGTCGCGGCCAGTTCGAGTTCGATCGCGCCGATCTTTGCAGCGGCGGCGACAAACGCCGAACGCGTGGCATCCACCGCCGGCGGCGTCTGTTCCGTAGTCTGGTAGACCGAATAGCGACCACCCCACTCCGCGCGCTTCTCCTCTTCCTTGATCATCCCAAGACCGGCGGCGATTTCCATGCCGGTCGCGAGGTCCTCGCTAAAGGGGCCATAGTGTCGGTACTCGAAGTCCAGATCGTCGCCGAATCCCGCAAGCTGGGTCAGGTAGGCCACCTTTTGGAGCCGTGTCCGACCGACAAGCTGACCGCCCGCTTCGCGCACAAATCTGGCCGCAATCTGGTGCGGATCATGGGCTGGCATGTGTGATCTCCCCGACGGATGTTCTCATTATGTTCATTAGCATGCTTCTGGATTCGGTGTCACGTTCGGTTATGTAGACGCGGCAAACCTCGAACGTCTCTGCGCCTGCAACCACAGGTGAGATTTCTGCCATGTCACGTGGTACGCCGTCTCCCGATTGGATCAAGATCTGGTTCAGAAGCGACTGCGAATCCTGGAAGCGCTTGTAGGGCGGACGGCGAACCTGATCGATGAACACCGGCGGGCTCGAAGCCGGCCGCTCATTCGCCTTCGCTTCAAATGCTTGAACGATCGCACGGCACCGCAGGGCAATCCGTGCAGCCCTTTGCTGGCGCGCCTCAGTGTCCGCGTGATGAACTGGCGGCTCGTCTTGCTCCAGCAATTGCCGTACATCCACCGATTTGGGCAATTTCCGTTCCCACAGGCGCCGCGCACATTCGGCGACCAATAGGTCTTCCGACTCAATCATCAGGGGCACCGCGCCCCAAAAGACCGCATCATCCAACGCAGTGGCGTTTGCCAATATTGTGGGTTCGCGAATGAACCGGACGATCGGGTGGTTGGTGGGCAGCCCCGTCCTGGCGCTATCACCATCCCTGACCAGCGGCACCAGGCTGAGCATCAGGCGGGAGAAGACTTTCTCCGCGGCGCGTGTGGCCTTGTGGAAATAGACGTTCGGATAAAGCTGGAATAGCGACAGCACGTAGCTCTCCGCCACGTGAAAGGCCTTACGTCCGAGAACGAGGGTTTCGACAGTGCCGACCTTGTCGGCGTCGGCGCCGATCTGAACCGAGGCGATTTCGAGATTGGCGAGCAACCATGTCGCGTCGATGCCGCTGCTCTGCACCCCGGTCATCAGTCTGTCGCGCTGCATATAGTCGAGCCGGTCGGCGTCGAACTGGCTTGACACCACGGCATCGTAAAGGTTGCCGGGTTTGCCGCCTTTGATCACGTCGGCAACGTCATTGGCGAAGCCGCTGCCAAGCTCGCGCAGGACTTCGGCGACTTCGCTGTCGCGGATCAACATTTCGCTGACCGTTTCATGGCGGGCGAGCGGCAGTTGAAGCTCCTTGCCGATTTCCTCGAACGCATGGCTGAACATGCCATGTCCGACATCGTGAACGAGGGCGGCGGCCAGTGCGACCTCCGCCTGATGTTGTCGATATTGGCGGCAACTGTCCCGGTCAATATGCCGGTGGATTATCCGCATCAACTGCCGTGCCGTGTGAAAAACGCCGATGCTGTGGGCAAACCTGGTGTGGGTGGCGCCTGGGAACACGAATTCTGAAAACCCGAGCTGACGAACCCGGCGTAGACGCTGAAATGGCTGTGTCTGAATGACTCGCCACATCGTGTGCTCGAACTGGTCGGCGTCGAATTCAATCAGATTGTGCAGAGGATCGCGGATCCGTTGCGCCCGAAAGCCGGTCATGCGGGTTCGTCCTCCAAGGAATCGTCAACGTTGAGCGGGACGAGGCCGGCGGCGCGTCCGGCATCGGCGCCGCGTGCGCGCGGGTGATGGCGGGCGAAGGGGCCAAGATCGTGATCACCGATCTTGACGTCGCGCGCGGCGAGGCGGTGGCGGCCGGGATCGTCGCCAAGGGCGGCGAGGCCCTCTTCTTCCAGCAGGATGTCACCGACGAGGCGGCCTGGCCAGGCGCGATCGAGATGGCGGTGGCGCGCTTCGGGCGGCTCGATACGATGGTCTGCAACGCCGGCATCGCGGTGTTCGGCCCGTCGCTGACGATGTCGCTGGCCGAATTCCGCCGGCAGAACGCGGTGAACGTCGACGGGGTGTTCATGTCGGCCAAGTATGCGGCCCTGCAGATGCGCAAGCAGGGCGACGGTGGCTCGATCATCATGATGTCGTCGGTAGCGGGCCTGCGCGGCTCGGCCAACCTCGCCGGCTACAGCGCCAGCAAGGGTGCGGTACGGCTGCTCTCCAAGTCGATGGCGCTCGAACTGGCGTCCGACGGCATCCGGGTGAACTCGGTGCACCCCGGCATCATCATCACGCCGATCTGGGAGAAGGCGGCCTCGCCGCTCGGTGGCGGGCTGAATTCGCCGCTCGATCCACAGGTGCTCGGCGCCGCCGTGCCGATCGGCAAGCCATCGGCCCCCGAGGAAATCGCCAACGGCGTGCTGTTCCTCGCCTCGGACGCCGCCCACCACATGACCGGCTCCGAGTTGGTGATCGATGGCGGCATCACCGCGGGGGCCATCCGCCGCCCGTCATAAAGCGGCGGCGAGGCCCATATCCCAGAACGCGGCTTCAAGCCGGGTCGCTGCAACGAAGGTGTTCAGCAGCGACCCGTAGCGCGCCTCGGCGCCGCGTTGACCGCCAAGCCGCTCCAGCCGGGCAATCGCGGCGGTGACGGCCGCCTGGTATTCGGGGCCGGAATAGGCCGCCATCCAGGCATCATACGAGTTGCCGGCGCGCTGCGTGGCGGGATCCTCGATGAGGATCGCCACCGCCTCGGCATAGCCGACGACGCATGGAGCCAGCGCTGTTTCCAGATCCAGCCGATCGCCGGTCAGGCCGCGATCGAGCACGAAGCGGGTGTAGGCGACGGTCTCCATCGCCTCGGGCTCAGCGGCCATCTGCGCCTCGCTGAGCCCCCAATCCCGGCAATAGGCAACGTGCAGCGGCATCTCGACATCGACGATGGTGGTGACGGCCGCGGCAGCCTCGCGGATTTCGTCCAGCGTCTCGCTCTTTACCGCGGCCAGCGCATAGGCCCGGGCGAAGTGGATGAGGAACAAATAGTCCTGCTTTAGGAAATGCTGGAACGCCGTCGTGGCCAGGGTGCCGGCGCCGAGTTGGCGGACGAAGCCATGACGGACATAGCGCGTCCAATCCGCCCCGGCATCGCGGCGCAGGCGACCGAACAGGCCTTGGTCCAGAGACAGTGATGCCATCGGCGGGGGGCTCCGTGCTGAGAGGGTGGTGGATTTCTGGGGGAAGTTTTGCAG
>CAIMWH010000024.1 GCA_903845065.1 uncultured Rhodospirillales bacterium | reverse complement strand
CGAGCGCGAGCGGGTCGGCCGCATGTTCCAGATGCATGCCGACAAGCGCGCCGAGATCAAGGAAGTCTCGGCCGGCGACATCGCCGCCTTCGTGGGCCTGAAGGACACCGTGACCGGTGACACGCTGGCCTCCGCCGAGGACCCGGTGGTGCTCGAGCGCATGGCCTTCCCGGTGCCGGTGATCGACATCTCGGTTGAGCCGAAGACCAAGGACGGCGTCGAGAAGATGACGCTCGGCCTGCAGAAGCTCGCCTCCGAGGATCCCTCGCTGCGCCTCAAGACCGACCAGGAGACCGGCCAGACCATTCTCTCCGGCATGGGCGAGCTGCATCTCGAGATCATCATCGACCGTCTGCGCCGCGAATTCGGCGTGGAAGCCAATATCGGTGCGCCGCAGGTGGCCTATCGCGAGACCATCACCAAGCCGCATACCGAGATCTATACCCACAAGAAGCAGTCGGGCGGGTCGGGCCAGTACGCCGAAGTGAAGATCATCTTCGAGCCGCAGGAACGTAACGCTGGCATCCTGTTCGAGAACAAGGTGGTCGGCGGCACGGTGCCGAAGGAATACATCCCGGCCGTCGAAAAGGGCATCCGGGTGCAGGCCGATACCGGTGTGCTCGCCGGCTTCCAGACGGTGGACTTCAAGTACACCCTGGTCGACGGCAAGTACCATGACGTCGACTCGAGCGCACTGGCGTTCGAAATCGCCGCCAAGGCCTGCTTCCGCGAAGGCATGAAGAAGGCCGGCCCGATCATTCTCGAGCCGATCATGGACGTTGAAGTGACCACCCCGAACGATCACGTCGGCGACTGCGTGGGCGACTTGAACCGTCGCCGCGGCCAGATCCAGAACCAGGAGAGCGCTGGCTCGACGGTGATGGTGCGGGCGCACGTGCCGCTGAAGGAAATGTTCGGCTACATCTCCGATCTGCGCTCCATGACGAAGGGCCGCGCGTCCTTCACCATGCAGTTCCATCACTACGATCCGGTGCCGCGCAACATCGCGGACGAGATCATGGCCAAGAGCGCCTAGCCTCGACGCTGAAAGCGGCCCGACCCACAAGGTCGGGCCGCTTTTTTATGTCCAAGCCGACCGGCGATCCAAGACACCTCGCGGATCATCGCCGATCCACCCTGACGCGGTCGTGGCCAACTGATTTCTTGCTCCTGCCCGTGCACTGAGGGCTAGACTGCGTTTCTCCCCTGCGGCGCGGTGGACGAACGCGCGAGCAACCTGAAACCGGAGGCCAAACGTGGGTCAGATGATGTATTGCCGGTTGGGCCACCAGCGTTGGCTGCGATGATGCGTCACCGCCTGTTCGGTCTGGCCGCCGGTCTGCTGGCGCTGTTCCTCGCCGCACCGGCCGGGGCGGTGCAGCCCTCTGTGATCGTCCACAAACTCCTCATCGACATTGACGTCCACAGTGACGGCTCCGCGGTGATCGTGCAGCACCGCGAGCAGGCACCGGCCAGCCGCGCTGCCGCGACCCAGATCGGCCAGTTCCCGATCTCGTTCAATCCCAGCCTGCAACGCCTTGAGATTACGGAAGCCTATACCCGCAAACGCAGCGGCGCACAGGTGCCGGTCGATCTCAGCCAGGTGCGCCAGCAACTCGCACCGGGCGTGCCCAACGTGCCGATGTTCATGGACGTGCAGCAGAAGGTGGTGATCTTCCCCGATCTCAGCGAGCAGGATGTCGAGGTGCTGACGTACCGGGAGGAGACCATCAAGCCGATCTTCCCCGGCAACTTCATCTGGTCGGTCAATTTCGCGCCAACCCTGGCGTGGGAGGATGTCCAGATCCGCATCGTGGCGCCCAGCGACTACAAGCTGACGGTGGACAATGTCGGGCTCGCCGAGGAAGTCACCGAGCAGGACGGCAAGACCACCCGGCTCTGGCGCTACCGCCGCACCGATGTCATCGCCGAGGACCTCGCCGCGGTGTCGGCGTGGGACCGGCTGCCGCGCCTGTCGGTGTCCAGTTTTGCCGATCACGCTGCCCTCGCGGCCGCCTACGCCGCCGGCGCCGAGGGCAAGGCGGACGTGACGCCGCGGGTGCAGGCCAAGGCCGACGAAATCACCGCCGGTATCGAAGATCGCCGCGCCCAGGCGCGCGCCATCTACGAATGGACCAGCGGCCATATCCGCTATGTCGCGCTGTATCTGGGGGCCGGCGGCGTGGTGCCGCATGCCGCCGATGACATCCTCGCCAACGGCTACGGGGACTGCAAGGACCACACTGTGCTGTTCGAGGCATTCCTGCGCGCCAAGGGCATCGCGGCCCAAACCGTGCTGATCAACCTCGACAACGCATATACCCTGAGCAAGGCGCCGACCCTGACGCAGCTCAACCACGCCATCACCTACCTGCCGGAATTCGATCTTTACGTTGACACCACCTCCGCCATTGCCCCGTTCGGCACGTTGCCGTTCCAGGAGTACGGCAAGCCGATGGTGGTCGTCGGCACCGATGGAGAGGTGGTCCGCCAGATGCCCACCCTGGCCCCCGGCCTCGCCACCATCACCACCCTCACCGACGCCCACATGCAGCTCGACGGCGCCATCATCGGCACCACCCATATCGATGCCTCCGGCCCGGCGGCGATCGCGCTGCGGCTGACCGCCCGCTGGGTGCAGACCGCCGGCCACGAAGGCGCCGCACGGCGCCAACTGGTCACCCTTGGCCAGCAGGGCACCGGCGTATTCAGCTTCGCGGCCCCCGACGGGTTCGAGGCGCGGTACGCCGTCGATGGCCGTTTCCAGCTCGATCCGCTGCCCGAAATCCTCGAGGGCGACAGCTTCGCCCCACCGCTCGGCCTGCTGCTGCTCATCCGCCCCGGCGACTATTTCCTCGGCCCGCTCGGCCGCAGCACCCTGCCGGTCGACGAGCCGACCCCGTGCTTTTCTGGCCGCCAGGTCGAGGAGTTGCGCCTCGAACTCCCGCAGGGCCGGCAGCCCGTCCGGTTGCCGAAGGAGCGGGTCATCCGCAACGAATTCTTTACCTACACCGCGCGCTGGTACTTCAACGGGCAAACCCTGGGGGTGCGCCGGGAAATGGTCGCCGCCTTCGATACGCCGGTGTGCAGAGGGGCGTTGCGCAAGCAGGTGGCCGCGGCGATGGTCGATATCCGCCGTGATCAGCGGGCCAAGGTGGTGCTCAACGAACCCTGAGTCGCCGGCCACGCCCGCAGCCGCCGGCCCAGGTTGAGCGCCATGCGGTCGATCGCCCGAAAGGGAACCGCCGCGGCGAAGCTGGCGGCAAGGCCGACGCCGAGCCCGACCAGCCCAGCCGCCGGCACCCCCACCATCGGCGCGCTCGCCAGGAGCGCCGCAGCGCCAGGGCCGAACAGCATGGGCCAGTGCACCAGGTAGAGCGGGAAGGAAATCGCCCCCAGCCTGACCAGCGCCGGACGAGCGAACAGCGCCCGGCTCCAGCGGGCATGGAGCAAGGCGGGAAACAGCAGCATCGCCGCCCATCCGTGCGCCACGAGATCAGCGGGCATCCCGTTGATCGGGGCCAGCGCAACCACCCTCTCGGCCCACCCGGCGTCCCCCAGCAGCAGCGCGATCCCCGCGACAGCCATCGGGAGCCGCACCCGCGGCGGCGGCACCCATGTCGCCAGTATGTGCCCCACCACGAAGCACAGCAGCGGACTGGTGATCCCCGCCACGCCACCCACCGCCACGCCGGCCCACCACAGCCAACGCGCCCACCGCTCCGCCAGCACCAGTGCCAGCACCACCAGCGACCCTTGCATCTCGACACTCAGCGTCCACAACGGCGGATCGAGGCTGGCCACGTTCGGCCACAGCGTATCGCCCAGCCAAGGCGTCAGGACCGACATGTCGCGATATCCCAGCACCAGCGCGTTGAAGGTGGCGTCCCACAACAGCGCCCCCGCGGACACCGGCCCGGTGAGCCCGCCGCTCAACCAACCCGTCCCGATCACCGCTCCCGCCATCGGCGCCACACCCCCGAGCAGCCACAGCGCCGCCGCACTCAACGTGCACGCCATCAGCGCCGGCAGCAGGAAGCGCACCACCCGGCCCGCGACCAGTCGGCCCGGCCGCGCGGCGTGGACGCGGAATGGCGCGGTCAGCACATGGCCGGACAGCACGAAGAACAGGAACACCGCCATATCGCCGTCATACAGCAGCCGCAGCGGCGATGACTGCACCGCCAACTCCCACCCCGCCGCCGGCCCGTCGACCAGCCCGGGCAGGAATGCCCCGAACCCGTGCAGTGCCACTACCTGCAGGCAGGCCACCCCGCGCAGACCCTCTAGATGCGCCAGCCGCGCCATGTCGTCTCCCGCCAGGCTTGCGGGGGGCAGAAGACGTCAGGCGCCACAACAAAGGATGAACGGCCCCGGCTACGGCAGAACCGCCTACATCAGCACCTGCATATCGCCGTCCACTGCCATCGACTGGCCGCTGATGGTGGCGCCGAACGGCGAGCACAGATACAGCGCCATGTTGGCGATATCCTGCTGGGTGACGAAGCAGCGCAGCGAGGTGGTGCGCACCGCCATGTCGGTCTGCTCGTTCTCGCTGATCCCCGCCGCCTTCGCCTTGGCCGCCAGCACCGAGCGGATGCGCGGCCCGTCGACCAAGCCAGGCAGGATGGCATTGACCCGGATGCCATCCGGCCCAAGCTCGATCGCCAGGGTCTTGGTGAAGCCGATCACCCCCCATTTCGCTGCCGAATACGGGCTGCGCAGATTGAAGCCGAAACGCCCCGCTGCCGAGGACAGGTTCACGATCGAGCCGCCACCGGCTGCCCGCAGGGCCGGCACGGCACGCCGCGCGGTGTGGAACATTGCCGCAAGATCAATGCGCAACGTCGCGTCCAGTTCCTCGGGCGTGACATCCTCCACCCGCTTGGTCGGCCCCGCTATGCCGGCGTTGTTGACCAGCACGTCGAGCCCGTTGTGATGCGCCAGCGCCGCATCCATGAATGCCTCGATGGCGGTGAGGTCACCGGCATCGGCCACCATCCCGGCATGGCCGCAGCCCGCCAGCGCCGCCGCATCGATATCCGAGACGAATACCGAGGCGCCACAGGCGGCATAGCTGTCGGCCATTACCTTGCCGATGCCGTTGGCCCCGGCGGTGATCGCCACGCGCAGACCGGTGAGGTCAACGGGAAGCGGGGTACGGGCGCCTGATATCATCGTGTCATTCCTTCTGAACGTGAAAACCATGCTAATGTCGCGCCGGCAAATGCGCCAACCCGAGGGAGGGTCTGCATGATCGGCGGTTTCGGTATTTTCTGGATCGTGGTGCTGGTGCTGGTGATCGTCACCGTGTTCGCCGGCGCTAAAACCGTGCCGCAGGGGCAGATGTGGACGGTGGAGCGCTTCGGCGCCTTTACCCGCCTGCTGCATCCCGGCCTCAACTTCATCATCCCCTACATCGACCGCGTCGGCCGCCGGCTGAACGTGCAGGAACAGGTGCAGGACATCCCCGAGCAATCCGTCATCACCGGGGATAACGCGACGGTCTCGGTGGATGGCGTGATCTACTTCCGAGTCATGGAGGCGGAGAAGGCGGCCTATCAGGTGCAGTCCCTCACCCAGGCGCTGTCCACCCTGGCGATGACCAATATCCGCGCCGTGATCGGCGAAATGGAGCTTGATGCCGCGCTGTCCTCGCGCGAGCGCATCAACACCCAGTTGCTCACCATCCTTGATGGCGCCACCGAGCCGTGGGGCGTGAAGGTCAGCCGCGTCGAGATCCGCAAGATCGAGCCGCCCGAGAACCTCATCCGCGCGATGAACCTGCAGATGACCGCCGAGCGCGAGCGCCGCGCCACGGTGGCCAAGGCCGATGGCGAGCGCGAAGCCGCCATCATGCGCGCCGAGGGCCTCAAGCAGAGCCAGGTGCTCGCCGCCGAGGGCCGCCAGCAGGCGGCCGAGCGCGATGCCCAGGCGCGCGAACGCTTGGCCTCGGCTGAGGCGGCGGCCACCCGCATGGTTGCCGAAGCCGCGGCCGGCGGCGGCGAGGCGGCGTTGCGCTACTTCATCGCCCAGCGCTACGTCGAGGCATTCTCCGCCATGGCGGCCTCGCCGGCGAGCCGGCTGGTGGTGGTGCCGATGGAGGCCACCGCGATGGCCGGCGGCATCGCCCAGGCGATGGAACTGCTGCGCGCGCCAACCGGCACTCCGACGGTCATGCCCCCCACCGCGGCGGCCGCCCGCATCGCCGGCGGTTCGGTGCCGCCCGCCGGAGCATGATGGACATGCAACCCGGACTGATCTGGCTGGTCGGCGGCGCCGTGCTGCTGGTGATCGAAGTGCTGGCCCCCGGCGCCTTCATGATGTGGCTCGGCCTTGCCGCCCTCGGGACCGGCGCGGTTGCGCTGGCGGTGGATCTCGGGATTGCCGGCCAGGTGGTGGTGTTCGCGTTGTTCGCCGCGGTGTCTATTGCCCTCGGGCTGCGCCTGCGTCGGCCGCGTCATGCCGGGGTGCTCAACACCGCGCAATCCGGCCTCATCGGCCGCCCGGCGCGCGTGCTCACGGTGGAGGGATCGCAGGTGCGCGTGCGCATCGGCGACAGCGACTGGACGGCGCGGCTGGCGCGCGATGTTCCGACCACCTCGCCGGGCGCCGAACTGCGCGTGGTCGGCGTTGACGGTACCACGGTGGTAATCGGCGACGGGGTCCCCGCCGCCGATGGCTAGCCTAGCGCAGTGTCGCCTGGAGCGCCTTTAACGTCGCGTTCATCGTCGAGGCGACGCTGAGTTTCACCCCGAACGGGGTATCGCCGTCGAGCTTCTGCACCAGCGGGTTGGACTGCGTGTAGGCGATGTACTCGCCGATGATGGCCTTGGCGTCCTGGGTCAGGGTGGCGTGGACCACCGGGTCGCTGTTGCTCAGGGCGGCATCGAGTTTGTCGAGCAGGCGTTCGTCGAGATTGGTCAACACATCGTCGAGCTGCTTGAGGGCGCCGAGCACGGCGTTCTCGTTGGGATCGCCCTGCGCCTCGGCGGATACCGCTGCCTTCAGGCTCTGGATCTCGGTGGCGACCCGCTTGCGCGCGGAATCCCAGATCAGGCGGGATTTCTGCATGGTCACGAAGCCGGTCTGCGCGGGCTTCGGGGCCGCGGAGGGTTGCGGCGCGGAAGCCTGGGGGGCGGCGGGTGGGGCCGGCGGAACCGGCTGCGCGCTGCTGGCCGGGGCCGCCTGGCCGATCGCGGCCTTGAGCTTGCCCAGGGCCTCGCCGGCAGCAATCGGGTCGCTCGCCCGGATCGCCAGGGTCACGCCACCGGCAAGCTGCTTGAGGGACTCGAGCTTGGCGGCATCGCCCGCCGCGGCGGTGCTGATCTGCGGGATCAGGGCCCCGAGTTCGGTGCGGAACGGGCTCATGTCGGCCGGCGGCGGCGGCGCTTCCGGCGGGGCAGGGGGGGCGGCCGGCGCCTGGGCCTGCTGCGGCACCGGCTCCGGCGCAGGGTGGACCGCCGCGTCGGGCACCGGGGCACCATTCTCCTGCGCCTCGCCCTCGTCCTCGGGCTCCTCGTCGATCGCCGGATCGACGTTGAGTTCCACCTTCTGGTAGGCGATCTTCTTGACCACCTCCACCAGCTTCACCCGCATGCTGGCCGGCGCGTCCTTGTTGACGAAGAATCGCACCATGCCCGAGTCGTAATCGGTATCCACCAGGGCGCGGCCGTAGCGCAGGGTGGAGGTATTGAGCTGGATCTTGGCCTTGGCAGCCTCCGCCTTCAGCATGGCGCTGACTTTTTTCGGCTTGGCCTTCTTGTCCAGTAGGATGATGCCATCGCCATCGCTAGTCAGCGCGATGGCGGCGTTGACCGGCTCCCGCTTGGACAGCGCAAGCAGCGGCTTCATCTTGTCCGCCGCCATGATCGAGTCGGATGCCGGTGCTTTGGCCATGCGCATGTCCCCCTGGAACCTATTGTCACGCTTGGGCATCACTCTAACGCAGGGCGCGCCACTGAGGGAAGGGTTTGGCGGCCGCCCGGGTGTGGTTGCGGTCAGCGGCCGAGGAAAGCCCGCTGCACAAAATCGTTACCGAGCAATTCCGCCCCGGTTCCGCCCAGCACGATCTGGCCCTTTTCCATCACATAGGCGCGCCCGGCGATCTTGAGGGACTGGTGGACGTTCTGCTCCACCAGCACGATCGATACCCCGCTGGCCGCCACCGTGGCGATCAGCCGGAACAACTCCTGCACCCGCAATGGCGCGAGGCCGAGCGAGGGTTCGTCGAGGATCATCAACTTCGGCCCGCTCATCATGCCGCGCGCGATGGCCAGCATCTGCTGCTCGCCGCCCGACAATGATCCCGCCGGTTGCGCGCTGCGCTCGGCCAGGCGTGGGAACAACGCCATCGCGCGCGCCTCGGCGGCGGCAGTTTCGGCAGAACTGCGGGTATAGGCCCCCATCTGGAGGTTCTCCCGCACCGTCATCTGCGGAAACACCAGCCGCCCCTCGGGCACCAGCGTGATACCGGCCCGCACGATGCTGTGGCTCGGCGCGCCGGCGATTTCCTCCCCGCTGAACCGGATCGAGCCGGAAGCCGCCCGCAGCGCCCCGGCGATGGTTTTCACCGTGGTGGACTTCCCCGCCCCGTTGGCCCCGAGCAGCGCCACCACCTCGCCCTGCTCAACGCGGAACGAAACCCCACGCACCGCGGCCAGGCCATGATAGGCGAAGTGAAGATCGACAACATCGAGGAGGGGGGCGGTCATCCGGGCAGCCTAGCAACCGGCCTGGCGCGGCGGAACCCGTGCTTCATCAGATATTAAGCTCTAGCCACCCATATTCCGCGGCGGAGGCCCATCCCCATGAGCGGCAGCGTCGATTACACCCAGTTGTTCTCCAGCCCATACAGCACCGCGGCGGATGGTCTGCTGAACGTGATGTACGGCGGTGCGCCGGGTAGCGCACTCGGCGCGGCCAACCCCTTGCTGGCGCTGCGCACCGCCCAGCTCAACCAGACCAAGGATATCGCGGTCACCGCCAAGCTGCCGCAAGTCGCGCGGGACGTCGCGGCGTTCAAAACCGCCGTCGCCGCCGCCAAAACCCCGGCGGCGCTGCTGAAGAACCCCATCGTGATGAAGGTGCTGCTGACCGCCAACGGCATGGCCGACCAGATCGACTACACCGCCCTCACCCAGCGCGCGTTGCTGTCCAACACCAAGACCACCGGTTCGCTCGTCAGCCAGCTCAACACGTCGGACGCGCGCTGGAAGCCCTTCGTGCAGACCTATGATTTCGCCAACAAGGGCCTGTCGATCCTGCAGAAGCCCACCACCCTCGCCACCCTGGCCAGCGCCTACGCCGAGGTCACCTGGCGACAATCGCTCGATGCCACCACGCCCGGCCTGTCGAGCGCGCTCACGTTCCGGGCCCAGGCCGCGACGGTGAAGTCGGTGGACCAGATCCTCGGTGACCCGGTCCTGCGCGATGTGGTCACCACCGCGCTCAATATCCCGCGCGAGATCGCCTTCCAGAGCATCACCGCCCAGGAAAAAGCCATCTCCACCCGGCTTGACCTCACCAAGCTCAAGAACAGCCATTTCGTCGATACGCTGACCCAGGAATACCTGCTCAACAAGGCCAGCAGCGGCACCACCAACACGTCACAGTCGAGCCTGGAGCAGTTGTCGGCCCGCGCCTACGGCCTGGTGGTTTAATCCGCCGCGTCCATCAGTGCGCTGGCGAACACCGCTCCGGTGGTGCCGTCGGTGATGCCGCGGTCGGTGACGTGCGGCCCCGGGTTGCAGGCGAGGCTCGCCCCCACCACCGCCTTGAAGGTGAGCAGCGGCGGCTGCCAGTCGACGATGCCGTCCGCCGCCCGCTTCAGCGCGGCGAACTGCGCCGCGACCACTTCGGCCGGGGCGTCCGAAATCAGGCCGCACACCGGCAATGGCAGCAGCGCCTCCACCTTGCCAGCCCGCGCCACCGCCATACCGCCGCCACACGCGATCAGCGCATTCGCCGCCGCCGCCATGTCCGCCGGATCACGGCCGAACACCACGAGATTGTGGCTGTCATGCGCCACCGTGGTGGCCAACGCGCCGCGCCAGGTGCTCCAGCCCTCCAGCACGCCCAGCACGGGCGCGGCCGGCGCGCGGCCATGGCGGTGGATCACCGCCATCAGGATGGTGCTGTCCGGTAGCACCACCACGCCGTTCTCAACCGCCGCCTCGGCGGTATGCCATTCGGTGAAACGCGGCTTGTTGACCGTGCGCAGCCGGGCCCGATCGCCGCCCGCCCGCAGCATGAAGTCGGCCGGGGTGAGAGGAGCGACATGCATGGTGTCGCCCGGGAGCACCGCCGGATCCTCCCGCAATGGCACGCCCAGCCGCCCGGACTCGGCCACCAGCACACCCGAGGCGAACACCGCCGCGGCATTGAACCCCGCGAGATCGTCGAACAGCACGATATCCGCCCGCCGCCCCGGCGCCACCAGCCCGAGATCGCGCCGCCCCAGCCGCATCGCGGCATTCAGTGTGGCACAGCGCAGCGCGTCGATCGGCCGCATGCCGTAGCCGACCAGCCGCCGCAGCACATCCCGCATCCCGCCGGCGGTGACGAGATCATCGGGGAAAATATCGTCGGTGCAGACCGTCACCGTCTGCGGCACATGCGCCAGCCCGTTCAGCGCGGCCACCGCGCCTAGTAGTACGTAGTCGTGCGAACCGCGCAACTCCACCGTGAAGCCGGCCTGCAACTTGGCCAGCAGGTCCTCCCCGTTGGTCACCTCGTGATCACTCTCGATCCCGGCCGCCGCGAACCCCTGCAAATCCGCCCCCGCCAGCCCGCGCGCATGCCCGCACACCAGCTTCCCCGAAGCCAGACCGGCGCCCACCACGCCCCCCATATGCGCGCCCCGCTCCAGCACGCCACGCATATCCATCACCTCGGCGACCCCGATCACCGCCGGCCACCCCAGCATCGCCTCAAGCTCCGCCCGGCCAAATTCCGCCCCCGCCAGTTCCAGCCCCGGCGCCGACGGCACGCAGGACGGCGCCATCACCAGCACCCGCAGCGGCAAATCCCGTGACGCCGCCACCGCCCAGCGCACGCCATCGAGCCCCAGCACATTGCCGACCTCGTGTGGGTCCCAGCACAGTGTCGTCGTCCCCTGCGGCACCACTACCTCGGCATAGCGCCGCGGCGTCACCATCGAACTTTCGATGTGCATATGCGTGTCAATCAGCCCCGGCGCGACGATCTTGCCGGTGGCGTCCACCACCACACCCGCATCCCGCCGCGTCCCCGGCGCATGCACGCTGGCCACCAGCGGGCCGACCAGTCCGATATCCGCCACCCGCAGCGCACTCGTCGCCACATCGGCGAGCAGGCCCCCGGTGATCAGCACATCGAACGGTGCCTCCCCCCGCGCCGCCCGTACCGCCCGGTCGCGCAGCGCCGCATCATTGAGGTCCTGAGGCTCGCCCATGCCACCAACTCCATCACCAAGCGGATAGAATTTTTTTGGTTCTTTTTTTAAAAAAAGAACAGCACTCCTTTTTTGAAAAAAAGGAGCAAAAAACTTTCATCCGTTGATCCCCCGCGTTGACAGGGGGGGAATGACAGGGGAGCGTAACCGCACGAGCGAGGGAGGCCAGGATGAACGGTTCAGCGGATGTCAGCGCGGCGGAGCGGCGCAATTGGGCGGAGGGCACGCTCTCCTTCGAGGCCAGCCGGGCCCGCATCGCCGAGTCCTCGCAGTGGCTCGCCGGCGGCGTGTCGAGCAATTTCCGCCTCGGCATCCAGCCCACGCCCCTGGTGTTCGAGCGGGCCGACGGGGCCTATCTGTTCGATGCCGACGGCAATCGCCTGATCGACTACTATCTCGGCATGGGGCCGATGATCCTCGGGCACACCCCGCGCGACGTCATCAATGCCGCCACCGCCCAGATGCAGAAGGGCCTGCTCTACGGTGGCCAGTCCGGGCCCGAGACCGAAGCGGCGCGGCTGTTCTGCGAAATGGTGCCCTGCGCCGAGCGGATGCGCTTCTGCTCCTCGGGCAGCGAGGCGGTGCAGTGTGCCCTGCGCCTCGCCCGCACCGCCACCGGGCGGCGGGTGATGATCAAGTTCGCCGGCCACTACCACGGCTGGTTCGACAATATCCTGTGGTCCACCACTCCGCCCCCCGGCGCCACCGGCCCGGTCGCCGGCAGCAAGGGCCAGGCCGAGACCACCGATGAAATCGAGGTGCTGCCGTGGAATGACCTTGCAGTGCTCACCGAGCGCCTGGCGCGTGGCGATGTGGCTGGCATCATCATGGAAAGCATCATGTGCAACCAGGGCGCGATCTTCCCCGCGCCCGGCTACCTGCAAGGCGTGCGGGATGCCTGCACCGCCACCGGCACCATCCTGATATTCGACGAGGTGATCACCGGCTTCCGCGTCGGGCCGGGCGGCTCGCAGAAGCTGAACGGCGTCACCCCCGATCTCGCCACCTTCGCCAAGGCCATCGCCAACGGCTTCCCGGTGGCGGCCATCGGCGGGCGGGCCGATCTGATGGAACTGATGACCAAGGGCGTCGTCCACGGCGGCACCTATAACGGCCAGGCCGTCGCCATGGCGGCCACGGTCGCGGTGCTCGAACGCCTGCGCGATGGCAGCGCCCACGCGGCGATGGCGGTGCGCGGCGAGCGCCTGATGGCCGGCATCCAGACCGCCTTCGACCGCGCCGGCATCCCCGCCGTGGTCGCCGGCCCGCCGCAGATCTTCCACGTCGCGCTCGGCCTGACCGAAAAGCCGCGCGACTGGTCGGACCTGCTCGGCATGGATCGCGCCCGCTACATTCGCTTCACCACCGCCCTGCTCCGCCACGGCGTGCGCGCCCTGGAACGTGGCGCCTGGTTCCTGTCGACCGAACACGATGACGATGTGATCGACTCAACCATCGCGGCCGTCCAGCGCGCGGTGCAGGAAATCTGATGCGCATCGCGGTCGGCCAGTTCGGGCAGGAAACCAATACCTTCCTCACCGTGCCGACCACGGTGGCGACCTTCGAGGACGTGTTCATCCGCCGCGGCAACGCCATGCTGTCGGAATACGGCGCGGCGCGGATGGAAGTGCCGGCGATGTTGGATGTTGTGCGCGAACACGGCGCCACCCCGGTGCCGCTGCTCGGCGCCTTCGCCGGAGCGGCCGGTGCACTCACCCGGGAGTGCTTCGAGGCCCTGGGCGGCGAACTCCTCCAACGCCTCGCCGAAGCCGGCCCGCTCGATGGCGTGCTGCTGGCGCTCCACGGCGCCATGGTGATCGAGGACGAACCGGACGCCGAGGGCGAACTCCTCGAACGCGCCCGCGCCATCGTGCCTGCCCACATCCCCATCGGCGTGTCGCTCGATCTGCACGGCCACATCACGCCGCGCATGCTGCAACCCAACACCTTCCTGCTGGGTTTCCGCGAATACCCCCATATTGATCTCTACGAGACCGGCGAGCGCACCGCCCGCCTGCTGTTCGACACCATCGCCGGCCGCCGCCGCCCGGTAATGGCGCTCGCCAAGCGGCCGATGCTGGTCTCGCCCATCAACGCGCGCACCACCGAGCCGCCGCTATCCCTCGTGGTCGCCAACGCCCGGCGCATGGAGGCCGAGGGCCGCATCCTCGAAGCCGCCCTCTTCCCGGTGCAGCCCTGGATGGACGTGCCCGACCTCGGCTTCGCCGCCCTCGTCTGTGCCGATGGCAGCGCCGAAGTGGCTCAGAAGGCCGCCGACGAACTCGCCGACCAGGCCTGGGCCCTCCGCGCCGATTTCGCCCCCGATCTCACCCCGCTCGATGATGCCATCCGCATCGGCCTGGCCAATCCCGGCCTCACCGTGGTCGGTGACGGTGGTGATGCCCCCTCCAGCGGCGCCGCCGCCGACAACACCGCCGTGCTGCGCGCCTTGCTCGCCGCCCGCGCCGACACCTCCGGCCGCGAAACCCTGCTCACCCTGTGCGATCCCGAAGCCGCCGCCGAGGCGGCCCGCGCCGGCATCGGCGCCACCGTCACGCTGAAGGTCGGCCACAAGATGAGCCATGATGGCGAACCGCTTGAGATCACGGGTAAAGTCCAGGCCCTCACCGATGGCCATTACGTCATGCGCGATGCCGGGGCCGAGGGCATGACGATGGAAATGGGCCTCACCGCGGTGCTCGCCATCGGCGACATCCGGCTCGCCATCCGCTCCCTGCGCGGCCTCGAATGGGATACCGCGATGTATACCTCCGTCGGCCTGCAACCCGCCGCCGCCGCGTTGGTGTTCGCCAAGTCCCCCTCGCATTTCCGCGTCTCCTACGCCCCCATCGCCGCCCGCATCCTGGCCGCTGACACCCCGGGCACCACCACGGGGAATATCCTGCGGCTGAAATTCCATCGCGTGACCCGGCCGCTCTATCCGTTCGACGAATTTCCGGCGGAGGGCTGACCCGCCCTGCCGCCAGTGCGCGCGCCTCTCCCGCATGACGGCATTGCGCGCAGAAGGCCGGCGCGCAATACACCCGCGGTTGCTCCCGTGATACAGGCCCGCCATGCCCGACAATGCCACGACCCCGATCGTCGCCCTCGCCTGCGATCATGCCGGCTTCCCCCTCAAGGCGGCCGTGCTTGCCCTGCTTGAACGCGCCGGCTGCCGCGTGACCGACCACGGCACCTTCAATGACAAGCGCGTCGACTACCCCGATTTCGCCCATCGCGCCTGCCGGGATGTGGCGCAGGGCACCGCCACGCACGCCGTGCTGATCTGCGGCAGCGGCGTCGGCATGTCGATCGCCGCCAATCGCCACCCCGAGATCCGCTGTGTGCTGGCCCACGAACCCACCACTGCCCGCCTCTCGCGCGCCCACAATGACGCCAATGCCTTGGCCCTCGGCGCCCGCCTGACCGGCGAAGAAGCCGCCGCCGACATCCTGCACGCCTTCTTCAACACCCCATATGAGGGCGGCCGCCACGCGCAGCGGATTGCCAAGCTCACGCCGACACAGGAACCCGCCCGATGAACCACGTCGCCGCCAGCCGCTTCTTCACCGCCTCCATCGCCGAGACCGATCCCGAACTCGCCGCCGCCATCGGCCGCGAGATGGTCCGCCAGCAGGACGGCATCGAGCTGATCGCGTCCGAGAACATCGTCTCACGCGCCGTGCTCGAAGCGCAGGGCTCGGTGCTCACCAACAAATACGCCGAGGGCTACCCCGGCCGCCGCTACTACGGCGGCTGCGTCGAGGTGGATGTGGCCGAGAATCTCGCCATCGCGCGGGCCAAGCAGTTGTTCGGCTGCGAATTCGCCAATGTGCAGCCCCATTCGGGCGCCCAGGCCAACCAGGCGGTGTTCCTCGCGCTGGTGAAGCCGGGTGACACCATCCTGGGCATGAGCCTGGCCGCCGGTGGTCACCTGACCCACGGCGCCGCGCCCAACCTGTCCGGCAAGTGGTTCAACGCCGTCCAGTACGGCGTGCGCCAGGAGGACGGGCTGCTCGACTATGAGGAACTCGAAACCCTCGCCCGCGCCCACAAGCCCAAGCTCATCATCGCCGGCGGCT
>CAIMWH010000023.1 GCA_903845065.1 uncultured Rhodospirillales bacterium | reverse complement strand
GCCCATCATCCGGATTCCATCGGTAGATCTTGAAATCCTGCACCCGCTTGGCGCCGGCGGGGGCCTTGAACACCTGGCCCTGACCGACGGTGCTGTTCTTGGGGAGGGTGAATGTAGCCATCGTTGCTGCGTTCCGATCCGACTGAATAAACGCTTAGTACACGCGCTTAGTAGACGCGCTTCTTGGGCGGGAAGACCGATACTTCATTGGTCAGCGTCTGCATCTTCACCGGACGATAGCCGAGCTCGACCCGGCCCTGGTCGTCGCACCACGCCAGCGTGTGCTTCATCCAGTTCTCGTCGTCGCGATCCGGGAAATCGTCATGCGCCTGGGCGCCGCGGCTTTCATGGCGGGCCTCGGCGCCGACCATGGTGGTCATGGCATTGCCCATAAGGTTCTGCAACTCCAGCGCCTCCATCAGGTCGCTGTTCCAGACCAGGCTGCGGTCCGACACGGACATGTCGCTGAGCCCGCCCCACAGCTTCTGCATCTTGTCGACGCCCTGTTTCATGCTCTCGCTGTTGCGGAACACCGCAGCGTGGGCCTGCATGTTGCGCTGCATGGTGTCGCGCAGCTCGGCGACCTTGGTGCCGCCCTTGGCGTTGCGGGCGCGGTCGAAACGCTCCAGGGAAGCCTCCCCGGCCTTCGGCGGCAACGGCATCTGGGTGACGCCCGGCTTGACCACCTCGGCGGCGCGATGCGCGGCGGCGCGGCCGAACACGACCAGATCGAGCAGCGAGTTGGTACCCAGGCGATTGGCCCCGTGCACGGACACGCAGGCCGCCTCGCCCACCGCCATCAGGCCGGGCACGATGGCGTCGGGGTTATCCTTCGTCGGGCGCAGCACCTCGCCATGATAGTTCGTCGGCACGCCGCCCATGTTGTAGTGCACGGTCGGAAGCACCGGGATCGGCTCCTTGGTCACTTCCACGCCGGCGAACACCTTGGCCGTCTCGGAAATGCCCGGCAGTCGCTCGTTCAGGATGTCGGCGCCGAGATGCTCCAGGTGCAGCATGATGTGGTCCTTGTTCGGACCGCAGCCACGTCCCGCATTGATCTCCAGCGTCATCGAGCGGGAAACCACATCGCGCGAGGCGAGGTCCTTCGCCGTGGGCGCGTAGCGCTCCATGAAGCGCTCGCCCTCAGAGTTGGTCAGGTAGCCGCCCTCGCCGCGCGCGCCCTCGGTGATCAGGCAGCCGGCGGGGAAGATGCCGGTGGGATGGAATTGCACGAACTCCATGTCCTGCACGGGCAGGCCGGCGCGGATCGCCATGCCTGTGCCGTCGCCGGTGCAGGTGTGCGCGGAAGTGCAGGACAGGTAGGCGCGGCCGTAACCGCCGGTCGCCAGCACCACGCTCTGGGCGCGGAAGCGATGAATGGTGCCGTCTTCCAGGTTCCAGGCCATCACGCCGCGGCAGACGCCATCGTCGTCCATGATGAGGTCGAGGGCGAAATACTCGACGAAGAACTCCACCTCGTGCTTCAGGCTCTGCTGATACAGGGTGTGCAGGATGGCATGGCCGGTACGGTCGGCGGCGGCGCAGGCGCGCATCGCCGGTTCCTTGCCGTATTCCGTCATGTGGCCGCCGAACGGGCGCTGGTAGATGCGGCCATCCTCGGTGCGGCTGAACGGCACGCCGAAGTGCTCCAGCTCGTAAACCGCCGGGATCGCCTCGCGGCACATGTATTCGATGGCGTCCTGGTCACCGAGCCAGTCCGAGCCCTTCACGGTGTCGTACATGTGCCAGCGCCAGTCGTCCGGCCCCATGTTGCCGAGGGCCGCGCCGATGCCGCCCTGGGCCGCCACGGTGTGGCTGCGGGTGGGGAACACCTTGGTGATGCAGGCGGTCTTCAAGCCGGCCGCCCCCATGCCGAGGGTGGCGCGCAGGCCCGCGCCGCCGGCACCGACCACCACCACGTCATAGGTATGGTCGATGATGTTGTAGGCGCCGAGGGAAGGTTTGGTGATGGCGTTCATCGGTGTCCGTCCAGATTGGTGGTCGCGAGCCTAGAGTTTCAGCCGGTCACGGCGAGCTTGAGCACAGAGATGATGCCGATCAGCGCCAGCAGCAAGCAGGCCGCCTTGACGATCAGGATCGAGGCCAGCTTGCGCTTCTCCTCGCGCACATAGTCGACAATCACCGCCTCCACGCCCAGCGCCAGATGCTGGAACGTCGCGGCCAGCAGCAGCACGAACAACGTGGCCACCAGCGGATTGGCCACCCAATGCGCCACTTCGGCCCGGGTATGCCCGATCTGGCGGATGCAGGCGGTGACGAACCACAGGCTCAACGGCAGCAGCGCGAAGGAGGTCAGCTTCTGGCCCCACCAATGGTGGAAGCCGGCCTTGGCCGAACCAAGCCCGCGGGCCTGCCCCAACTTGGAGCGCATCACGGCGGGGGAGGCGGAATGTTGGGTCATGTCTGAAATCCTCCTCAGCGCACCGCGAACACGACAACCCAGGTCAGCACCGTCATCACCGCGGTCGCCACCAGCACCAGCTTGCCCGAGGCATACAGCGTGGACATCTCGAAGCCGTAGCCGAAATCCCACGCCAAATGCCGGATGCCGTTGCAGAAATGGTACCACAGAGACCCGGTCCAGCCGATCAGCGCCAGAATGCCGATCGGCGAACCGACCACCCACGCCATCCAGCCGAACGCTGCGTCCGACGCGGCGGCCGCCACCAGGAACCACACCAGGATCAGCGTGCCGACCCCGAGCGCCAGCCCGGTGATCCGATGCGAGCCCGACAGCACCATCAGCATGTGCATCTTGTAGACCTGAAGATGCGGCGAAACCGGCCGGCGAACCACCCGCCCGTCCGACGTGCGCCCAACCATCAGCGCTTCCCGTGTGTCTCTCATCCCAAAGTCCCCGAAGCATGCGAAAAACCTGTGCCGTTCCCCTTACGCCCGAGGCCCGGGATGGTCAACGCGAGGCCGTGCCAATCCGGCGGCGCACGGCCCGAGGCAGCAAGCGCTTCTTTTTGAAAAAAGAAGCAAAAACTTTCCGCTCATGCCTCCTGCAACTGCCCCCCCTGATGTCCGCCCGACCCATCCATGCCACGCCGAGGCAACCGCCTCCCGGCTCAGCCGGCGGCTGAGAGCGTGGGCGTATCGATTTGGAGGGTCATTCAGCGACTGGCTATCCATAAATTTGCCACCGTATAGCCATAGCCCGTCGGAGACTGCCCCGTCACCCGATACGCAGCTGCCGCATACTTGTCTCCATAGGATGAAAGAAGCGACCAAACAGCCGCGACACTCGCCGTTGTTTGTTGTGCTTTAGCCGTTGCTAGGGCAGCCTGAACCTGTGTAAGCTGGGTCGCAGCTATATTGGTTGTCATTGGTTATTTTCACAAATTAACATACTATTGTACTTCGTAGTCCACGTCTTCGACGATAAACGAGTTAACAAGCTCTACTACTTTTGTCTGTATGTCATTAAATTTGTCTAAATCCTCCAGAAGAAATGTATAGTCCACCCCAACATCGTAATTGCTCACCCCACCCGTACGATCGGGTGCACGGGTAGTTTGGCTGCCAGCACGAGGCGGACGGTGTCGAGCACCGACGCTCCGTTGGCCTTTGCAGTGCTGACGACGGAGCGGAAGGCGGCGT
>CAIMWH010000022.1 GCA_903845065.1 uncultured Rhodospirillales bacterium | reverse complement strand
TCGACCAGCGGCTGGACGAAGCCGGCATAGATGTTGGCGTTGCCGGTCTGCGTCGCCGCCACGTTGACGGTAAGCTGGCGGGCGGAGAGTTCGAGGTTGGGTCCGACCACCAGGGTCATGCTGGAGCCGATCGAGATCGGCAGCCCGTCCAGGGTCTTCTGCTTCATGATCGCCGCGCGCCCGGACGCCAGGTTGGTGATGTCGAGCGCGGTGCCGGCGGATGCCTGATTGGCCCGGGCGGCGCCGGTGGCGAAGACGGTGGTGCTGCCGGTGGTCAGCGTCGGGCCGGCGCCGCTGGCCCCGTTGAGCAGGCTGTAGGCGGTGACGTTCTCGAAGTCGGCGACGCGGCGGCCGATCATGGCGGCGAAGTCGGTGAAGGCGCCGAGATCGTCGTTGACCAGCATCTGCCGGGTCACCCGGATGCGCCTTGCGAAGGTGGTGAGTGCCACCAGTTCCTGGCTCTCAGACATGGTGCCGGCCTGGATCTCGCCGTTCTCCGAGAGGGCGACCAGGTTGGGGAAGTCACCGACGCGGAGGTGGCGATGCGGCTTGAAGTCGCGGAAGTCGCGGCGGAGGAAGATCTGCCGATAGGTCGGGTTGGCCGGCTGGTAGGCGGCAAGCAGCATCTTATTGGCGGCAGCCGACAGCAGCAGCGGGAAGTCCGAGGTGGTGTGGAAGGCACGTTCGGCGAGTTTCGCGGTATCGCGCGGGATGTTGCGTTCGCCGCGGGCGCGCATCAGTTCGGCCACCATCTCGGAGGGACGCCAGCCCAGGAACTCGGCGTGGCGGGTGCTGCCCTGCGGCGCCTGGTAGCCCGGCATGGTGCGGACGGCCAGCGCCTCGGCCATGGCCTCGCGGATGACGGCTGGATCGTCGTTCGATGCGGCGGGCGAGGCCGGACTGGCGGGAATGGATGGCGGCTTGGCACCCTGGAGCATGGCGTCCCACAGGGCGCTGCGGAAGGCATCCGGCGTCCAGCCCTCGGTCAATGCCCGCTGGTGCAGGCTATCACCGACCGGGGCGGAGATCAGACCGCGGCTGGCGGTGAGCACGGTGTTGAGGGCGGCGTTGCGCTCGCGATCGGCGCGCAGGGCCTCGGCCACCGCATCGGCGATGGACGGTGCGGCACGGTTGGCATCAGCCGTGGCTGCGGGTGCTGCGGCGGTCGCCGATGCCGGAGCGGCAGGAGCCGGAATTGCGGTGGTGGTCTCGGTGGCGGGATCGGGCATCAGGGTCTCCTGGGATGCGGGGGAAGGTGTCGGGAAAGGGATGGCCGGCTCGATGGCCGCAGCCGTGGGCATCTGGTCGCCATCGCCGCGGACGGCAGCGGCGGGATCGACGGGGATGGGGACGACGGAGATTTCGTAGGGTTCCCAATCCACCGCGCGATGGACGGTGCCGGCGACGGGGTCCTGGATCGGCATGTAGCGGTGCACCCGGTAGCCGACGCTCACCGAGCGAAGGGTGCCGTCGGCAACGCGCTGCCACAGCGGTTCGACGTCGGTGGCCGAGGAGAATTGCAACGTGGCCACACCGCGGCCGGCCTCGATGCGGGCGTCGAGCACCCGGCCGACGACATCGCGGGCGTCGTTGCTGCGATGGGTGTTGAGCACCGGCGCGCCGCCCCCACGGAGCCCGTCCATGCGAACGGCGGCCGGCGACATGTCGAGTTCCTCGGTGATCAGGCCGAGCGGCGGCACGAAATTGCGCGCCCGTGCGCCGGTCGACCACACCACCTCGACAGTGCGGGCCGCGCGGTTGACGGTGGCAGGTGCGGCGAGGGCGCGGGCGGCGATAATCGGCTGCCCATCGGTGGGAAGTCCATCGACGTGCATAGTGGCTGGCTCGGGGATGTCCCCGCCCGGTTGGGCCGTCTCGGTCATGCTGTATCTCCGATCGGTGGGGGCGTTACGGCGCCTGATAGCCCTGGGCGTTCACCACCACGGCAGAACTGGCGGTGACCGCCTGGACGTTCAGCGCGGTGTTGGTGGTGGCCCGCAACGGGGTGGGGAAGTCGAAGGTCACTGGCGTCGCCATGGTGGCGGGCAAGCTGACGCGCCAGATCACGGTGGCGCCGTCCTTGATCTGCACTTCAGATGCCGCGGTGCCGAGGTTCTGCAGTTGCAGCCCGGTGAGGTATTGCCGGTTGGAGGCCACGGCGGTGCGGATCGGGGTGTCGGCACCGGTGGGGATCCCGGCCAGCGCCGAGGCGAACGACCAATCCGCCTCGGGGATGCTGTAGGGTTTGGTGACCAGGGCCCCGATCAAGGTCGCCATCAGATCAACGCTGCGGCCGCTCAGCACCACCAACGGATTGGCGCTCAATGCGGTGGCAACATAGAGCGGATTGCCCGGCGAGACGGCACCGCGGGCGACCGAGCCCTGCACAAACAGCGACGCCGTGCTGTTGGCGCCACCGGTGACCTGCACCGCCAAAGCCTGGCCAGCCACCGCCTGGCCGCGACCTGCGGTGATCTCGGCGGTCAGTTCGGCATAATCCTGAACAGTGAGGCATGAGATCACCGCATTGGTGCTCGAGGCCGGGGCGGTGGCGCCATTGAGCCAGCGCAGCCGCACCCGATACAGCGCATTGGGATCCGGGATCTGCTGGTGCCGGCGGTAGGAGTTGGCCCGCGCCGTGGTGGCGTCCATGGTGGCGCCGTGGAACCAGGCCTCGTCAACGAAGGCCTCGAGCTCATAGACCCCGCTCGCGGCCGTCGTCGGCACCGTCGAGACGGCAGAAGTCAGCCGGGTCATGCCGCCCGTTTGGACCTCGTATTTGGCCTGCGTCGCGGTGACGCCGTCGAACAGCAGGCCGAGCATGTGCAGCCCGTCCGGCTGGCCGCTGTCGCGATCGATGCTGACCGCCTCGATGTAGAAGCTCTGGTTGGCGATGCGTTGCGACAGGGTCAGCCCGACCGAGACACGGAACGGTACCGAGAAGGTCTCGGTCGACAGCATCCAGGTCTCGTCATTGGCGTTGGCGCCGCTGGCCAGCGTGAGTGCCCCGCTATTTACCGTGATGGCGCCGCCGGCGGCGACCTGGCTGGTCCATTTGCGGCTGTCGAGCGCGGCGGTGGCAAAGCCGTCGCGCCACTTCTTCTGGATGCTGGTGACCTTGAGCAGGTCCTCGACGGGATCGTAGCCGTAACTCATGGGGTCTGATCCTGGCTGGGGCGTTGGGGCATCGCTGCGCCTGTGGCGGCGATTTCCACCGCGGCAATTTGGGCTGCGTCTTGGGCGGCGCCGGATTTGGCGACGCGGCGGGGATCGGTATCGAGCGCGATACCAGCGGCATCGATCTCGGCATTGGCCTTGCGGATGTCCTCGACCACCTGGCGGAAGTCGTAGCCGAACGAGCCGACCGCCTCGGCCTGCGGCACGAAGCCGGCACGGACCTGGGCGATGAGCGCGGAGGTGTCCTTGAGGGGGTCGATCATCTCGTGCGCTGGTGGCACGTGGCTGACGTCGCTCGGCATATCGGTGCCCCACAGCCCGAGCAAGGCGCCATGAGCGTGGAACCGCTCGGCAATGGGCCGCACCAGCATCGGGATCAGCATGCCGTACTGCACCTGCTCGCAGAGCCGGCGAAACTCGATCTTCCCGGCCCGCAGGCTGGAGTAGTTGGCCTGGGTCAGATCGCCGGAAACCTGGTCGTAGGTCAGCCCGGCCCCGACGGCGGCGGCCTCGAGAGTCCGACGGGCGAAGGCAGCGTGACTGCCACCACCGGATGGGTTCACCACCTCGACGCTGCCGGACCCGCGCCGATACAGGATCATCCCGGGCTCGAACGCCTCGATGGCGCGACCCTGTGCGTCGCGCAGCAGATTGGCGGCGGTGCCGGTCAACGCCTCGTCGCCCTCCTCGGTGACGATGGCGGCGAGGCAGGCCTCGATCTTGGCCTTCATCAGCAGCGCGGCCTCGTAATCGCCGAGATCACGCAGGCGGGTCAGCACCGGGGCGAGCCAGGAGACGTCGCGCAACTGGCCTGGCCGGCGCTTTCGGTAGAGATGCAGCACGTCGCGGGCCGCGATCGGCTCGCTCGCATAGGCAGCCGGCATGCCGGGCCACCAATTGCCGGGATGGCGCGGATACAACCAGTAAATCGCAGGCGCCCCGGCATCGTCGAGGCCGATGCCCTGGAGTGTGGCGAGCCCATCGAGCAGGCCCGTGCGCATGGTGTCGAGATGGTCGCTCTCCAGTACCTGGAGGCGGAGACCGATCGGGTTGGCGGGGGTTACCTCCGCAGGTAACAGGCGGATGAAGCACTCCCCGCTCTCCACCACCGCCCGCATGGCCAGTGCCTGCAACCCATAGAGATCAAGCCGACGTTCCGCGTCGCATGCACTGCTGTCGGACCAGCGGCGCCAAGCCGCGGCATGGGCGGCATCGGGCCAACGGGTTGTGATGCCGGCGCCGACGGCGTTGCCGGTCCACAGATCGACGATGCGTGCGGCGTAGGGATCGTTGCGCACCGCGTCGCGGGCGCGGCGGGACACCGTTGCCGCGGCCCCGGCCACTTCGGCGGTGGCGCTGCCGCCGGACGGCGCCCACACCGAGGCGCGCAGATCGCCCGCCGCAGCATAGCCGCGCAGGGCGTGCCACGCCGATCGGAGACGAGTGATCATGCGGCCGGCGCAGCGGCCAGCGCGGTGGTGAGCGCGGCGAACAGGGCAGTGACCGCATCGGACACCGGCCCCGTTGCGGTGCCACCGGCCGCGTCCTGCCAGGCGATCGCCAACGTGGCGACCTGCGGCAGGGTCAGTCGGGCGTTCCAGCCGAGGCCCTGGAGATGGGTAAAGGCGCGGAACGCCTCGTCGGGCACGTCGAGCGCGCCGGCCAACGCCGGCAGGGACCATGTGGTGTCCTGGGTCATTCGGGCCTCGTGAAACTGGCGAAGGTGGTGGAGGGACGGCGTGTCGTGCTGTTCTCGGTGGCGTAGCCGACCGCGAGCGCGCGACTGATCTCGTCGAGGCCGCGGTATTGGATGGTGCGGCCCTCGTAGGTGACTCGGGTGGTGCCGGCGGTGTAGGCCTCGGCTAGGCCGCGCCAGCGATTGCCGGCGGGCTGCGCCAGGGCCCAGGTCAGAACGTCAGGGTTCATCAATCGATCCTCAGCGGAGCCAGCCGCCGCGCTGGCCGAGCCAGGACCGCGGTCGCATCGACAGGTCGTTCAACCGGGCCGCATTTGGCGCGGACGATGGTTCCGGCGCCGCGGCACTGGCAGTATCGGTCGCCACCGGCGCCATCACCGGCGCGTCGGCGATCTCGGTTTGCAGGCGCTGCCAGTAGCGATCGCCGTAGCGATCGGCGCCGAGCAGCCACAACGCCGCCCGCGCCAGCACGGCACAATCGAGCGCCTCGTTCCGCTCCCGCAGCTTGGCCCATTCCTGCCGGGTGAAGCCGCGCTTGTCCTTGGTCGTGCGCAACTGCTCGGCGACCAGCTGCTTGACCCACTCGATCTCGATGCCGCGAGGCAGATGGACCCAGCCCGATGGAAAATCCTCGGCCTCGCCACGCCCGAGCCAGAGCCGGCGATACAGGTCCGCCTTCCAGGTCGAAACCGACACCGTCCACAGCTTCAATCCGCGCCTCAGTTTCTGGCCGTTGACCAGCGCATCAACCAAGGTCGGCCCCTGCACCGGCTGCGCCCGGTTCCAGCCATCGACACCCTTGGTCGGCGCAATCCGTGGATCCCGCAGATGGCGGAGATGACCGTAAACCGATGCGGTATCGCGCCCGCCGGTGTCGACGCAGATTTTGCCGATGCGCATCGCCCCGCCGGACGTTCGCGGCCAGTCCCGCGCCAGCAGCTTCGCCAGTTCCTCCCAGGGGCCGCGTTCTCGCGGACTGCCGGGAATGACGATGTGATCGATCAGCCAGGAGGTGAACCCGCCAGCCCACCCCCACACGTCGCACTCGATCCGATCGTCTTGCACGTCGACCCCGGCAGTCAGCACCAGGGCCGATGCTGGCACAACACTGAGGGCAAAATCCTCCCGGCGCTCGACCAGGCGCTCCCAATCCGGTGCCTCACCGCGTTCCTGCCAGGTCTCGCCCAGCACGGTGTTGCGGAAGGTCTTCAAATCCTCCGGCTTGCCTTGCGCCGCCTCCCAATCACGCGCGATCTGCTCCCAGGACAGCCACCCCACCGGCGAATACAGCGCCGAGATATGGAAGCCGACCGTGAACGGGTCCTGCGCCTGCGCCGTCGCCCGCCATTCACCGCCGGCGAGCATCGCCGTCTTGTGATGCTCGCCGATCGGCTGGTCGCAGCCGTCGCAGTGATAGGCGACGCTGGTGGGAACGCCCTTCTCCCAGATCAGCCGTTCAAACCGCAGCCATTGCATCGCCGTGCAATGGGGGCACGGCACGAAGAACCGCCGCTGGTCGCTTGCCTGATACTCCCTCTCGATCCGGCTCCGCCCGGCGATGGTCGGCGTCGAGACCAGGAACGCCTTGCGCCGCCAGCCGAAGGTGCGGGCCCGGGCCTCGGCCAGTGCAATCGGATCGCCCACGCCCTCGACGTCGCCGGGATAGGCATCGACCTCGTCGAGGAACAGGAACCGCGCCGTCATCGAGCGTAGCCCAACCGCCGAATTGGCCCCGGTCAGCACCAGGATGCCGCCGGGAAACTCCTTCGACAGCATGGTATTGCCGGCATCGCGCGACCGGGCCGGTGCCACCCGCTCGCGCAACGCCGGGGTCTCCTGCAACAGCGGGTCGATCCGCTGCCGGCTGAAGCGCTTGGCCAGTTCGACGGTCGGCTGCACCGCCAGCACCGGGGCCGGCACGTGGTGCATGATGTAGCCCAACCAGCAATTGCCCCCTTCGCTGGCCCCGACCTGCGCCCCTTTCATGAACACGACGCGGCGGGCCGGATGCACGGCGGACAGGGCGTCCAGGATATCCTTCAGATACGGCGTCCGCGCCGTGCGCCATGGGCCCGGCTCCGACGAGGCCCGGGTGCTCAACACCCGGTGTTGGTCGGCCCATTGGCTGACGGTGAGCTGCGGCGGCGGACGCAGCATCGCCCCGGCACGACGCCGGACATGCTCAGCCGTCCGATCGCCCACCGAAGCCTGGGGGATCGAAGCGATTGGCTGCCTCCGTCAACAGATCGGTGATGTGCTGCTGCAGCACGGTCTGCACCAGATGAGGATCGGCCCCCAGGTCCGCAGCGACGAGGCCGGAGACCCGGGCGGGCCAGTTCAGCAAGGCGTCGCGCATGGCGCCGGCGATTTCGTCGATCGCGGCGTTGGCGGTCTGGGCGTCGAGCAGCCGGCCCTTGTTCTCGTCCAACGCCATCCGCTGGGCTTCGACCTTCAGCGCCAGTTGCGCAACCTTGAGCCGAGCGTAGGGCGTGGTGTCACCCGACATCGCGCCACCGGCGCCACCGCCCGCCAGGGGCGAGCGCACCGGATCAGCGGTCTCGACCATGCGGCGTCGGGTCTTCTCGACGTCCCATTGGCCGTCCGGCTCGCGCTCGATCCGTCCCTTGGTTGCGGCCTTGCGCAGGGCGGTCTCGGTGACGCCGATGCGCCGCGCTGCCTCGCGGGTGGAGGTGGTCAATTCCGGCATGGCGGCGACCTCCCGCCGCTCTCGTCAACCCAAAGATTGATGCAAAGACAATCTCTTATGCGCTTGGCTCCGGTCGCCCGCAGCGCGAATGGTCCATCACGCGCAGGGGAACACGCCCCGCCAGACAGGAGACTAGACGATGAGCAGCACCCGCACCCAGAAGAGCCAGCAAGCCAGCCTGGCCGAGTTCATGAAGCAGATGGCGGTCTTCCGAGGCCACGTCGCCGAGCTTCAGGCGATGGCCGACACCCACATCGGCGCCGACCCCGACAGCATGCTTTGGGGCACCGCCGGCACGCTGCAGCACTGGAACGCCATCCTGGCCCGGGTCACCGACTCCCACCACCAGCGCGGAGAATTCGCCCCCGAATAGGCGAGCGCTTCCCCCTTCGCCCCGCTCGGGTTCCGCCCGACGGGGCTCGGGCTGGTAGCAGCCCCTGATGGTCAGGGGCGCCAACTGGAGCACCAAGATGTATCTCTCCCCCGCTGCCTTGATCGTCCTCACCCGCGCCGCCGAGCGCCCGGATCACCGCCTCCAATTCCACCGCAAGCTGCCGACCGGCGGCCGCCACAAGATGATCGACGCCCTCCTGCGCGACGGCCTGATCGCCGAAACCCTGGGCGACTACCGCCTCGGCGACGCCTCGATCCTGATCGAGGACAGCGCCACCGGCTTGATGTTGACCACCCTCGCCCTGACCGACGCCGGCTTCCGCGCCATTGGCCAGGAGCCGCCCACGAGCGAGCCGGGCGCCGAACCCGCCGCCGCGGTTGCACCCACGCTGCCCTCCGCGGAGGAAGTGGCCACCGAGGCGCAGGCGGTCGCCGACGCCCTCGACGCCCCAAGCACGGGGCCCTTGCCGCGAGAAAAACTGCGCACCGCCGCCGCGGCGGTGCTCGCCGCCTGGGACGACCAGGACAACCGCGACACCGACATCATCGCCGCCCTCGAGGCGCCGATGCAGGCGCTCCGCACCCTACTCGCCGGCACCATGCCGCGCGAAGCGACGGCGCCGCGCAAGCCCCGCGAGGGGACCAAGCAGGAGGCGGTGATCACCCTGCTCCGGCGCAACGAGGGTGCCACCATCGCGCAGATGATCGAGGCGACTGGCTGGCAGCAGCACACGGTCCGCGGCTTCCTGGCCGGATTGAAGAAGAAGGGCATTAAGGTCGAGACCCTGGAGAAGGTCCGCATGGTTGGGCCCAACAAGGAGGGCGCCAAAGGGTCCTACACCATCTACCAATTATGCGGAGCTCCGCATAAGCGGTAATATGCGGAGTCAAAGATTATGCGGAGTTCCGGCGGCAACTGCGCGGTCTCTGCCGTGTTCAGCCGGCTATCACTCCACATAATCCGCGGATCGTAGCCTCCTTCGCTGATGCTCAAGGACCACCAAAACGGGTGAATCATCATGCCTGACAAGCTCCTGACCATGTTCGACGACGCGAGACACCTCAAGAATTATGCGGAGTGAATCCTGTGGAAATACGGCCGCGACAGTCATGTCGCCGGCTGGACTCCGCATAATCTTTGACTCCGCATATTACCGCGCCGGCTGATCCGACTGCACCAACCCCACGCCGCCGCCAGGCTCATACTGGCGGCGGCGGTCTCGTTAGGCGGGTCAAATCGCCGTCCATCAGCAATTCACTGGACAATATCTCTGCAGTTGCCACATAATTTGACAGATAGGTATGACGTTTGAGGTGGTGATATGGCGAATGCTAGAGGGTCGCGGGCCACACCCCGAGGGACTATATCGGGAGCCGGTGCCGTAAAGGTCAAGGCAAGCGGGTCAGGGTCGGCGGCGGTCGTCGAGAAGGTCAAACGCGTGGCAAAGCAGAGCGCAGACGCAGCCCTGGTGACCGTCATTGGGTTCCGCGGCGCTCAACTCGTCACGGCATTCTGTGATAGCAACGGGCAAGTGTCTGTTGATCGGGTCGCCGAGCGCTTCGGTATGTCGAAGTCGCAGCTTGCCGAGACGATCGGCCTCAAGCGCGAAACCGTCTACCGGGCTGCCAGGCTCGAAGCGCCCAAAACGCAGGCTCGTGCGACCGAGATGCTCGAAATCATCGGCCGTGTTGTTGACTGGGCCGGTGGTGAAAAGCAGGCAATGGCCTGGTATCGGGCCGAGCCGATTGCTGCCTTCGGCGGCCGTACGGCAGAGGCATTGGTAAAGGAGGGCAAGGCCGCTGCGGTGCGGGATTTCCTCGACCACGTCGCGACCGGCGGCTTTGCTTGAGGTGGAGTGGAACATGCTATCGCGCCCATGACCCCAGATGGTCGTGGACACCGACGTCAGGCGACGGCGCGGCGGCAAAAGGGGGGCGGTTCAATCCGATCGGCATGCCGGCGCTCTACCTGGCTCTGTCGATCGAAGGGATGCTTATCGAGATGGGCTACGGCTTTGCACGCCGCTTCGACCCGCTGACCATTTGCTCCTACTCAGTGGATGTCGATGGCATCATCGATCTGCGCACGGAGCCTGAATGCCGGGCTGCCGGGGTCGATTGGAATGCCTTGTCATGCGCCTGGGCCTACGACGTCGCCGCCGGTCGTGAGCCGCAGACCTGGACGTTGGCGAAGCAGCTCCATTCGAATGGCGCGGCCGGAATCATCGTGCCATCCTTTGCGGTAGGCGCACGGCCCGGGATGACAAACCTGGTACTTTGGGCCTGGGGCCCCGATCTGCCGCACCAGGTGCTCGTCCACGATCCCAGCGGCCGGCTTCCCAAAGATGCGTCATCGTGGGGTGCAAACTGATGTCGGCCCTGCGGTATGTCCTTGGGCTGAATGGGCAGTCGCCGGTTGAAGGAGAGCAGAAGCGGTGTCCACGATGACCAGAAAAATGACGCCGGTGCCGAAGTTCGCGACTGAAGCGAACGAGCGTGCCTTCTGGGAGGCGCACGATTCGAGCGAGCACGTGGATTTGAACCTGGCATTTCGCGCTCGGTTCCAGCGGATTGGTCGAAGCCTGGAGACGGCGGAGCTACGCGACAAGCTCTTGGCGGGTCGGAATTCGCCGCCGGGACCACCGGCCGACCACGCCTATTTCGAACAACTACGCTCGCGATTGAGGCACAGCACTGACCCTTGAGTCTGCGAACTCCGAGAGACTGCCAGACTGCTCCGCGAGCCGGGAAGTCGTCAGGTCGTCAAAGGTTTGTCCGTCGGCGATCAGCACGGCCTTTTCGCCGCTCGTCTCCTGCCACCGCCGCACGATCACGTCGACATACCGAGGATCGATCTCCAGCAGAACTGCCTGGCGCCCAGTGCGTTCCGCCGCAATCATCGTCGTGCCCGAGCCGCCGAACAGGTCCAGCACGATATCGCGCTGCTTGCTGCTGTTGCGGATGGCACGCTCGACCAGAGCCACCGGCTTCATCGTCGGATGCAGGTCGTTGCGGGCCGGCTTGTCGAAGTGCCAGACGTTCCCCTGGTCGCGGGCGCCGCACCAGTAGTGCTGGCTGCCCGCCTTCCAGCCGTAGAGCATGGCCTCGAATTGCTGGTGGTAGTCGGCGCGTCCAAGGGCAAAGGTGTTCTTGGCCCAGATGATGGTGCTGGACCATTTGCCGCCGGCGTCCTGCCAGGCGCGGTGCAGCGTCGGCCATTCCGACGAGGACATGCAGACGTAGCTGGCGCCCTTGGTCACCGCGAGCAGATTGGCGAACGCCGGCCGCAGAAAGTCGATGAAGCCGCCGCCGAGGGCGTCGTTGGCGATGGTCATCTTCGCCGCCGTTCCTCCCTCATACGCAACGTTATAGGGTGGATCTAGAAAGGCCATGTCTGCCAGCCGATCGGCGCCGAGCGCGCGCTGCACGTCGGCCAGATTGGTGGCGTCGCCGCACAGCACGCGGTGATCGCCGCAGCGCCATAGGTCGCCAGTCTTGGAGACCGGCGTCTCCGGCACCGGCGGCACCTCGTCGGCATCGCCGTCGCCGTCCGCGTCGGCGGCGGCGAGCAGTTGATCGAGTTCGAGCGGCGAGAAGCCGAGCACGTCGAGATCGACCGCACCATCGTCGCGGATGCGGGCGAGTTCAGCGGCCAGCAGCGCCTCGTCCCACCCCGAATTAAGCGCGATCTGGTTGTCCGCCAGCCGCAACGCCCGGGCCTGAGCCTCGGTCAGGTGTGCCAGCCGGATCGTCGGCACCGAGGCCAGTCCGAGCCGCTTCGCCGCCATCACGCGGCCATGGCCGGCAACCAACACGCCGGCCGCGTCGACCAGCACCGGGTTCACGAAGCCGAACTCGGCGATGGAGGCGGCGATCTGCGCTACTTGGGCATCCGAATGCGTTCGCGCGTTGGCGGCATACGGCACCAGCGACGCCACCGGCATCGCCACAACGGCGAGCTCAAGCTGCATCGGCCACCTCCGTCTCGCCGCGCGCCGCGGCGACGGCATCGTAGTCGCGCCCGTCGCCAACCAGCGTCACCGGCAGATCGGGGTGCAGCGCGCGGAACCGGGCGATCGCCAGATCGACATAGGCAGGTGCCAGTTCGATCGCCCGCACCGGCCGGCCGGTGCGCTGGCCTGCCAGGATGGTGGTGCCGGATCCCGCGAAGGGCTCGAACACCAGGTTGCCTTCGTCGGTGAAAGTCTGGATCAGGAACTCCGGCAGCTTCACCGGGAACACGGCGGGATGCTCGGTCTCGATACCGCGGGCCTTGTGGCGGGTGATGCGCAGCACGTTGTCGGGGATCCGGGTCTCCTGCACGCCTTGGCCGGCATGGGTCCATTCGCCAACGGTACCGTCCTTGGCCCGCAACCCGCCTTTCTCGCTGTTGACGTGGCCGGCCCAGCGGCAGGGGATGATCTTGTTGGCCTGGCGAGCCGTGCGGTTGAAGTGGAATACGAACTCGAAGGACGGCGCGAGGCGCCCGTTCCAGTCGCCGGGAAGGCCGGGGCCTTGATCCCAGACGTACCAGCCGAACCGTCGCCAGCCGATCGTCCGCATCCAATCGATCCAACCGGACCAGTAGGGCTGCCACTCGGCGTCGCGATGGATCAGGCCGAGATTGACAAGCATCTGCCCGTCCGCGGCGATGGCGGCTTCGAGGTGGCCGCACGCGCCGCGCATGAGCGCGTCCCAGTCGCCGATGCCGCCGGTGGTGTAGTCGCGCTGGTTGCCATACGGCGGCGAGGTGAACAGCACGGCGGCACGGTCGTCGCCCATCAGCCGCGCCACGGCTGTTGCGTCGGTGGAGTCCCCGCACAGCAGCCGATGGTCACCGAGTAACCAGAGGTCGCCCGGCCGCGTCACCGCCGCACGGGGCGGCTCGGGCTCGGCGTCCGCGGGGTCGTCGGCATCGCCGCCGTCCACTGAGGTGACGCCACCAGTTCCAGTTTCGCCCGGATCGGCATCATCCTGGTCACCCGGCGCATTGCCATCGATGACGGCCTCTTCCGCCGCGGCCAGGATGGCGCTGATCTCGTCGCGCGAGAACCCGATGGCGAGCAGGTCGACCTCGCCGGCCTCCTGCAGCCCAGCCAGCGCATCGCGCAGCAGCGCCTGGTCCCAGGTCGCGTTCTCGGCGATGCGGTTGTCCGCCAGGCGGAGGGCGTCTTTCTGAGCCGGGGAAAGATGCCGCAATACGATCACTGGCACCTTGGTGATGCCGAGCGCCGTCGCGGCTTCCAGGCGCCCGTGGCCGGCGATCAGTTCGCCCGCCTCATCCACCAGCAGCGGGTTGGTGAAGCCGAACGCCAGCATGCTGGCCTTGATCTGATCCAGCTGGTCCGCCGAGTGCAGCCGGGCGTTGCCGGCGTGTGGACGCAATTCCGCGACCGGGCGCAGCACGATCTTTGCGGCCATCCAGGGGAGCGACATCAGGGCATCCGTGCTGTGTTGAGGGTGCGAACCGCGAACAGTTCGCAGGGGGCGGGTTTGGCGGAAAACCGCCACGGCAGGGCGCGCGTGCGAACCGCGAACCATATTTCAGAGCTGACGCTAGCGGGCTATCGCGCTTCCGCTTCCCGCATCGATCCGGCTTGGGAAGGAACCATGACCTTGGCAATGACGGCGGGGCTGTCTCGGTGGCGGGGCTCTCGGTGCGCAGCCCATGTCATCTAGCGTGGCCAGACCATAGCCTGAGTGGTTCCAGCGCCGCAACCGGGTTTCGTGCATCGCGTGTTTGCAAGGTGGACATTGTCCATACAGACGAATAGAACGTAGCCAGGAGAAGCGAACATGCTGAACGTTAAACCACCTACCAAGCGTCCTGCAACTCGTAAGCCGACGACCAAGCCATCGTCAGTGACCACGACCGTCGGCGCCATCAACATCCGTGTGCGCGACGATGATCGCACGCTCATCGACCAGGCTGCGCTGCTGTCGGGCAAGTCGCGCTCCGAGTTCATGCTCGACGCCGCACGCCGTGCTGCCAACGAAACCATCCTCGATCGCACGCTGTTTCGCATGACGCCGGCCGCGTTTGCCACGTTCACCGCGATGCTGGATGCGCCGCCACAGCCCAATGAGCGGCTGCGCAAGCTGTTGACCACCAAGGCGCCGTGGGAGTGAGCCGTGGCGCGCTGTCCGCACCGGTTGCGCTCGATGAAGCCCACGACTGCACCTTGTTCGATTGCGGCGAGCCATCGCTGAACGACTGGCTGGTGCGGCGTGCCCGTGCCAACCAGGCATCGGGCGCTTCGCGGACGTTCGTGGTGTGCCGCGATGAGTTCGTCGTTGCCTACTACGCCCTGGCTGCCGGGGCAGTCGCCTCGACGGGTGCACCAGGCCGGGTGCGACGGAACATGCCCGATCCGATCCCGATGGCCGTGCTGGGTAGGCTTGCCATCGATCGCACATTGCAGGGCCAGGGGATCGGGCGTGCCCTGCTGCGCGACGCAGTGCTTCGTGTGATTCAGGCCGCCGAGGCGATCGCCATTCGCGGCATCCTGGTGCAGGCGATCAGCGAGGATGCCCGCCGGTTCTACATCGCCTGCGGCTTCGTGCCGTCGCCAGGTGACCCCATGTTACTGATGGCCACGCTCGGCGACGTCACGTCCGCCCTAGGTTGATCCCTCAGGCTGCCTGTGACCTCGGCATCAGCCCGTAGTGCACGGCGAGGACATTGAGTGCGCCGACCAGGATGCCTTGGGCCTGGACATGGTGGACAGGGCGTCCACCCCATCCCTGCTGTCCTGCCCATTCGCGCAGGGAATGCTCGAGGCCGACGACATGCCAGAGGCAACTGCCACAGGCGGTGTAAAACAGCGTGCAAACCTTTCCAGATTCCAGGGGTAAACAGCGCCCAAAAGTTTCCACCCTGGTCCATGCGATGATCCGGCTTTTGGGCTGGAG
>CAIMWH010000021.1 GCA_903845065.1 uncultured Rhodospirillales bacterium | reverse complement strand
CTTTTGCTCCGCCACAATGGCCTGGAATCGGACCGCCGTTGACACCAAGATGACCACCGCGCTGCTCGACCGGCTGACGCACCACTGCCACATCCTGGAAACCGGAAACGACAGCTTCCGCTTCAAGGCCAGCGCCAAAACCGCCAAACGTGAAAGGACAAAGCAGTGACTTGACCCCATAAGGCTCAAGGGGAAAATGCCCCTCAAGGCGGGTCACTTTTCAGTGGAAATCCCAGGTCAAGTCTCAGTGAAAATCAACAACTGACCTTCTGGCTACCTATTCCACCACGGTTCGCGCAGTGCGATCCTGATCCAGGACTCCTGCGATCGTCGGCATGACACATTTCCTCCCTATGGCCACCACCAAAGCCAGGAGGCTGTTTCACTATTTTTAATTAAATATTACACAGAATATTCACCAATCAAGTGCCTCAATCATCAACCCTCGGTTACCGCAAATACCCCACATTCGAGGGCGGCGCGGCGGCCGGGCTGAGTCGGCTGCGGCACCGGGCGGCCGCCGGCGAGAAAGTCGATCAAGGGCCGCGCTGCGTCGGTGAGGCGGTAGATGGCGGCCCGGCCAGTGCGTTGTACGTCCACGAGCCCGCCTTCGCGCAGTGCCGAAAGATGCTGGGACAAGTTGGGCTGACGCAGGCCGAGCTCGGACTCTAGGTCACCAACCGGACTGGGACCTTCCAGCAATCGCAGCACGATCAGCAGACGTCCAGGATGGCCGAGTGCCTTGAGGATCGGGGCGACTGCCTCGGCATGGGCGGACATTCGGTCAACATCCATTTCAGCCTCCTTGCGGTCTGGCCGGCCGAATGCGGTAGTACCAATCCTGCCCATCGGCGAGCGGCACCGCGGCCTCGGCGACGGATTGCGGCGGCGGATCGAGGACCGCGCCGCCGGGTTGCCAGGCTTCAGGAGTTGAGACGGTGTCGCGATCGGTGATCCGCAACGCCTGCACCAGTCGAAGGATTTCGGCGACGTTGCGGCCGGTGGTCATCGGGTAGTGCAGCGACGCGCGCACGAAGCCATCCGGGTCGATCACAAATGTTGAGCGGACAGCCGAGGTATCCGTCGCTTGCGGATGCAGCATCCCATAGGCGCGGGCGATCACCATCGAGACGTCCTCAATGATCGGGAACGGAATATCGACGCCGAAGCGCTCCTTGATTGCCCGCACCCAGGCCAGATGTGCGTAGAGACTATCGACGGAAATGCCGAGGAGTTGGCACCCTATAGCCCGAAACTGCGGTTCGGCATGGGCGAATGCGATAAATTCACTGGTGCAGACCGGCGTGAAGTCTGCCGGATGGGAGAACAGGACCAGCCATCCGCCAGCGTAGTCCGCCAGGCTGCGCGGGCCGAGAGTCGTGCGGGCGCGGAACGATGGAGCCCGCTCATTGATGCGCGGGATGGTTCGCTCGGGTTCGGATGTCGTGGCGGACATTTGTGGCTCCGTTGAATGGTGGTCAGCCTACACAAACGTGGGCTTGACGAATAGATGCAAATTATTTTAATCATAAATCATATATTGAGGTTGCCATGCCAGCCAGGCGCACTCCAACATCCGGCCGACTGGGCCGACACCTCACCTGGGTGATCGCGGCGAAACTCGCGGCGATCTTCGTGATCTACCTGGCGTTCTTCTCGCCCGCCCATCGCGTGCCCACAGATCCCGGCCTGCACATCGCCGGCCCAACCCTCCCGCACCGCTGAGGCAAATCCGATGGATATCGTCACGCTCTCCCGCATGCAGTTCGGCATGACGGCCCTCTACCATTTTCTGTTCGTTCCGCTGACCCTCGGGCTCGCGGTGATGCTGGCGATCATGGAGAGCATCTACGTCACCACCGGGCGCACCGTGTGGCGCGACATGACGAAGTTCTGGGGCACGCTGTTCGGCATAAACTTCGCCATGGGCGTGGCGACCGGCATCACCCTGGAATTCCAGTTCGGCACCAACTGGGCCTACTACTCGCATTACGTGGGAGATGTGTTCGGGGCACCGCTGGCTATCGAGGGGTTGATGGCCTTCTTCCTGGAGGCGAGCTTCGTCGGGTTGTTCTTCTTCGGCTGGGACAAGCTCTCCCGCCCGGCGCACCTGTTCGCCACCTGCATGATGGCGCTCGGCACCAACCTCTCCGCGCTGTGGATCCTGATCGCTAACGGCTGGATGCAGAACCCGGTTGGCAGCGCCTTCAACATCGACACCATGCGCATGGAGGTCACCGACTTCGCTGCCGTGGTGTTCAACCCGGTGGCGCAGTCCAAATTCGTCCATACCGTGTCAGCCGGCTATGTCACCGGGGCGATGTTCGTGCTGTCGATCAGCGCGATGTTCCTGCTCGCAGGCAAGCACCGTGGCCTCGCGGTCCGCTCGATCACGCTGGCCGCGAGCTTCGGGCTGGCCTCGGCGCTGTCGGTCGTCGTGCTCGGCGATGAGAGCGGCTACACTGCCGGCCAGAACCAGAAGATGAAAATCGCCGCCATCGAGGCGATGTGGGAAACCGAGCCGGCCCCGGCCGCCTTCACCGTGATCGGCCTGCCGGACCAGGCCGGCCGCGTGACGCGCCATGCCGTCCAGGTGCCCTGGATGCTCGGCCTGATTGCCACCCGCTCCATCGATGGCGAGGTGCGCGGCATCAAGGATCTGGTGGCCGACAACCGCCTGCGGATCGAACGCGGGATGCTGGCCTACGGCGCCATGCGGACCCTGCGGGCCAACCGCTCCGATACCCAGGCCCGCGCGGTGCTGGACGCCAATGTGGCCGATCTCGGCTACGGCCTGCTGTTGAAGCGGATAGCACCGAATGTGGTGGACGCCACCCAGGCGCAAATCGACGAGGCGGCATGGTATACGGTGCCGGCGGTGGCGCCGCTGTTCTGGAGCTTCCGCCTGATGGTCGGGCTCGGCTTCTTCTTCATCGCCCTGTTCGGCACCATGTTCGTTCTCGCCAGCCGGCGGATTGTAGAGCGCTACCGCTGGCTGTTGCGGGCGGCCGCGTGGAGCCTGCCGTTGCCGTGGGTGGCAGCCGAAGTGGGCTGGTATGTGGCCGAGGGTGGCCGCCAGCCCTGGACCATCGATGGCGTGCTGCCGACCTTCCTGTCCGTTTCCGACCTGCCCGCGAGCAGCGTGGCGCTCTCGCTGGCCGCCTTCGTGCTGTTCTACTCGGTGCTGCTTGTGGTCGAGATCCTCCTGATGGTGCGCGCTATCCGCCAGGGCCCCGCCGCGCACGCCCAACCCGCCGCAATCGTGGCATAGGAGACCCGCCATGCTGGATTATATGACGCTGCGGCTGCTGTGGTGGGCGCTGCTGGGCATCCTGTTGATCGGCATCGCGGTGATGGACGGGTTCGATCTCGGCACCGCCATCCTGCTGCCCTTCCTCGGCCGCACCGATACCGAGCGCCGCGTGGTCATCAACACCATCGGGCCGGTATGGGAAGGCAACCAGGTGTGGCTGATCCTGGGTGGCGGCGCGATCTTCGCGGCCTGGCCGCCGCTCTACGCGGTGGCGTTCTCCGGCTTCTACTTTGCGATGCTGCTGCTGCTGTGGTCGCTGATCCTGCGCCCGGTCGGCTTCAAGTTCCGCGGCAAGCTGCCCGGCGCCGGCTGGCGGACGACATGGGACTGGGCGCTGTTCATCGGCGGCTTCGTCCCCGCGCTGGTCTATGGCGTGGCGTTCGGCAACGTCCTGCAGGGCGTGCCGTTCACCTTCGATGACTCGCTACGGCTTTCCTACAGCGGCACATTGCTGGCGCTGTTCAATCCGTTCGCCCTGCTGGCCGGGCTAGTGAGCGTGGTGATGCTCGTGCTGCACGGCGCGGTCTGGCTCTCCGGCAAGACCGATGCCGCGGTGCAGGCGCGCGCGCGCCGGGTGGTGCCGTGGGCGGGCGTGGCGCTGATGGTCCTGTTCGGCCTCGGCGGCCTGTGGTCCGCGCAGCTCGACGGCTATGTGATCGGTCACTTCGCCGGAACGGCCGGACCGTCCGACCCGCTGGCCAAGACAATGCTGCGTCCGGCCGGGGGGTTGCTCGCAAACTACCATCAATACAGCTGGATGCTCGCGGCACCCGCGCTCGGCTTCATCGGCGCGGCCGGCGCGATCGTGCTCACCGCGCTCCGGTCCGCGCGGCTGGCATGGATATCGAGCGCGCTGGCCATCGCCGGCGTGATTGCCACCGCGGGGGTGAGCCTGTTCCCCGTCATGCTGCCATCCAGCCTGAATCCGGCAGCGAGCCTGACCGTATGGGACGCATCCTCGAGCCGGCTGACCCTATGGGTGATGACACTGGTAACCGCCGTGCTGCTGCCCGTGGTGATCGGCTACACCGTCTATATCTACGCCGTGCTGCGTGGGCCGGTGACGCAGGCGAGCGTTGCCGCCAACCCGCATTCGTATTGAACCTGGAGACACATCATGTGGTATTTCGCCTGGATTCTCGGCCTCGGCTTTGCCTGCGCCTTTGCCGCGCTTAACGCGCTCTGGCTTGAACTGGCACCAGGGCAGGGCTTGCCTGACTAGGCGAGGAACGTTCGCCCCGCCGCACGCCACGCGGCGAAAACACCGCGATTCAGCAACCGGCCGTGACCGCAGCGCCTACACCACGCTACGGCACGCGCCCACAGTAGGTGCGAAGGCCGGCTCGGAACGTCGTCCGTTGGCCCCCTACTTCTTCACCAACGCGCAAGTGCTTTCCGACAACGGCCAGACTGCCTCTTCCGGAGAGATCTTGCGGACGATTTCAAAATAATCCCACGGCGCCTTGGACTGGGACGGCGACTTCACCCGGGCGAGATACATCTCGCGCATCACATGGCCATCGGCGCGGATATGCGCGTCATGCGTGAAGGCGTCGTTGATCGGCATCGCCCGCATCGCCGCCGCCACTTTATCGGGATCGTCGGTGCCGGCCGCCTTGATCGCCTTGAGATAATGCAGCACCGAGCCATAGACGCCGGCATGGAGCATGGACGGCATCATGTTCACGCGCTCGAAGAACTTCTTCGACCAGGCGCGGGAGGCGTCGTCGATGTCCCAGTAGGAGGCGGTGGTCAGATAGGTTCCCTGCGCGGCCTTCAGCCCGAGGCTGTGGACGTCCTGCAGCATGAGGATCATGGCGGCGAGGCTTTGGCCCTTTTCGACCAGGCCGAATTCCTGCGCCTGCTTGATCGCGTTGACAGTGTCATTGCCGGCATTGGCGATGCCGATCACCTTGGCGCCCGATGCCTGTGCCTGAAGCAGGTAGGACGAAAAATCCGACGCGTTCAGCGGATGGCGGACGGTGCCCAGCACCTTGCCGCCGTTGGCTTCGACAACCGCGGTGGTGTCCTTCGCCAGTTGCTGGCCGAACGCGTAGTCGGCGGCGAGGATGAACCAGCTTGATCCACCCGCCTTGACCACCGCCGAGGCGGTGCCGTGCGACAGGCCATAGGTGTCATAGGTCCAGTGGAAGCCGTAGGGCGAGCAGGCATCGTTCGTCAGCACCGTGGTGCCGGCGCCGGAATACATGACGATCTTTTTCTTCTCGCGGGCCAGGCTCTGCACCGCCAGGGCTACACCGGAATTGGGCACGTCCACCACCGCGTCGACATTGTCGATATCGAACCACTTGCGCGGGGTAGCGGTGCCGACATCCACCTTGTGCAGATGATCGGAGAAGATCACCTCGACTTTCTTGCCCAGCACGGTGGCGCCAAATTCCTCGACCGCCATTCTGGCAGCCTCGACCGAGCCCTTGCCGGTGATGTCGGCGGTCACGCCCGACATGTCGGTGAGCACGCCGATCTTGATCGCATCTGGCCCGGCCTGGGCCGGGGCCGCGATCGCCACGCAGGCGGCGATACCGAGGCCATAGACTGTTCGCTTCATCGTCTCCACTCCACTTCCTTGTTGCGACGTGGCTCGCCGCCTTTGGTTCACAGTCCCTTGTCGTGCAGCCAGGCGAGCAACAGGCCGGCGATCTCGTCGCTGTTGTCTTCGATCATCGTCATGTGCCCATTGCCGTGAATGCCGCGATCGGGCAGCCAGACGAATTCCGCGCCGACGTAGTGCGCGGTGGCCTGGTCCATCTCGCGCGGATGCCGCGGGTCGAGATCGCCGGTCACGATCAGCTTCGGCATTGCCAGATTGGCGGGATCGGCGATTGCCAACCCGCGACCGCCGATGTTGAAGCGCTCGTTGAACAGGCGCGCGCTCTCCGGGACGATGCCGCGCGCATAGGATCGAAAGGCATGCGCCGGGAAGCGCGGCGCGTTGGCCCAGTAGGCGCGCATGAACGCCTCGCCGACCTCCACCGGCCGATCCTCCGGCATCATCACCGGACAGCCGAGGCTGGCGTCGTCGCGCAGCTTGGCCACTTCGTCGGGGTCGTCGGGCAATACCGGCAGAATGTTGGCGGGCGCACCCGGCGCAATGCCCAGGATGGCGGCGACCGAGGAGGGCGCATTCTCGGCAATCCACCACGCCATCGGACCACTGGCCGAATGTACCAGCAGCACCGCCGGGCCGATGGCTTCAAGCAGCACGCGAATCGACTGGGCGATCTCGCGCGTGCCGAGTTTCGGTAGATCGGTGCAGGAAGGCGAGCGGCCGTGGCCGGGCCAGTCGACCGAATAGACGTCATGGCCGTCCCGTGCGAACCGCCCGGCCCAGCCCTCGCGACCATCAGGGGTCGCGATGTAGCAGGCGCCGGTATGACAGCCGCCATGCACCATCACCACCGGATGGCGAAGCGCCACATCCGGCGCCGCGGCCACGATATCGGCATAGATCGGCCGCTCCGGCGTGCCGGAATACAGGCAGCGCGCGCCGGCACGGGCGGGTGAGCCAGCGCTTCCGCGCATGGAATCTTGCATTGTTGCGTTTCTCGACACGGTCTTGCGTCGTGCCTGCCCTTCGCCGGCATGCTAGGATGGTTGACCACGACCGGCAATTGAAAAGTCTAATATGAGACCAATTTCGAAGGAAGCGACGCTCGACGAGCCAACCGAACAGGAGCCTGATCCCGGCCTGCGTGCCCTTCTCGGCGGCACGGAAATCCCGACCGCCTACAAGATCGGCTACGTGCTGAATTTCTATCGGGAGCCGTCATTCCGGGCGATTGAGATGGAATTCGGTCTCACCCGGCCGGAAATCGTCATTCTTCTGGCGCTGCATGTCCGCGAAGGTATCACGGCAAGCGAGTTCTGCGAGTTCTCCGGCCACTTGAAGGCCGGTGTCAGCCGGGCGGTGATCGCGCTGGAAAAGAAGGCACTTGTGCGGAGGAAGACCGATCCGGTCGATAACCGCCGGCAGTTGCTTTTCCTGACCGACGCCGGGCGGGAGATATATCAACGCTATATCCCGATGTTGCGCGCCCGCGAGACGGCGATGCTGGAGTGCCTGTCGAAGCCCGAACGCCGCCAACTCGACCGGCTGCTCGATAAACTGGGGGCCCATGTGCCGAACTGGGCCAAGGCTTCTGAGTTATAGCGAGTGCCGAACGGCGCCGGGCCAGCCAGCCTCCGGAATTCGGCGGTTTCAGCCCGTCGCGATCCCGTTCCGCCTGAGTTCAGCCAACCGGTAGGGCCGCAACCCGGCGGGAAGCGCCAGCGCCGCTGCGGCCATGGCGCGGCTCGTGGTCTCGGGCCAGCGGCGTTCGAGGTCCTGGCGGGCCGGGCCGATGGTGAACACCGGCGGTGATGGCCGGGGCACCGCGCGCACCTCCGCGGTCGCGGCAACGTCAACCGCGTCGCCGGCAATGACAACGCCGTAGCCGGTCCTGCCCGCCTCCACGCTCAACAGCCCGTCGCGCACTTCCGCCAGCACCAGTGCCGGATCGCGCGCGAAGGGATCGCCAAAGCCGCCGCCGGAGGGGGTGATCATCAGCAGCGTGTCGCCATGGGCGAGTTCGAGCACGTCGATCTTGCCGATATTGCGCTCCCCCGCTGTGCCGGGATTCAGCACCGTGCTGCCCGCGCAGCCGCTCGCGCCGCCGTGCAGGCCGAAGGGCTGGAAACGGAACCGATCGAGCCCGCGCACGGTGATGGTGGCGGCGAGACCACGGTTTTCCAGTTCGATGCGCATCGCCTGGCCGCCGCGATGCAGCCCCGGCGCGGCGCGGCCAGGCTCGTAGCTGAAACGGCGCAGCACCAGGCCGGTTTCCGCCTCCACCACCTCCGCCGGCGCCGAGCGCAGGAAGGCGACGGGCTGGTCGATCCCGTCGAGCCCATCCGCATCGCGCCGCCCGCCGGAACCGCCGATGAAGGGCTCCACGACGGAGACATGCCGCCGCCCGGTGCGCCCATCCACGCCCGAGACCGCGATGATACCCGCCTGTCCCGCCCCGCATGCCGCGATGCCGCCGGGGTAGGCCTGGTTGAGACAGCCGAGGATCGCGTCATAGCAGCGCATCACCGCCACCCAGCGGTTGCCCATCGCGGCGGGGAATTCGGCATTCATCAGCGTGCCGACCGGCGCATGGGTGCGGATGGGCCGGATGATCCCGCCATTCACCGGCGTGGTGGGCTCGATGGTCTGGATGAAATTGATCACCGGCATGCACAGGAACGGATGCGCCCGCTTGCCGGTCACGAAATTCATCGCCAGCCGCACCGCGGGGTCACTGCCGGTGAAATCGAGCGCCAGCGTGCCGCCCGCCGCCACCGTCATGCAGGCATGGATGAACACATGCCCGTCGCCACGATAGTCCTCGAGATACTCGGAGAAGCGGTATTCGCCCGGCGTGAGCCGCCCGAGCGCCTCGCGCGCCTTGAGCTCACCCAGGGCCAGCACGTCGGAGACCGATTCCAGCACCTCCGCCGTGCCGTAGCGCACGCACAGCTCGTTCATCCGCGTATCCAGCAGGGCGAGCCCGGCCATCATCGCCTGCAAGTCACCCCAGATGAGGTCGGGGATGCGGGAATTGTCGGCGAAGAAGTTCCACATCGCGGTGTTGAGTTCGCCAGCCCGGTAGAGCAGGCCCGGGCGGATGCGCACGCCTTCCTGGAACACCTCGTAGCTGGTCGGCGCGATCGAGCCCGGCACCGCGCCGCCGATGTCCGAGGCGTGGATGAACGCCCAGGCGAAGGCGACGATCGCTCCGTCGCGGAACACCGGGCGTAGCAGATGGATGTCCATCGTGTGGGTGCACAGGGCATCACCCGAGAACGGGTCATTGGTGAGGATGATGTCGCCCGGCACCAGCGTCTCGATGCCGATCTCGTCCACCAGTCCGCGCACGTTCTGGCACACCGAGGAGGTGACGCCGGATTTCATCGGGTAGGCGAAGAACTCACCTGCCACGCTGGCCATCGCCACCTGGTAGTCCTGGGTCTGCTTGACGAAGGTAGTGTAGGCGGTGCGGTAGGCGACGTTGCTGGCCTCCTCGGCGATGGCGGCGAAGCGGTTGCGCATGATTTCGGTCCGCACGGGGTCCATGCTCAGTTCCGCTCCAGGATGAGATCGCCAAACACGCCGATGATGGCCAGGAACCCCGGCGGCACCACCACGGTGGCGGTTTCCTGCGCCACCAGCAGCGGCCCGGGCGCCGACCAGCCGGGCGGCAGGCGCGCCCAGTCGTGCAGATCGACGTCGCGCTCGGCACCGTCGAAGCGGGCGCGCACGCGCCGCGGCGGGGCGGCGGCGAGGCCCGCCGGCAGCGCCACGGCGCCGGGACGCGGCAGCGCACCATTGATGCGCAGGCGCAGCGCGATGATCTCGATGTCCTGGCTCGGATGGGCGTGGCCGTAGAGCCGGTGGTGCTCGGCATGGAAGGATGCGGCGATCGCGCCGAGATCGCCGGACGCAGCCGCTTCGGCCGAAATCCGCGCGCCGACGTCGAACGACTGGCCGGCGTAGCGCACATCGGCGGCATATTCGTAGCCCGGCACCGCCGCGCGCGCCTGGGCGGTGAGCCAGGTTTCGGCCTCCGCCGTCAGTTCGGCGTAGACCGCCGCCGCATCCGCCGGGGCGAGCGAGCGCCCATGCACGGTGCGGATCACGTCGTAGCGCAGATCGGAGACCAGACAGCCATAGCCGCAGAACACCGAGGCCAGCCGTGGCACCACCACCCGGCCGATGCCGATCTCGGCGGCCAGCAGCGGCCCGTGGATGGCGCCGGCACCGCCGAAAATCATCAGCGTCAACTCCGCCGGCGCCACGCCGAGGCGGGCGATGAAGGGCAGCGCGTTGGCCAGCATGTTCGCCGTCGCCACCGCGATGATCGCCTCCGCCGCTGCCTCCGCAGTTCGCCCGATTGCCGCCGCGAGGGGCGCCACGGCGGCCTCGGCGAGATCGCGCCGCAGGGTCAGCCCGCCGGCGAGCGGGATATCCTCGCGCAGGTAGCCGCACAGCAGATAGGCGTCCGACACCGTCGGCTGGGTGCCGCCCTTGCCATAGCAGGCCGGGCCGGGGCGGGCGCCGGCCGAGCGCGGCCCCACCTTCAGCACCGGGCCGTCGCGCCAGGCAATCGAGCCGCCACCGGCGCCGATGGCCTCGATCGCGGTGACCGGCATCATCAGCGGAAAATCGCCGACCCGCCCGTCATGCGAGACCATGATAGCCCCGTCGCGGATCAGCGAGATGTCGGTGCTGGTGCCCCCCATGTCCATGGTCAGCAGATTGGCCTCCCCCAGCATGGCACCGAGCGCCTGCGCCGCGGTGACACCGGCAGCGGGGCCGGAGAGCAGGGTGTGGATCGGCATCCGCGTCGCTTCGGCGGCCGCCATCACCCCGCCGTTGGATTTGGTGACCAGGAGCCGCGCATTGGGCAGCCGCCCGGCGATCCAGGTCTCCAATGCCGCGAGATAGCCCGAGAGCGCGCGGCGGGCATAGGCGTTGAGCAGCGCCGCACTCGCCCGCTCGTATTCCGATTGCTGTGGCCACACCTCATGGGACAGCACCACATCGACGGTGCCGAGCGCTTCGCGAAGCGCGGCGGCGGCCGCGGCCTCGTGAACCGGGTTGCGGTAGGCGTGCAGGAAGCACACCGCGATCGCCGCCGCCCCCTGCGCCAGGGCCGCCCGCCCGGCCGCCACCACCTCGGCCGGATCGAGCGCGCGGTCGATGCTGCCATCGGCCAGGATGCGCTCGCCGATTTCGAACACCATGCGGCGCGGGATGATGGGCGGCGCCCGGCGGGCAAACAGATCGACCGGCCGATCCACGCGCAGGCGCGCGATGTCGAGCAGGTCGCGGAACCCGGAGGTGACAAGCAGCGCCAGCGGCGGCCCGCTGCGCTCGATCACCGCGTTGGTGCTGACGGTGGTGCCGTGGACGATCAGCATCGGATCGTCGGCGGCAATGCGCCCCTCGGCCAGCAGCTTTTCGAGCCCGTCCTGCACGCCACGGGCGAAATCCGGTGGCGTCGAGGGCACCTTCATGGCGTGCACGGCGGTGTAGCCCGCCGCGTTGCCGTCCCACAATGCGAAGTCGGTGAAGGTGCCGCCGATGTCGATGCCGATACGGATCATGCTTTCGGCTTCGCGCTCTCCAGCACGAACCGCACGCCAGGCCGGGCCAACCCGCCGGAAACGCCGACCGGCGTGCCATCAAGCCGCCAGCAGGCCGCGCCGGTCATCGTGCCGTCGTCATTGAACATGATCCCGTTCATCCCGCTCGCAACCGCCGGCACCACGGCGATATCGTGGCCGCGCGCGGTGAGCCCCTCGCGCGTCGCGGCGGGCATGCGTGATTCAACCTCCAGCACCGGCCCCTCGGTCCACAGCCGCGGCGCCTCCACCGCCTCCTGCATCGTCATGCCATGATCGATGATGTTGACGATCGATTGCAGGACGGTGGGGAAGATCTTGCGCCCGCCCGGCAGCCCAAGGGCGAACCGCACCCGCCCGTCACGCAGCACAATCGTCGGCGCCATTGACGTGGTGACGCGCTTGCCGGGCTCGATCGAGAGCGCGCCGCCCGGCCGGGGATCGAAGTTGTCCATGTAGTTGTTCGGCACGATCCCGATGCCGGGAATGATGTAGCGGGCGCCGAACATGCTGTTCATGGTCTGCGTGCTGGCAACCACGTTGCCCTGCGCATCCGCGGTGGTGAGATGGGTGGTGTCGTGGCCTTCGCCCGGCACCACGCCGGCGTGCCAGACCTGCCGGCGCGCCATGTCGATCGCCGCCCGGCGCTCGGCGGCATAGGCCTTGGAGGTAAGCTTGCCGACCGGCACCTTGACGAAGTCGGGATCGCCCGACGCCACCGCACGGTCGGCAAACGCGATGGCGATGACCTCGGCCAGCAGGTGGCACATCTCGGTGGTGCCGAAGCCAAGCGCGCGGACGTCGAAGCCTTCCAGAATGGCCAGCATCTGGGCGATGTGCACCCCGGAGGCCGCCGGCGGCGGCGGCGCCAAAACATCCCAGCCGCGATAGTTCGCCCGGATCGGCTCACGCAGCCGCGGCAGGTTGGCTGCGAGATCGGCATGGCTGACGAAGCCGCCGACTTTCTCCATGTGCTCAACCAGAGCCTGCCCAATCGCTCCGCCATGGACGGCAGAGGGCCCCTCGGCGGCGAACAACCGCAGCGTATCGGCGTAGTCGCCCTGTACCAGACGCTCGCCGGCCTTGAGCGGCGTGCCATCGGGCATCAACCGGGCGGCTATCAGCTTGTCCTTGAGCAGATCCGGTGCCGCGACGCCGATGCAATCATGCAGGAACGGCGTGACCCGAAAACCGCGCGAGGCGTGGCGGATCGCCGGTTCCATCACGTCGGCCAGCGACATGGTGCCGAACTTCTCCAGCGCCAGGCACCAGGCACGCGGCGAACCCGGCGCGGCGACGGATTTCGGCCCCAGGGTGTTTTCGCGATCGATGGTGCCGAAATCCTCCGGCGCCGCGCCGGGAACGGGGCGGTACATCGTGGGCGTGCCACCCAGCGGTGCGGCGCTCATGCCGTCGATGATGACATGCTGGCCGTCGGCGGTGCGGATATGGGTGGTGCCGCCGCCGATCAGGGACACCATCATCGGCTCGACCACGGTGAGCGCGAACTGGGTCGCCACCGCCGCGTCGATCGCGTTGCCGCCGGCCGCCAGCATCTCGGCACCGGCCGCCGACGCGAGCGGATGGTTGGAGGCCACCATGCCCCGGCTGCCGATGGCGGGTTGTTTTTCGGTGCCGAATGTAAAGCCGTTCCGCACGATGCTGGTGTCCTTCAAAGCGGTCTCCTGTAGCCGGATGGCGAAGCCTGCCACGACATGGGCCATCCGGCCATATCCGCCATTACAGTCGAGCGACGCGGCACGCGCGGAGCAGCCGGCCGCTTGATGACCCGCCGCCTTGCCGCGGCATTGCGCGATCAACTAGCATCGGCACTACGCTACCGCGTTGAGGCGGGTCCGAGGTCAGTGCCGGTATCACGGCAACAGCTTCGTGCCCTCCCGATCCACAAGGGTTGGCTGGGGACCGCACCAATGAACATCTGGACAGTCGCAGACGCCGAACCCGGGTGCCCAGGTGTTCCGCCCGGCTATGCCGCGCCGGATGAGTGACGTGCGCCCTCCCACCGCCGGCCCGAAGGCTGCCTGATGGATGTCACGCTGCTCGTCCAACAAATCATCAACGGCCTCGTGGCTGGTGCGAGCTATGTGCTGATCGCAACCGGCCTCACGTTGGTGTTCGGGGTGCTGAAAATCGTCAACTTTGCCCATGGCGAGTTCTACATGCTAGGCGCGGTACTGACGTTCTACGCGGTCAAGCTGCTGGGGCTTGACTATGTCTCGGCCACCGCCGTCTCCGCCGTGGCGGTCGGGCTGCTCGGCGTGCTGGCCAACCGGGTATTCTTCTGGCCGCTGCGGCGCGAGCATGAATTCACCGTCCTGCTGGCGAGCCTGGGCCTTTCGCTGTTCCTGGTGAACGGCTCGGAACTCCTGTTCGGCTCCGATCCGCGCTATCTCGACAGCCCCTACGCCGACGAAACCATCGAGGTGGGGGACCTCGTCGTCACCGAGCAGCGGCTGCTGATATTCGCGGTCGCGGCACTCGCGGTGGGCTGCCTCTATGCCTTCCTGCGCTACACCCGGTTCGGCAAGATGATGCGCGCCACCGCGCAGAACCCCCTGGGCGCCGCGCTGACCGGCATCAATATCGGCCTTGTCCACGGCTACACATTCGCCCTGGCCTGCGGCCTGGCGGCACTGTCCGGCGCGCTGGTCGGCCCGACGGTGATGATCTTCCCCACTGTCGGCAGTTGGGCGGTGCTGAAGGGGTTCGTCGTCGTGGTGATGGGTGGATTGGGCTCCGTCTCGGGCGCGCTGCTGGGCGGTCTGGCGCTGGGCGTGGTGGAGGCGCTGGCGGGCAACTACATCTCACCGGGTTTCAAGGAGGCGGTGGGCTACTGCATCATCATCGGGGTTCTGCTGTGGCGGCCGAACGGGCTGTTCGGAACCGCCGAGGACGGACGATGAAAGCCGGGCCCGGCTTGTCCATCGGCGCGGGCGCAGCTCTCCTCGCGCTGCCGTTCCTCACCGGCAACACCTACCTGCATCACCTGATGGTGCTGTGGATGCTCTACGCGCTGCTGGCGATGAGCCTGAACATCGTCATCGGCTATCTCGGCGAACTCAATTTCGGCCACGCCGCGTTCTTTGGCATCGGCGCCTACACCACGGCGATCCTGGCGACGCGGTTCGGCGTGCCCGCCATATTGGGCCTGATCGCGGCCGCCGTGGCCGCCGGCAGTTTCGGCCTGCTCATCGGCTACGTCGCCCTGCGCATCCGCGGGCCGCAATTCGCCATCCTCACCCTGGGGTTCGGCTCCATCCTCTACACCATCGCCAACTACTGGATCGATCTGACGCGCGGGCCGATGGGGATTTCCAACCTGCCGCTGTTCTCCCTCGCCCCCGGCTGGATGGTGCTGGAAAGCGCGCGTGGCAGCTATCTGCTGGTCACCACCTGCGTGCTTGCCTGCGCCTATGCCTGCCACGCGTTGACCCGCAGCAGCACCGGGCGCGCCTTCATCGCGGTGCGGGAGAACGAGCGCCTGGCGGCCTCCATCGGCATCGATGTCTTCCGCACCAAGCTGCTCGGCTTCGTGGTGGCCACGGCGCTGGCCGGCGTGGGCGGGGCACTCTATGCGCATTATATCCGCGTCGTCACCCCGGAGTTGCTGGGGGTGCAATACATGGTGGCGATGATCATCATCGTGGTGGTGGGCGGGCGTGGCACCATCGTGGGGCCGATCCTGGGTGCGTTCATCTACGTCGCACTGCTGGAGGCCCTGCGCGCCTTCGGACCGCTGCGCATGGTGACCTTCTCGGTGCTGCTGACGGCGTCGGTGATTTTCCTGCCCGCCGGGCTGGCGGGGCACCGCGGCGAGGCTGCTGCGCCCGAGCCGTGCGGCGGGCGGATCATGACCCAGGCACCCCTCATCGCCACCACGGGCCTGATCAGGCGGTTCGGCGGGCTGGTGGCGGTCAACAGCGTCGATCTGCAGATCGCGCGTGGCGAGATCGTGGGCCTGATCGGACCGAACGGCGCCGGCAAGACCACGCTGTTCAACCTTCTCGCCGGCTCCCTGCCGCCCTCGGACGGGCGGATCACCTTCGACGGGCAGGATTGCAGCCTCCACACCGCGGCGCAGATGGCCAGACTCGGGCTGACCCGCACCTTCCAGATCACCAGCCTGTTCCCGGCCCTGAGCGTGCTGGACAACGTGATCACCGCGACCTACCGCGGCGCGCGCACCGGCTGGTTCGCCGCGCTGCGCCACAGCGCCGCCTTCGTGCGGGAGGAGCAGGCCGTGCGCCAGCTCGCTTGCGACACCCTGGACTTCTGCGGCCTCGGCGCCCGCCAGCATATCCTCGCCGACAGCCTCAGCTACGGCGAGCAGCGACAGCTCGAAATCGCCATTGCCCTTGCCGCCCAGCCACGCCTGCTGCTGCTGGACGAACCGGCCGCCGGGATGAACCCCGAGGAGGCACAGCGCCTGGTCGGCATGATCCGCGCCATCCGTGACCGTGGCATCACCGTGCTGCTCGTCGAGCACCACATGCGCGTGGTCCTGGCGGTGTGCGATCGGGTGATCGTGCTCGATCACGGCGTAAAGATCGCCGAGGGAGCCCCCCACGCCGTCATCCGAGACCCCGAGGTGATCCGCGTCTATCTCGGCCGCGAGCCGGCACATGCTTGAGGTGATCAATCTCGAAGCCGGCTACGGGCGGCACACCGTGCTGCGGGATATCTGCATCGAGGTACGCGAAGGCGAGATCGTGACCCTGGTCGGCTCCAACGGCGCGGGCAAGTCCACCCTGCTCAAGACGATCTCCGGCCTGCTGCGGCCCACCGCCGGGGCGATCCGATGGGACGGCGAGCGGATCGACCGGCTGTCCACCCACGGCATCATCGCGCGCGGCCTGGTTCACGTTCCCGAGGGGCGCCAGCTCTTCGCCGGGATGACCGTGCTGGAGCACCTCGAACTCGGCGCCTTGCGCGCCACCCGCGGCGGCAAGAGCCGTGCCCAGCGCCTCGACCTGGTGCTGCATCTCTTCCCCGCGCTTGCCGAGCGGATCGGCCAGAAGGCGGGCTCGTTGTCCGGCGGCGAGCAGCAGATGGTGGCGGTGGGCCGCGGGCTGATGGCCAACCCGCGCTGCCTCATGCTCGACGAGCCATCGCTCGGCCTGGCGCCCATCATGGTGGACGCCCTGGCCGATATGGTGACCGCGCTGCATGCCGAGGGGCTGACGATCCTCATCGTCGAGCAGAGGATCGACCTCGCGCTGCGCCTGGCCCAGCGTGGCTACGTGATGGAAACCGGGCGCATCGTCATGCAGGACAGCGCGGCCGCATTGCTCAAGGACCCACGCGTGCGCGAGGCCTATCTCGGTGCGTGAGATCATGAACCGACAATCCGGGCACAAGCGCCGGACATCCAAAACAGGAGGATCGCCGACAATGACCAGACGGTATCTAGGCGCGGCACTCGCCGCCGGACTGCTGACCGCCATCACGGGCTCGACTGCCATCGCGCAGGACAAGCCGCCGGTGGTGATCGGCGCCATCGCGCCGCTGACCGGCCCGGGCGCCTATGACGGGCAGCTCACCGTCGAAGGCATGGAGCTGATGGCGCGGCTCATCAACGACGCCGGCGGCGTGCTGGGCGGGCGGAAAATCAAGCTGCTGACCTACGACGACCAGGGCCTTCCCGCCGAGGGCAACAGCGCCGCCAAGCGCGCGATCGAGCTCGACCATGTCGACCTCCTGATCGGCGGCCAATACAGCGCCGTCGCCTTGTCGATGAAGGAGGTCACCCGCGACAAGATCATCACCATGATCACCACCGCGCAGCACCCGGATGTGACCAACCAGGGCCACAAATACCTGTTCCGGTTGAGCCCCCAATCCATCGCCATGGCCGGGATGTATGCGAATTTCATCTGCACCAAGATGAAGTTCAAATCCATCGCCTTCTTCACCGTCAATGACGACTACGGCCGGGTGGAGGACACCAACTATCGCAGGCTGCTCACCGACTGCGGCATCGAGGTGAAGAACACCGAATACTACAACCATGAGCAGACCGATTTCTCGGTGGCCGTCACCACGCTGAAAAGCCTGAACACCGATGCCATCAAGATCACCGCCAACAGCATGGCGCAGGCCGGCTCGATCTACCGGACGATCAAGCAGAGCGGCTACAAGGGCAAGGTGATCGCCTCGGCCGTCGCGATGACGCCGAAGCTGATCGAACTCGCCGGCGCCTCGGTCGAAGGTGTCTATTCCGCCTCGCTGTTCACCGCCGACAGCCCCAATCCGAGTTCGCAGGCCTGGGTCAAGCTCTACGCGGCGGCCTCGAAGAACGAGCCCAACTTCAACGGCGCCATCGGTGCCGAGGCGGTGCAACTGCTGGCCGGGGCAATGAACGAAGCCGGCGATCCGCGCGCCTACGACAAGATCGCCGCCGCCCTGCACGCGCACGCCTGGCCGACCCTGCTGGGCGATATCACCTTTGACGACAAGGGCCAGGCGAACCAGAACGTCTTCCTGATCCAGGTCCAGAAGGGCCGGATCGTCCGCGTCGCGGAGTAGCCGCGATGTCAACCGAGCCCCGGCCGCACTACCTCACCACGCCCAACGGCCAGATGCGCTACTGGCGCATCGGCAGCGGCCCGGCCCTGCTGGTGCTGCCGGGGCTCGTGCTGGCGGCATCCATCCGGGCAGGGCAGGTCGCGGCGGCCTGTCCGGGCTGGACGGTGATATGTCCGGAACTGCCAGGCATCGGAGGCTCGGTTGGCATGGGCGCGGCGGGGACCGATGCGGTGGTGGCCTGCCTCGCGGAGGCGGCCACCGCACTCGGTCTGGCCGCCACCGCCCTGGTGTCGTTCGATCTCGCCGCACCGCTCGCCGCCGGACTGGCGGAGCGGCTTGCGGGCATCTTCCCATCCCCGGTTTTCATTGACCTCGATCGGGCCCGCGCCTGGGTGAATGTCCCGCCGCCGCCGGCGGTGCCGAGCCTGGATGGCGCCCACCTTACTTCATTCTGGGCCTTCCTGCGCGATCGCCACATCTTCGATCCGGCCGACCTGCGCCGGGCCGGCAAGGCTGGCGCCGAACTGCCTACCCCGGCGGAACTCGGCACCACCCTCAACGCCGCCGCGACGAGCCCGGCCGCCTACGCGCAGCTATGGTCCGATACCACCGCCGCCGTGCGCCTGGGCCAATGGCCCGACGAAGCCATCACGCTGGCCAACCTCGCAACCCAGCTTGCGCCGCAGCAGGCGGCATACCCACCACATACCGCGCCGCCGCCACGCCCCCACGCGCTGTCGCCCGCCGGCATCTGGTTCGACTATGTCGACACCCCGCGCGGACGCATCCATGTTCGCCGCGCCGGCACCGCCGGGCCGCCCTTGATCGCGCTGCACCATGCGCCGGGCACCACCGTGGTGCTGGAGACCATCATCGAGGGCCTCGCCGCCAGCCATCAGGTGATCGCGGCGGACTTCCTCGGCTGCGGCGAGTCTGACAAGCGAGACCAGCCCATCGGCATCCCCGATCTTGCCGCCGACGCGCTGGCGCTCGCCGACGCGCTTGGCTTCGAGCGCTTCGATTTCTTCGGCACCCACACCGGGGCGCTCGTCGGCCTCGAACTCGGCGCCATGCACCCAGACCGCATCGGCCGCGCCGTGCTCGAAGGGTTTACCCCGCGCCCCAAAATGCCCCTCGGCGACATCATGGAGGGCGTGCCGACTTTGGCGCCGGACCGCTGGGGTCTGCATTTGCAACAGGCCTGGAACTTCCGCCGGGACATGTTCCGCTTCGTGCCCTGGAGCGCCGAGACCCGCGCCGCCTGCCGGCCAATCGTCGCGCCGGACGCCGCCTACCTGCACACCTGGGTGATCGGTCTGCTTAAAAGCGCGGAGACGTTCCACCATCCCTATCGGGCCGCCTATTCGTTCGAAGGCGCCGATCGGCTGACAAATCTGAAAATTCCCGCCCTGGTCTGCGCCGGCCGGGACGACAGCCTGTTCGCCGGCATCGAGGTAGCGCGCCGCATCGCACCCGCCTCGGTCCGCATCGAGGTGACACCGGCAACCGTCTGGCATCCCGCCCAACCCGCGGCTGATGTGGCGGCAACGCTCGCCACATACATCGCTTTCCTCAGCGGCGGCCCGCACTGATACCGCCTGCCAAGTCTCCCGCGACCTGCATCTCCCCCCGATTGGCGGTCCGCATCATCCCGTTCTAAACTGCGCCTCGCCCCGAGGAACTCGTCCCCATGAAAATCACCGCGCTCGAAACCATCCAGGTCGGCGAATACCCGAACCTGCTCTGGGTGCAATTACACACCGATAGCGGCCTGATCGGCCTTGGCGAATCCTTCCGCGGCGCCGACGCCGTCGCGGGCCAGTTGCACGGCCTGGTCGCCCCCTACCTCCTCGGCAAGGACCCGCTGCACATCGAGCGCCACAGCCACGCCCTGCTCAACACCATGCTCGGTTTCGCCAGCACCGGCGCCGAACTGCGCGCCGCCTCCGCGGTCGACATCGCATTGTGGGACATCTTCGGCCAGGCCATGGGCCAGCCGATCTACCAGCTCCTCGGCGGCCTCTCGCATGACCGCATGCGCGTCTACAACACCTGCGCCGGCAACACCTACAACAACCGCGCCGCCCGCAAGCGCGAAGTCGATCCCGCCGGCAACGAACGCCCCGAAGGCAAGTACGACGACCAGGTCGCCTTCGTCGCCGCCCCCGCCGAACTCGCGCACTCCCTGCTCGAGGAAGGCTACCCGGCGATGAAAATTTGGCCCTTCGACGTTTTCGCACTCCGCACCAACGGCGCCTACATCTCGTCCGCCGACCTGCGCAAGGGACTGGAACCGTTCGAAAAAATCCGTGCCGCCGTCGGTGACCGGATCGACATCATGTGCGAATTCCACTCGATGTGGAACCTCCCGGTCGCCAAGCAGATCGCCCAGGCGCTCGAACCGCTCAAGCCCTACTGGTCGGAAGACCCGATCAAGATGAACAATATCCCGGCGCTCCGCGAATACGCCAACGCCACCAAAATCCCGGTCTGCGCCAGCGAAACCATGGGCCCGCGCAGCGCTTTCCGCGACCTGCTCGAAGCCCAGGCCACCTCCGTCGTCATGCTCGACCTCGGCTGGTGCGGCGGCATCTCCGAGGCGCGCAAAATCGCCGCCATGGCCGAAGCGTACCAGCGCCCGATCGCCCCGCATGACTGCACCGGCCCCGTGGTCCTCGCAGCCTCGCTCCACCTCTCGCTTCACGCGCCCAACACCCTGTTCCAGGAAGTCGTGCGTGCCTTCCTCGCCGGCTACTACCAGGAACTCGTCACCGACCTGCCCGTCGTCAGCAACGGCTACGCCGCCCCGATGACCGGCCCCGGCCTCGGCACCAAACTCCAACCCGGCCTGACCAAACGCCCCGACGCCATCATCCGCCGGAGCGATCTCACATGACCGCCGGCATCCGCGCCGCTCTCACCGGCATCTCCGGCGTTCACGTCACCCCCTTCGCGAACGATGCCATCGACCACGCCACCCTCGAACGCGTCGTGGACGGCCTCGCCACCGCCGGCATCGACAACATCGTCACCGGTGGCAACACCGGCGAATTCTACGCTCTCACGCTCGATGAGGTGCGCGAGGTCTACCGCACCGCCATCGCCGCCAACGCCGGCCGCCAATGCGTCACTGCCGGCGTCGGCCGCTCCCAGCGCGACGCCCAGGGCCTCGCCGACACCGCCGCCCGCGCCGGTGCCGACGCCATCATGATCCACCAGGTGCCCGACCCATTTGCCTCCCCCGCCGGCATCATCGCCTACACCCACGCCGTCGCCCGCGTCACGGACCTGCCCGTTGTGCTCTACCTCCGAAACGACAACTTCTCCGACGGCGAACTCACGGATCTCGTCGGCCACCCCGCCATCGCCGCGGTGAAATACGCCAACCCGGATCCGCTCCGCCTCGCCGCCCGCATGCGCCTCACCGCGTCGCGTGACCTGCTCTGGCTGTGCGGACTGGCCGAACTCTGGGCCGTCCCCTTCGCCGCCGCCGGCGCCCGCGGCTTCACCTCGGGCCTCGTCAACCTCTTTCCCGCCCGCTGCCTCGCGATCCGTGACGCCCTCGCAACCGGCGACTTCGCCCACGCCCGCACCCTCACCAACGAAATTGCCGGCTTCGAAGCCATGCGAGCCCGCCATGCCAACGGCATGAACGTCACGGTCGTGAAGGAAGCCATGCGCCTGACCGGAACCAACGTCGGCCCTACCCGCGCGCCCGCAACGCCCACCCTCACCCATCAGGAACAGATTGAACTCACCGCCATGCTCAGCGCCTGGGGCCTCCTGCCGCGCTGAAGGGTGACATCGAGGTGGGGTAATCCCCCCATTTCTAATGGGGTGCGCTCGTAGACTTCACGCGGCCAATTTCAGTTTCTGGGCGGGTGTGATGCCGCCGATGCCCATGTTCGGGCGGTCATTGTTGTTATACCAATGCTTATACCAACCGTCACTGATTAGGACCCATGCGCCCAATCGCGCAGTCCGATGGACATGATACGCCACGGCTGTTCCGTGAGTTTGTTCCAAGCGTAGCAGCAGTGGTCGAGGATATCGTCATATGATGCAAAGACGCGG
>CAIMWH010000020.1 GCA_903845065.1 uncultured Rhodospirillales bacterium | reverse complement strand
TAGGTTCCGTCGGCCAGCGCGAGCTGCCAGACAATGTGAAGGCCCCGGGGCAACCCGGGGCCTTCTGTTTTTCAAGCTCTTTTCCTGATAGGGTTGCGCCATGAATCAGGATCTCACCCGCATCACCTTCGGCGTGCTGTTTATCGGCGCGACCCTGATCGCCTGCTTCTGGATTCTTGGCCCCTTCCTGCCCGCCATCGTCTGGGCCTCCACGCTCGTCATCGCCTCCTTCCCGCTGATGGAACGGGTGCAGAAAGCCCTGTGGAACATCCGCCCGCTGGCCGTGGCGGTGATGACTGTCGCCCTGCTGCTGGTGTTCGTGGTGCCGTTCTGGCTCGCCATCGGCACCATCGTCGAGCACACCAGCCAGCTCATCGGCTTCGTCAAAGGCCTCGAAACCTTTCGCCTGCCCGCTGCCCCCGACTGGCTGACTACCTTGCCGGTAATCGGCGAGAAGGCCAACGAGATGTGGGAGAGCGCCGCCGACATGGGCCTGCGGGACCTCGGCCCCCAACTGGTGCCCTACGCCGGGCGCGTCACCAACTGGTTCGTCGCCGAAGTGGGCTCGCTCGGCCTGGTGTTCGTGCAGTTCCTGCTCACCGTAGTGCTGGCCGGCATCATGTACACCCACGGCGAAGCCAGCGCCGCCCTCGTCGTCCGCTTCGGCCGCCGCCTCGCCGGAGAACGCGGCGTCGCCGCCGTCGAACTCGCGGGCAAAGCCATCCGCGGCGTCGCCCTCGCGGTGGTGGTCACCGCCGTGGTCCAATGCGTCATCGGCGGCGCCGCCCTCGCCTTGGCAGGCGTCCCCTTCGCCTCCATCCTCACCGCCGTGATGTTCATGATGTGCGTCGCCCAGATCGGCCCCACCCCGGTGCTGCTGCCCGCCACCATCTGGCTCTACGCCGCCGGCCGCACCGGCGCCGGCACGTTCCTGCTCATCGCGATGATCGTGGTGATCAGCCTGGACAACCTGCTGCGCCCGGTCCTGATCAAAAAGGGCGCCGACCTGCCCATCCTGCTCATCCTCGCCGGCGTCATCGGCGGCCTGCTGTCCTTCGGCCTGGTCGGTATCTTCCTCGGCCCCGCCGTCCTCGCGGTGTCCTACACGCTGCTGCAAACCTGGATGGTGGACGACCGCACCTAGTTTCGCCGCGCGGAAACCACCAGCGCGGCCAGCCCCACCACCGTCGAAATCACCAGCACCGTGGCGGCTCCCTCGGCCGGATTGGCATGCCATTGGCTCACCGCCAGCGTGCACAGCGCGCCAAACCCCATTTGCGCGCAGCCATACAACCCCGAAGCCGCGCCGATCATCCCCGGCTGCACCCCGATCGCGGTGGTCAACGCCAGCGGGCTCACCGTGCCGGACCCGATGCAGAAAATCAGGATCGGCACCAGCACCCCCGCCACGCTCAATTGATCCGTCACCTCCAGCCCCGCGAACAGCAACGCCCCCAACGTCGCCACCACGCTGGCGATCAGCATGATCCGCACCGGGTCGAACCGCCGCACCAGCCGGTTGGCCAGGATCGCCCCGATCGAGAACCCCAGGATCGGCACCACGAAATAGAACCCGATCTCCATCTGCGGGCGATGCAGCCGATCCGCGAAAATAAACGGCGCCGCCGACAGAAACGCATAGAAACTCGTCGTCGAACACGCCCCCCCGATGGTGAAACTGCGAAACGCCGGCACCGACAACAGCCGCACATACCCGTGCAACACCCCGCGCGACACCCCCCGCTCGGTATGCGTCTCCCGCAGCAGCCGGAACGCGAACCACAGCGTCACCCCGCCCAACCCCGCGAGAAACACGAAAATAAACCGCCACCCCAGCAGCGCCGCCCCCACGCCCCCCACCAGCGGCGCCATCGCCGGCCCGATCGACATGAACAGGTTCATCAGCGCCAGACTCGCCGCCGCCTCGCGCGGAGCAGACACATCGCGCAGCACCGCCCGCCCCAGCACCAGCCCGGAACACCCGCCCAGCGCCTGCACCACGCGCGCCACGATCAGCGTACCCACCCCCGGCGCCATCGCCGCCGCCACGCTGCCCACCGTGTAGAGCGCAATCCCCGCCAGCAACGCTGGCCGCCGCCCGATCCGGTCCGACAGCGGCCCCCAGAACAACTGCCCGCTCGCCACCCCCACCAGATACAGCGTCAGCGTCAACTGGATCGTCCCGCCGCTGACCCCAAGGTCCCGCGCCGCGATCGGCAACGCCGGCACGAAAATATGCATCGCCAGGGTGCCCGAGATGCACAGCGCCATCAGCAGCCACAACGGTGGCCGCGCCGCCCCTCCACCAGGCGGCGCCGAAAGCCAAGGCGCCACGCTCAGCCCAGCACTTCCTTGTTCACCACGTTCTCGGTATTCGGCCGCCCGTCCAGCACCGACAGCGCATTGCGCACCGCCGTCACCGCCATCCGATCGAGCGACTCAAGCGTCACCCCCGCCATATGCGGCGCCGTGATCACATTGGGCAGATGCGGGAGCCGGTTCTCCGGCTCGATCGGCTCGGAGGCAAACACATCCAGCCCCGCCCCGGCCAGCTTCCCCGCCGTCAGCGCCGCATACAGCGCTGGTTCATCGATGATCCCGCCGCGCGCCGTGTTCACCAGGAACGCCGTCGGCTTCATGCAGGCCAGCCGTGCCGCATTGATCAGCCCCACCGTCGCCGGCGATTTCGGGCAATGGATGGTGACGAAATCCGCCTTCGCCAGCGCCGCCTCCAGATCGGGCGCCGGAATGCCGCCCCGCGCCCGGATCGCATCTTCCGGCACATACGGATCATGCACCAGGATGCTCATCTCCATCGCCGCGCACCGCGCGGCCACCCGCGTGCCGATCTTGCCGAACCCGATGATCAGCAGCGTCTTGCCATATAGATCGACAATCGGCGCCTGCATCTTGTCGCGCCACCGCCCGTCCCGCACGAACGCATGCTGGTCGAAGCCCCGCTTGGCCAAATGCATCATGAAATAGATCGCATGCTCCGCCACCGTCACCGAATTGGCGGTCCCCGCGATCAGCAACGGAATCCCCCGCGCGGTCAGCGACGGCACATCCACCGCGTCATACCCCACCCCGATCCGCACCACCGCCTTCAGCCGCCCCGCCGCCGCGATATCGTCGGGCCGGAACGGCCGACCCCACAGCGCCACCGCGTCCACATCGGCCAGCATGGCGCGAAACTCGGCCTCCGGCGTCAAATCCTCGAACCGCACGGTGTCCACATCGTCGCGCGCCTGCGCCACGTCCCACCCGGCCTGCGACATCGCGGCGGGGAGCAGCAACTTCTTCCGGTTGGCGGTCATCGAATTCTCCGGTGTCACAAAGCACGAAGATTGAACCGCTTCCCCGCCAGAGGCCAGATGGGGCACGCTCATGGCAGCAACCCGGGAGGACAAAATGGCGAACCTGCGCGTCGGCTATATCGGCGTCGGCCTGATGGGCCACGGCGCGGCCAAGAACATCCTGCGCAAGGGCTGGCCGCTCACCATCCTCGCCCACCGCAATCGCGCCCCGGTCGATGACCTGGTGGCCCGGGGCGCCACCGAAGCCGCCACCGCCGCCGATCTCGCCGCCGCCAGCGATGTCATCTTCCTCTGCCTCCCCGGCACCGCCGAGGTCGCGGCCACCATCGAGGCCATGCGCCCCGCTTTGCGCCCCGGCACCATCATCGCCGACAAATCCACCGGGGACCCCGCCGCCACACGCCGCCTCGGCGCCCTGCTCGCCACCATCGGTGTCGGCCTCATCGACGCCCCGATCGGCCGCAGCCCGAAAGAGGCCGAGGAAGGCCGCCTCTCCACCCTGCTCGGCGGCGATCCGGCCCACATCGCCACCATCCGCCCCATCGTCGAAGCCTACGCCGACACCATCATCGAGGCCGGCCCTCTCGGCATGGCGCTCACCGTCAAAATCGTGAACAACTTCATCTCGTTCACCAACGCCTTCGTCATCGCCGAGACCTTCGCCACCGCGAGCAAGCTCGGCGTCCCCTTCGCCCCCCTGATCGCCATGATCGAGGCCGGCGGCTCCAACAGCACCATGTTCCAGTGGATCAAGCCATGGATCACCGACGGCGATGACAGCCGGGGCCGCGGCCGCATCGCCGCCGGCGCCGGCGTGCTCGAAGCCTACCGCGCGGCGGCCCACGCCGGCGGCGCGCCTACCGCCCTGGCCGACACCGTCAGCACCATCCTCGCGGACCTGCTGGCGGCCGGCCACGGCGAACTCTCAATCCCACATCTCCCCGGCATCCTCGCCGAAATGGCGGGCGCCGGCTTCCGAAAACTCGATGCCATCGGATAGAAGTTTTTTGTTTCTTTTTTGAAAAAAAGAAAGCGCTTCTTTTTGAAAAAAGAAGCAAAAACTTTTTATCCGTTTAGCCTTACATGCCAAGGGCGCGGCGGTACACGTCGAGCAGGGTTTCCTGCTCCTCCACCTCGGCCGGCTCCTGCTTGCGAATGCGGATAAGCTGCCGCATCACCTTCACATCAAACCCGGCGGACTTCGCCTCGGCGAAGATGTCCTTGATATCGCTCGAAAGCGCCTTGCGCTCCTCTTCCAGCCGCTCGATGCGCTCAATCAGGCTGCGCAGCCGGTCAGCGGAAACATTGCCCCACTGGGCAGAATCCTCGGTCTTCTCCGCCGGGGCGGTGGGGTCCATGGCCATGTCGAAAATGCTCCTGCTACGCTGGGGCGGCGGGCTTAGCCGCGCGCCCCCATTCGGTCAATGGCCCGGATTGGCCTTGGCAAACGCCGCCTTCTGCCCAGCGCTCGCTTCCTTCTGGTACTGCGCCTGCCATTCCTTATACGGCATCCCGTACACGATCTCGCGCGCATCCGGATCGGCGATGGTGATCCCCTGTTCCGCCGCCCCCTCGCGATACCACCGACTGAGGCAGTTGCGGCAGAACCCGGCCAGATTCATCATGTCGATGTTCTGCACATCCGTCCGCTCGCGCAAATGCGCCACCAGCTTGCGAAACGCGGCGGCCTCCAGTTCGGTGCGGGTCTTGTCGTCCATCTCGGGTGCGGGCATGGCATTCCTCCTGTCTGCGCCCCAACATGGCGCCTCGACGGAGATTTCGCCATACTTGGCCAATCGATTGCAGAAGGGGAAACGGGATGGGCTGGGATGACGCAAAGGCGCGCGCCGCGCTGCGCTCGGTGTTCGATGCGGCCGTCGCCGCCGCCGACCCGCGCAAGATGCTGGCCGCCCACCTCCCCGCCCGCCCGCGCGGCCGCTGCGTCGTCGTCGGCGCCGGCAAATCCGCCGCCGTCATGGCCGCCGCCCTCGAAGCCGCCTGGCCCGACGTCCCCCTCACCGGCGTCGTCGTCACCCGCTATGGCCACGCCGTGCCCACCCAACGCATCGAGGTCATCGAAGCCTCCCATCCGGTGCCGGACGCCAACAGCGAACGTGGCGCGCGCCGTGTCCTCGAAGCCGTCCGCGGCCTCGGCCCCGATGATCTCGTCATCGCCCTGATCTCCGGCGGCGGCTCCGCCCTCATGGCCCTGCCCGCCCCCGGCCTCACCTTCGCCGACAAGCAGGCCCTCAACCGCGCGCTATTGGCCTGCGGCGCCACCATCTCCGAGATGAACTGCCTGCGCAAACACCTCTCCGCCATCAAGGGCGGCCGCCTCGCCGCCGCCGCCGCCCCCGCCCACGTCGTCACCCTCGCCATCAGCGACGTCCCCGGCGACGATCCCGCGGTCATCGCCTCCGGCCCCACCGTGCCCGACCCCACCACCTTCGCCGACGCCCGCGCCCTCCTCGCCCGCTACGATATCGCCCCCAGCCCCGCCGTCGCCGCCCGCCTGGCGCAGGACGCCGACGAAACGCCCAAGCCCGGCGAACTCCCCAACGCCGAATTCCGCATGATCGCCACCCCCGCCATGGCCCTCGCCGCCTGCGCCGCCCATGCCCGCACGCTCGGCCTCACCCCGCTCATCCTGGGCGACGCGCTGGAGGGCGAAAGCCGCGAAATGGGCACCGTGATGGCCGGCATCGCCCGCTCCATCGCCACCCACGGCGCCCCGCTGCCCGCCCCCGCCATCCTGCTCTCCGGCGGTGAAACCACCGTCACCATCGGCAACGGCCCCCACGGCAAGGGCGGCCGCAACACCGAATTCCTCCTCGCCCTCGCCATCGCGCTCACCGGCCGCCCCGGCATCTGGGCCACCGCCGGCGACACCGATGGCATTGACGGCAGCGACGATGCCGCCGGCGCCATCGTCACCCCGGACACCATCGCCCGCGCCCGCGCCGCCGGGCTCGACCCGCGCGCCATCCTCGCCGACCATGACAGCTACACCCTGTTCGACACCATCGGTGACCTCATCCGCACCGGCCCCACGCTCACCAACGTCAACGATATCCGCGCCGTCCTGGTCGCGTAGGAGCCCCCATGTCCTCCTCCACCCGCATCCGCATCCGCCGCCGCCGCCGCACCAAGATCATCGCCACCCTGGGCCCGGCCAGTTCCACCCCCGAAGTACTCGCGCGCCTCTTCCAGGCCGGCGCCGACGTCTTCCGCCTCAACTTCAGCCACGGCAGCCACGACGACCACGCCCTGCGCTTCGCCATGATCCGCGACCTGGAGAAGAAGTTCGACCGCCCGATCGGCATCCTGGCTGACGTGCAGGGCCCGAAACTCCGCGTCGGCCGCTTCCAGGCCGGCCGCGTCCAACTGCAAACCGGCCAGGCCTTCCGCCTCGATCTCAGCCCGATGCCCGGCGACGTCCGCCGCGTGCAACTCCCCCACCCCGAGATCATCAGGGCCGCCAGCATCGGCACCAACCTCCTCCTCGATGACGGCAAGCTGCGCCTGCGCGTCACCCGCGTGCGCGAGGACCATCTCGAAACCGAAGTCGCCGTCGGCGGCCCGCTCTCCGATCGCAAGGGCGTCAACGTGCCCGACATGGTCCTCCCCATCCCGGCGCTCACCGTCAAGGACCGCGAGGACCTCGCCTTCGCCCTCGAACACGGTGCGGACTACATCGGCCTCTCCTTCGTCCAGCGCGCCGAGGATGTCGCCGAGGCCAAGGACATCGCCGCCGGCCGCGCCTGGATCATGACCAAGATGGAAAAGCCCCAGGCCCTTGAAAACCTGGAGGAAATCATCCGCTTGTCCGATGCCGTGATGGTCGCACGCGGCGATCTCGGCGTCGAATTGCCGCCCGAGGAAGTCCCCCTCGCGCAAAAGCGCATCGTCCGCGCCGCCCGCCAGATGGGCCGCCCCGTGGTGGTCGCCACCCAGATGCTGGAGAGCATGATCTCCGCCCCCGCCCCCACCCGCGCCGAAGCGTCCGACGTCGCCACCGCCGTGTTCGATGGCGCGGACGCGGTGATGCTGTCCGCCGAAACCGCCGCCGGCCAATACCCGTTCGAGGCCGTCAACATCATGGACCGCATCATCGCCCGCGTGGAGCAGGACGAAGGCTGGCGCCGCAATATCGACTCCTCCCGCCCCGAGCCCGAACGCTCCACCGCGGATGCCATCGCCGCCGCCGCCCGCCAGATCGCCCACACCATCAACGCCTCGGCGATCTGCGCCTTCACCTCGTCCGGTTCCACCGCCCTGCGCGCCGCCCGCGAACGCCCGGAAGCCCCGATCCTGAGCCTCACCCCGTCGGCCGAAACCGCCCGCCGCCTCGCCGTGGTCTGGGGCGTTCACGCCGTCATCGCACCCGAAACCCACACCATGACCGAAACCGTCAACAAGGCCACCCGCACCGCCCTCTCCGAAGGCGTCAGCCCCCACGGCAGCGAAATCATCGTCATCGCCGGCGTCCCCTTCGGCCAGGCCGGCACCACCAACGCGCTCCGCGTCGCCCACGTAAAGTAGCGCCGCAGGCAAGCCATTACCACAAAGAGACAGCGAGACAGCGAGAAGTCAGACCAGCCAACCGGTTCAGTCACCCGGGCCTTCCTTCTCGCTGTCTCGCTGTCTCTTTGTGAATCCTTCCCTGCCTCACCCCGCCCGATACCGCCCAAACCACCCCACCGTCGCCGAAACCTCCGCCGCAAACAACGAAGGCCGCATCACCGACGAACTATGGGACGTCCCGGGGAACCGCATCAGCTCGCTCGTCACCCCCGCCAGCTTGAACGCCGCATACATCTGCAACGCCTCGCTCGGCGGCGTCCGGCTGTCCGCCTCGCCGCACATCAGCAGCGTCGGCGTCTTCGCATCCTGCGCGAACGCCAGCGGCGAGCGCGCCCGATACTTCTCCGGCGCCTCCCACGGCAATTCGTGCCCCATCCACACCATCCCGATCGACGGCCCGATATCCGCGCTCAACAGCCAGGACTGCCAATCCACCACCGGCTTGATCGAAACCGCCGCGCGGAACCGGTGCGTATGCGTCACCGTCCACAGCGTCAGCACCCCGCCGCCGCTCACCCCGGTGATGAACAAATTGTCGCCATCGATCTCCGGCCGCAGCACCGCCGCATCCACCGCCGCCATCAAATCCTCGAAATCCGGCCCCGGAAACCGGTCATGCAGCGCATTGGCGAAATCCTCGCCATACCCGGTCGAGCCGCACGGATTGACCGACAGCACCGCATACCCCGCCGCCGCCAGCATCTGGTACTTCATCGAAAACCGCGTGCCATACTGCGCATACGGCCCGCCATGGATTTCCAGCACCAGCGGATGCGGCCCCGGCCCGGCCGGCTGCATCAGCCAGGCCTCCACCGACCGCCCCTCGCCGCCGGCCACCGTCATCAACGCGGCGCCACGGAACCCACCCACCTCGGCCGCCAGGTCCGCGTTGAACCCGCTCAGAACAGCCGTGTCGCCATTCGGCGTCACCACCGCAACATCGCATGGAACCTCGGTCGCCGTCCGCACGTAGGCCACCGTGCCATCCCGCGCCACCGACAGCGGCACCGCCCCGCCATACGGCATCTCGATCTGGCCCGACCCCGCATCCCGCGCCAGCACCGTCACCGTGCCATCCAGCGTCACCCGCGCGATATGGGTGCAGCCGGCATCATCGTAGGACACCACCATCGAGGCCGCATCGGCCGCCCACGCCACCTCGCCGATGCTCCGATCGAACCCCGGCAGCACCTCCCGCGCCACCCCGCCACCCGCCGGCATCACATGCAGCCGCCGCAACTGGTGGCTCAGCCCGCGGTCGTTCACCGCGGTAAACGCCAGCCACTTGCCATCGGGCGAGGCCGCCGGATGCGCCGTCGGCCCAGGGATCTCGGTCAACCGTCGAACGGCCCCATCGGCCAGGCGAATGGCGTGGATATCCGTATGCGACGGCACCGTGTCCCAATCCTCGCGCTGCGTCCCGGCGATCAGCAGTTCCGTCCCATCGGCCGAAAACCCCAGGCCGGGCGGAATATGGTGCGGCAGCCCGTTGTGCCACATCCCCCGCGTCACCTGCCGCGCCGCCGCCGCACCGTCCACTTCCAGCACGAACACGTGGTAGACCGCCTCGGGCAATTCCCCCATCGCGTCATGGCGATACATCATCCGATGGGTGTGCTTCGGCGGCGCCGACCAGGCCGCCCCCGCCGGCGGCGTCAGCAGCCCGAGCCACTCCGGCAGCGCCGTGTCCACCCGCTGCTGGAACGCCAGCCACCGCCCATCCGGCGACCACGCGAGTTCCCGCAGCGGCGTGGAAGACCGATGCAGCACCCGCGCCGCCCCGTCATGCACCACCACCTCGGTCCGCTCGCCGCGCCGCCGCAGCAGCGCCAGCACATCGCCATCGGGCGAAAACCGCGCCAGCGTCACCCCCTCGGTATCGCCGATCTCCACCCACGGCCCGCGATCCACGCTCTGCACCAGCCGCGACACCCGCGTATCGGTAGCAATATCCCGCCGCGTCAGCGTCGCCACCACCCGCCGCCCATCCGGACTGATGCGGGCATCGGTGACGTTGGTGAAGGCAAACACATCCAGCGGCGTCAAAGTACGGGGCATGCGGGGTCCTCGCGGTTAACCGGGGGCACCGTGCATCGGCCCCCTCTCGCGCACATACTGCCCGGAGAGGAAGCGCAACGGGAGCCCCCTACCCCGCGAGCAGCCGATCCAGCGCCGCCGCCATCCCATCGACATCCGTCACCTCGGCATCCGGCACCTCCTGCCAGTCCCGCGGCTGCTGCCCCGCGTGCCGTCCGGTGCGGATCAGCACGGCCGCCATCCCCAGCCGCCGCGCCGGGCCGATGTCGTTGTCGATACGGTCCCCCACCATGATGCACGCGCCCGGCGTCACCCCCAGCCCGGCGCAGGCATGCAGGAACAGCCGCGGATCGGGCTTGGCGAACCCGGTCGTCCCGCTCAGCGCAATACCGGTGAAAACCCCGTCCAGCCCCGCCGCCGCCAGCCGCGCCAGCACCGAGGCCGGCTGGTTGGCCGCCAACCCCAGCCGCACCCCGCGCGCCGCCAGTCCGCCGAGCAACGCCGCCATCCCCGGCCGAAGCTCGATCGGCGGCGGTGGCGGCAACCCCGCCACCAGCCGCGCCCAGGCCGCCGGCGCCGCATCCCCCATCAGGTCGAACAGCACCGCCCGATAGGCATTGGGCGCAAACCGCGCCACCGCCCGCGCGCTCGCGGCCCGCAGGGCGGCTTCATCCGCCCCGCTCGCCGCCCGCAGCGCCGCGTCGATCATCCGCTCATAGGCGATTTCCAGGTCGATCGGCCCGCCCACGTCGAACAGCACCGCCTGCCGCATCACTCCTCCGGCGCGCGAAACCGGCCCACCGCGTAGACCCGCCGCAATGCCAGCAGCCGCCCCCCCAGCCGCGAGCGCCCCCGCCCCAGCAACGCCCGGATCGCCTCCCGCCACGGCGCGATGATCCCCAGCGCCCAGTCCCGCACCCGGCCGAACCAGGCCACCACGGCGGCGAACCACTGATAGCGCAGCAGCGCCGCCTCGCAGGCGTGATAGACAAACACCGCCAGCAGCGTGGAGACCAGGCGAACCAGCAGGTAAACCACGCCCGCCGCCACCACCTGCCCCTGCACCAGCAGCGCCACCGCCCACACATCGCCGATGCGCCCGATCGCCTCCGGGATCAGGAACATCGGCAGCGCCGCCCAGCCCGGCAGCGTGCCGAGCCAGGCCGCCACCCGCCGCACCGCCGGCAAATCCGCGACCAGGCGGAGCAGCGCACGCAACCCCGCCCAGATCACGTCCTCCAGCACCACCACCACCAGGGCGATGGGCAGGAGGACGATGTCGCGCAGATGCCGCCAGCGCATCATCTCAGCAGTTCGGCCGGTTCGGCGGGCAGCTATGATGCTGCTGCGGCTGCGGCGCCGGGGCCGAATGCTGCTGCGGAGCCGGCGCCGAATAATGCGGCTGCGGCGCGGGCGCCGGGGCAGCATAATGCGGCTGAGGGGCCGGGGCCGGGGCAGCATAGTGCGGCTGCGGTGCCGGTGCCGGCGGAGCATAGTGCTGCACCGGCGGCGCGGCCTGCTGAACCGGTGCCGCGCGCTGGATCTGCGGCGCCATCGGCTGCGGTGCCGCATGCTGGATCTGCGGTGCCGCCTGCTGCATCGGCGCCGCGGTTTGCGGCATCGGCTGCATCGGCCGCGGTGCCGCCGGAACCGCCGGCGCGGCATGCGGAAGCGCGGGTGACACTGGTGCCGCCGACAACGGCGCCGGCGCGGAAGGTGCCGGTGCCGACGGCCCCGACTGCATCCCCGGTGCCCGAAGCTGCGGCGCCGGCGCAATCCCCTGGCCCGGCCGCTGGATCGGCGGCGCCTGCCCGGGGACCTGCCCCGGAGCCTGCACCTGACCACCCGTCGGCCCACTCACCGCCCCATTGCCCCGCAACTGCGGCAACGGCGCCGGAACCCCGCCAGCCGAAGGCGCCCGCGGCGCAAATGCCGGCCCCGGCGCCCCACCCGTCGGAATCCCCGGCGAAACCGGACGCGGCGCCGCGCCGGACTGCCCGACCGACGTTACCTGCGGCATCGCCCGCGGCGCGGCCGCACCCGGCGCAACACCACCCGACGCACCAGGCACCCCACCCGTCACCGGCACACCGGACGACCGCAGCGGCACCGGCGCACCCTGGCCCAAACCACCCTGGCCCGGAACGCCCGCACTCTGCCCGGTCTGCCGAACCACCGGCCCCGGCGCCACCGGACGCGGCGCCGCCGTGCCCGGCGCCGGAGCGGCCAGATTCAACCGCGACGCCACCACCGGAGTCACCCCGCGCGTCACCGCCGTCGGCGCCACCGGCGCAGCCCGCACCGGCTGGATCTGCGACAGCGCACCCGCCGGCACCTGCTGCACCCGCCCGGCGATCGGCTGCGAACCGGTCATCGCCGTCGTCGGCACCACCGTCGAGGCCCTGCGGTTCATCGAGGGCAGCGGCGCATTATTGATGTTCGTGATGTTGGTGATGTTCGTCACGTTGGTCACGTTCACGTTGCGCACATAGTTCGGGCTGGTCCGATAAGGCGGATAATACGCCTCGCGCGGCCCGAGCGGGAACCAGCCCACCGAGCGCCCGATGCCCACGCCGATCGCCACCCCAACCCCGAGCCCGATAAAGCTCACCAGCGCCGGCGCATACACCGGCCGGTAGCCGAACCCAACGCCCACCCCCGGCACCACCGGGATCCAGCCCCAGGCGCCATTGATCTCCGCCCAGCGGCCATAGTGGAACGGCGCGAAACCCCACGGCGCGTCATCGATCCAGGTCCAGCCCCACGGGTCCACATAGGCCCAGTGGCCATGCCGATACGGCACCCAGCTGCGCTCCACCGGCGGATACCACACCTGGCCATATTCCACCGTCCGCTCCCAGCGCCCGGTCTCCGCCGTCACCTCGCCGCCCGTCATCTGCGCCACCACCGGCGGCGGCGCATAATCCCCGGTCGGCATCACCGGCGGCGCCACCTGCGCCAGCATCGGGCTCGACACCAGCGGCCCAACGCTGCCCTGGAACGGCCCGGCCCCGTTGATCTGCGCGGTCTGGCTCGAACTCACCAGCAACGACACGTTATCGCCCGAAACCTGCGCCTGGCCCCGCATCACGCTCACCTGCGTCGGATGCTCGGTATCCCCGGCCGTCAGCGCATACTGCCCGTCTGTCGCGATCGTCACCGTGCCGCGCGGGGTACGAAACTGATAGGTGTCGCCGGGCTGCAGGTCATGCACCGCCAGCGTCACATTGCCCTGCGCCAGCGTACCCACCATCGCGTGGTCGGCGAGCTGGTCGATATCGAACTGGGTGCTCTGGTCCATCACCACCCGCACGCCCGCGGCTTCCACCTCGGCGCCGGCACCAGGCTCGGTCCAGAACGAACTCCCCGAACTCACCGGGAAATTCAGCGACGCCGGCTCCCATTGGGTCTGCTCGGCGCCATGATACGACACCGTGCCCGACAATCGCGCCACCCGCCCCACCCGGGACGGCGGATCGACAGCGGGCGCCTCGGCCTGGGCATAGGCCGGCATCGGCATCATGGGTCCAACCAGCAACGCCGTGGCGGCGAGCATGGCGGTCAGTCGGAAGAATCGGCTCTGTGTGCGCATGGCGCGCTTCCTCATGTCGCGGACCAAAGGCGGCCGCCCGGACTATATGCTACGCCAACGTGGCGAAACCGCGACCGGCTTCCCTGCGGGCTGGTTAAAACTTGTTCAGGATGCCCGGGCGCCACCAAGCCGCCGCAAATCAGGAACCGCATAAGGATGCAGCCCGATGGAGGCACACATGCACCGTATCCTGATCAACACCGTCCGCTTCGCCGCCCCCGCCGTTCTGCTGGCCCTGCTCGCCGGCTGCGTGGTGGTCCCCGAGGACGGACCCTATTATCGCGGCGGCTACTACGCCCCCGCCCCGGTCTACGTCGCCCCCGCCTATCATGGCGGATACTGGGGTGGCGGCGGCCACTGGGGCCGCCGCTGACCCGCACGCATGAAAAAATCGCCGGCTGGTTCTCCCAGCCGGCGACCCGTCCTCAGTGGCCGAGGGCCTGCACGATTTCCTCGGTCATCTTCTTCGCGTCCCCGAACAGCATCATGGTGTTCGGCCGGAAGAACAGCTCGTTGTCGACGCCCGCATAGCCCGACGCCATTGACCGCTTGACGAACAACACCGTCGCCGCCTTGTCCACTTCCAGGATCGGCATGCCGTAGATCGCGCTCGACGGATCGGTTTTCGCCGCCGGGTTGGTCACGTCGTTGGCGCCGATCACATAAACCACGTCGGCGGTCGAGAACTCGGAGTTGATCTCCTCCAGCTCGAACACCTCGTCATACGGCACATTGGCCTCGGCCAGCAGCACGTTCATGTGCCCCGGCATACGCCCCGCCACCGGATGAATGGCGTATTTGACCTCGACGCCCTCCTTCTTCAGCACGTCCGCCATTTCCCGCAGCGCGTGCTGCGCCTGCGCCACCGCCATGCCGTAGCCCGGCACGATGATCACCTTGGAGGCGTTCTTCATGATGAACGCCGCATCGTCCGCCGCGCCCGCCTTCACCGAACGATCGCCGGTGGCCGCCGCCGGCCCAGCCACGCCGCTATCCGTACCAAAGCCGCCCAGCAACACATTGAGAATGCTTCGGTTCATGCCTTTGCACATGATGTAGGACAGGATGGCGCCCGAAGCACCCACCAGCGCGCCGGTGATGATCAGCGCCAGGTTCTGAATGGTGAACCCGATGCCGCACGCGGCCCAGCCGGAGTAGGAGTTCAGCATCGACACCACCACCGGCATATCCGCGCCGCCGATGGGGATGATCAGCAGGAAGCCCAACACGATCGCCAGCACGGCAATCGCCCAGAACACCGGCTGGCTGCCGCCGCTCACCACGAAGGTGACGATCAAAACCGCCAGCAGAATGCCCAGCGCCAGGTTCAGCTGGTGCTGATACGGGAAGGTGATCGGATTGCCCTTCATCAGCGCCTGCAACTTGGCAAACGCGATGAGCGAGCCCGAGAACGTGATGGCGCCGATGGCCAACCCAAGCGACATCTCCACCAGGCTCTGCCCGTGGATATGCCCCTCGAAGATGATGCCGAACGACTCGGGCGCATTCAGCGCCGCCGCCGCCACGAACACCGCGGCCAGGCCCACCAGCGAGTGGAACGCCGCCACCAGCTGCGGCAGCGCCGTCATCTGGATGCGCAGCGCGATGAACGTGCCCGCGCCGCCGCCGATCGCCATACCCAGCACGATCAGCCCGATGCCCGAGATATGCATGCCCGAATGGATCAGCGTCGCCAGAATGGCGATCGCCATGCCGGCCATGCCCATCTGGTTGCCGCGCCGCGAGGTCTCGGGATGCGACAGCCCGCGCAGCGCCAGGATGAACAGAACGGCCGCGATGAGATAGACGAAGGAGGTCAGGGAAGCCGACATGATCTAGCGCCCCTTCTTCTTGAACATCGCCAGCATGCGTTGCGTCACCACAAAGCCGCCGAAGATATTCACCGAGGCCAAGGTCACCGCGATAAAGCCGAACGCGATCGCCCAGGGCGACTGCGCCAGCCCGGTCGCTAGCATGGCGCCCACCACGATCACCGAGGAAATCGCGTTGGTCACGCCCATCAGCGGCGAATGCAGCGCCGGGGTCACGTTCCACACCACATGGTAGCCGACGAAGCAGGCCATGAGGAAAATGGTAAACAGGAACACAAACGGTTCCACCGCGTCGCCCATGTCGGGCGCCGCCGTTGCCATCGCCCGCGCGGCCGCCGCCAGCGCGTCAGCCTGGGTGGCGAGTTCTGCCAATGTCATTGTCGATCTCCTCAGGCCGCCTGAGCAGGCTGAAATTGCGGATGCACCACGGCGCCGCCGCGGGTGAGCATCGTGCCCTTGATGATGTCGTCGCTCTCGGGAAGCTTCGGCGCGCGGGCCTCCTTGTCCCAGAACGTGGTGAGGAAGGTCAGCAGGTTGCGCGAATACAGCGCGCTCGCCGCCACCGAAATCCGGCCCGGCCAGTTGCGCCAGCCCAGGATGCGCACGCCGCCCGGCGTGGTGATCGCCTCGCCCGGCACCGTCAATTCGCAGTTGCCGCCGGCGTCGGAGGCCAGATCCACCACCACGCTGCCGGCCTTCATGCTTTCCACCATCGCCGTCGTCACGATGGTCGGCGCCCGGCGCCCCATCACCAGCGCGGTGGTGATCACGATGTCGTTCTTCGCCACCGTGGTCGCCATCAGCTCGGCCTGCTTGCGGCGGAACGCGTCCGACATTTCCTTCGCATAGGCGCCCTTTTGCGCCGCCGTCTCCTCATCCTCCACGCCCACGAAGCTGGCGCCGAGGGACTTGATCTCCTCCTTGGCCGCCGGCCGCACGTCGGTGGCGGAAACAATCGCCCCCAGCCGCCGCGCCGTGGCGATCGCCTGCAACCCGGCCACCCCGGCGCCCACGATGAACACGCGCGCCGGCGGAACCGTGCCGGCCGCCGTCATCATCATCGGAAAGCCACGCTCGAAGGTGTAGGCGCTCTCGATCACCGCCCGGTAGCCGGCGAGGTTCGCCTGGCTCGACAGCACATCCATCGACTGCGCCCGGGTGATGCGCGGCAGCAACTCCATCGCCGCGCAATCGATCCCCGCCGCCGCCAGCGTGGCCGGCAGGTCGGGCGTCGCGAAGGCATTGGCGATGCACACCAGCAGGGTACCGCGCGGCACATGGGCCAGGATCGCCGGCTCCGGCACCTGCACCGCGAACACCACCCCGGCGCCAGCCAGCGCCGATGCTGGATCAGCGGCGATTTCCGCCCCCGCCGCCTGGTATTCGCTGTCCGACACCGCGGCGGTAAGCCCCGCCCCGGTCTCCACCACCACGCTGAGGCCCAGCGCCGTCAGCTTCTTGACTGTGTCGACTGTCGCCGCCACGCGGGTTTCGAATGCCGCGCGTTCCTTGAGCACCGTCAGGCGCATGCTGAAATCCTTTCCCGGTCATCCGGCCGGTGCAAGTGCGGCCGGCCCGTCCGTATTACGGAACACACGAAGTATCCGTTGTGCAGCGCACGTATGCATCCGCCCCCCCCGCAGGCGCAAGGGTTCCAGCCGCCCCAACCCAACCGGACCTATTGATCCCGCGAAAAAAATATGCATCGGAGCCATGAACATCCGATGAAGCCCCCCGCCACGGCGCGCACCGCCACCATCGCCCCGTCGTTGCGCGCCGTCGTTGCGCGCCCCGTCGCACCCCCCGATTCCGCCTCCCCGGCGCCACCCGCGGGGCGGTCTGACCACAGCGTCACAACCGCTTGATCTTATGTATTCTTGACGAGTCGTTCCTGCCTGCCTACCGTCATGTCATGAACACCATCACCCGCGCGCACCTGACCGAGACGATCTATACCCAGGTCGGCCTCTCCCGCAACGAATCAGCCGATCTCCTGGAGAGCGTGCTGGAACGGATCTCGGCCGCGTTGGCCGCTGGTGAATCCTTTAAAATCAGTAGCTTCGGGACGTTTTCTGTGCGCCAGAAGGGCCGCCGCATCGGGCGCAATCCCAAAACCGGCATCGAGGTTCCCATCCTGCCGCGCCGCGTCCTGGTGTTCCGGCCGAGCCAGGTTCTCAAGGCCCACGTCAATAATCTCACCCCGCCGCTGGAAGACGGAGAGCATGAATGAGTGGAGCCACCGCCCTCATGGCGTCTGACACACCTGACGCCGGGGGCAAGCCGCGCAAGGCCCCCAACGCCTTCCGCACCATCAGCGAGGTGGCGGACGAACTTCACATCCCGCAGCATGTCCTGCGCTTCTGGGAGACCAAGTTCCCCCAGGTGAAGCCGCTCAAGCGCGGCGGCGGGCGGCGCTACTACCGCCCCGACGACATCGCCATGCTCCGTCGCATCTCGGACCTGCTCTACATCCAGGGCTACACCATCAAGGGCGTCCAGCGCCTGCTCCGCGAAGGCGGCGGCCGCCTCGCCGATGACATCCCCCCCGCGACTCCTGACGAACGCGCCGCCGCCGAGGCCGAGCGCACCGCCGCCCCCCAGCCCGACGCCCCCTCGCAACTACCGATGCCCGGCCTCATCGGCCCGGTCAGCAGCAACCCAGCCACCGCCCGCCCGCGCGGCGAACCGTCCACCCAGGCCCAACTCGTCCAGGCCCAACTCGCCCAGTCCCAGGCCGAATGCGCCCGCCTGCGCGCCCTCCTCGCCATCACCCTGCGCGACCTCGAAGCCCTGCGCGCCGAACTCAAGCGCTAACCCCTCCCGGCTCCCCGGGAGGGTCGCGGTTTCAGCGGGTCACACCACCCACTGGAAGCCGTCGATGATGAAATCCTGCCCGGTGATGAAGTTCGGCTCCACCGTCGCCAGGAACGCCACCAGCCCCGCCACATCCCGCGGCGTGCCCAGCCGCCCGAGCGCGATCCCCTTCATCAACTCCGGCCCGCGCGCCTTGGTCAGCGAATTCCCCAGTTCCGTCTCGATCACCCCCGGACACACGCAGTTGATGGCGATCTCCGGCCCCAGTTCCTTCGCCAGCGCCCGCGTCAACCCGATGATCCCGGCCTTCGCCGCCGCATAGGAAAACTTCGACACCGCGCTCGTCACGCCCCCCGAATGCGCGTTCAACGAGGACATCGAGACAATCCGCCCGCCGCCACCCGCCCGCATCACCGGCACCACCGGCTGGATGAAGTTGAAGCAGCTCTTGAGGTTCACCGCGATCGTCCGGTCGAACTCCTCCTCGGTGATCTCCAGGATGCCCTTCGGATTACCCCGCCCGGCATTGTTCACCAGCACATCGATCCGCCCGAAATCCGCCGCCACCTGCCCCACCACCACGGCCGCCCGCGCATGGTCGGCCACATCCGCCACATACCACCGCGCCACCCGCCCCAGCGCCGTGATCTCCCCCACCGTGCGCGCCATCTCGGGCTCCAGCATGTCGACAATGGCGATATCCAACCCCTTCTCCGCCAGCGCCAACGCACACCCCCGCCCAATCCCCCGCGCACCCCCGGTCACGATCGCCACCTTGTTCCCGCCCATAACGCTCTCCCTTGCCTGATCCACCAACCCTAACCGCCCGGCCGCGCCCCCGAAAGCCAAGCCGAACAAAGAGACAGCGAGAAGGACCGTCTTACTTCTCGCCGTCTCGCTGTCTCTTTGTTCAATCTACCTTCGTCGACGCCCCCGCTTGCCCCCCGCCCCGCCCCATGGAACCCTGCGCCAGCAATCGGAGACTCCCCCCGCGATGACCACGCCCCAAACCGTCGAACTCCACATCCCCGGCCTCGACCAGCCCGCCGAGATCATCGTCGACCGCTCCGGCATCCCCCACATCCGCGCCGCCACCCGCCACGATGTCTTCTTCGCCCAAGGCTTCGCCGCCGCCCGCGAGCGCCTCTGGCAGCTCGACCTGTGGCGCAAACGCGGCCTCGGCCGCCTCGCCGCCGACTTCGGCCCCGGCTTCCTCGCCCAGGACCGCGCCTCCCGCCTCTTCCTCTACCAGGGCGACATGGACGCCGAATGGGCCGCCTACGGCACGCCCGACGCCCGCGACATCACCGCCGCCTTCGCCGCCGGCATCAACGCCTGGATCGATCGCTGCACCGCCCAGCCCGCCCTCCTCCCGCCCGAATTCGCCGCCATGGGAACCCAGCCCGAACACTGGACCGCCGAGGATGCCGTGCGCATCCGCAGCCACGGCCTGGTCCGCAACGTCCTCTCCGAAGTCACCCGCGCCCAGATCATGGCCAAGTCCAGCCTGGAGACCGACCTCGCCCGCCGCTCCATCGAACCGCCGTGGGAAACCATCATCCCCGAAGGGCTCGACGCCGCCGCCATCCCCAAAACCGTGCTCGACGTCTTCAAGCTCGCCACCGCCCGCCTCGATTTCAGCCACGCCCGCATGACCGCCACCCTCGACACCGCCTGGTCCTGGACCCGCGTCGATGACCTCGGCGACGTCTACACCCAGGGCTCCAACAACTGGGCCGTCGCCGCCGCCCGCAGCGAAACCGGCCGCCCCATCCTGGCGTCCGACCCCCACCGCGCCCACGCCCTCCCCTCGCTGCGCTGGCTCGTCCACCTCACCGGCCCCGGCATCGATGTCATCGGCGCCGGCGAACCCGCCGTCCCCGGCGTCTCCATCGGCCACAACCAGACCTGCGCCTTCAGCCTCACCATCTTCCCGATGGACCAGGAAGACCTCTACATCTACGAAACCGACCCCGACGCCCCCAACCGCTACCGCTACCAGGGCGGCTGGGAAGACATGCGCGTCACCACCGAAACCATCGCCGTCCGCGGCGCCGAACCCCAAACCGTCACCCTCAAATTCACCCGCCACGGCCCCGTTATCCACGAGGACGCCGAAACCCACCGCGCCTACGCCGTCCGCTCCGTCTGGTTCGAACCCGGCGCCTCCGCCTACCTCTCCAGCCTCGGCTACATGCAGGCCACGAACCTGGCCGACTACGAAGCCGCCCTCGCCGGCTGGGCCACCCCCTCCGTCAACCACGTCTACGCCGATACCGCCGGCAACATCGCCTGGTACGCCGCCGGCCGCACCCCCATCCGCCCCTACTGGGACGGCCTCCTCCCCGTCCCCGGCGATGGCCGCTACGAATGGGCCGGCTTCCATGACTTCACCGCCCTGCCCCGCTCCATCAACCCCGAGCGCGGCTTCGTCGCCACCGCCAACGAAATGAACCTTCCCGCAGCCTACCCCTACGCCGAAAACAAACTCGGCTTCGAATGGGCCGAACGCTCCCGCACCACCCGCATCCACGAAGTCCTGGACGCCCAACCCGCCCACTCCCTGGCCGACTCCATGGCCCTGCAAACCGACGACCTCTCCATCCCCGCCCGCCGCATCCTCCCCCTCCTCGCCGGCCTCGAATCCTCCGGGGACGGCGCCGACGCCCTCGCCATGCTCGCCGCCTGGGACTGCCACCTCGCCCGCACCTCCGCCCCAGCCGCCCTGTTCGAAGTCTGGTGGACCAAACACCTCAAGCCCGCCCTCCTCGACCTCGTCACCACCGACCCCGACATCCGCCCCCTCCTCGTCCCCGGTGACATCGAAACCCTGCTCGGCATGCTCGAAACCCCCGACGCCCGCATCACCGACCGCCCCGAACTCCTGCTCCGCACCCTCGCCGGCGCCTTCGTCGACTGCCGCCTCCGCCTCGGCCAGGACGCCGCTTTGTGGGAATGGGGCAAACTCCACCACGGCTTCTTCGAACACCCCCTGTCAGACCTCCTCCCGGAGATGAAAAACATCGGCCCCCTCCCCAAAGGCGGCTCCGGCTCCACCCCCATGGCCACCGGCTACCGCGCCTCCGATTTCCGCGTCACCACCGGCGCCTCCTTCCGCATGGTCGCCGACGTCGGCAACTGGGACGCCAGCGTCTGCATCAACTCGCCCGGCCAATCCGGTGACCCCCGCTCCCCCCACTACGCCGACCTCGCCGAAAAATGGGCCGCCGGCGAATACGTCCCCCTCCCCTATTCAACCGAAGCAGTAGACGCCGCGGCCGAACTCATTCTGAAACTGCTCCCGGGATGATCTGGCATCCGACGGCATGGCACCTTGATGCCCACAGCCAAAAGGAAGTTCTGTTCTTTTTTGAAAAAAAGAACCAAAAAACTTCCATCCGCTTGGAGTTCGAACAACGCAGGCCAGTCGGACCAAGGAGGACACCATGACTGTCGGCTTCTCGACACTTTCCGTTGCTGGTTTCAGGCGACTGAAGAGTGTCGAAATCGAACTGCGCCCGCTCAATGTGCTGATCGGCGCGAACGGTGTCGGCAAAAGCTCCGTTCTCAATATATTTGACACGTTGGCTGCGTCCGCCAATGCCCAACTTGAAAGCACTATCACCGGCATGGGTGGGATGGAGTCCATTTTAACTGCCGATGGCGCAACCAATCAACTTTCTATTGGTCTGCTTCTGCCTCACGATCGCGGGGCGCCGTTAGATTATCAGGTAACAATGATCCGTCGTGGCTACGGCTATCAAATTGCCCAGGAACGTCTTAGCCAGCGAAGAAATCCCACCTTGCCGGTGCCGTTCCTCCACATCGACTCGAACACAACACGGATTCGGTACCAAGAGGGAGGTAAACTCGTAGAACCGACTTGGGAACACAAGGAGTTGGAAACCTCCCTCTCGCAGGCTCCCAAAATGTATCGCGAAGCTGAAAGTTTCCGAAGCCTGCTCGCGAATATATCAGAAATATACCATGGCCTTGATGTCTCCGACCGCGCACCTGTCAGACTACCACAGACACTTTCTCCCGCCCAAACTCCAGGAAGTGACGGTGAGGATTTGCTATCGAGCCTCTATACGATGCGCGAAACGGATCGAGATAGATTCGAGGCCGTCGAAGATGCGTTGCACGCGGCATTTCCATCGTTTGTGCGCCTAGAATTTCCGACCCCAGCGGCGGGTAAAGTGACCTTGGGATGGCGCGACAGGGATATGACGCGACCGATATTTGCCAATGAGTTGTCCGAGGGGACATTGCGCTTTCTCTGGCTAACAACCCTCCTAAAAAGCCCCGGGCTTCCCAAGGTGACACTGATCGATGAACCTGAGGTCAGCCTTCATCCTGAAATGCTGCGCATTCTTGCCGAACTGATGCGCGAGGCCTCGACGCGAACGCAATTGGTGGTCGCGACCCATTCGGACCGGTTTGTTCGCTTCTTGCGACCGGACGAGTTGGTCGTCTGTGATCGTGACGACCAAGGCGCCATGTCGGTGCAACGAGCCGACACCATGGAACTGGACTCCTGGATGGACGACTACACGCTCGATCAACTCTGGAGCATGGGGCGGTTGGGAGGACGGGCGTGAGCATTCGGATCGTAGTCCTTGTGGAAGGCGCAACGGAAGCGGCCTTCAAGTCCACACTTCTGGCGTTCCTAGCGCCAAGGCTAGCCGGCAGAATGCCGCGTCTAACATTTTCGCCGCAGGACGGACGAATTCCGAAAGGCGAGCAACTCAAACGTATCGTTGAACGATGGCTAGAGAGAAACGACGCGGTGATTGCCCTTACCGATGTCTATACCGGAACCAGTGACTTCAACGATGCCGCACATGCCAAACGGCAGATGCAGACTTGGGTCGGACCGAATGACTGCTTCCACCCCCATGCCGCACAACATGATTTCGAGGCTTGGCTCTTGCCTTACTGGTCGATCATTCAGCGGAAGGCTGGAAGTAGCCGTTCAGCGCCGTCCCGCCCCCCTGAGCAGGTAAACCATGGAAATCCGCCAAGCAGGTTGCTGGGCGAGGTGTTCTCAAGCGGAAGTAGCAGGCGAGCCTATGTAAAGACCCGCGATGGCGCAGCTATCCTGAGAGACCAAGACCTGAGTATCGCTGCAGCACAGTGCCCCGAACTGAAAGCTTTCCTAAACACGATCCTGAACCTGTCTGGCGGCCAGCCACTCTGAGCATTGGTAGGTGTGGCACAATCCACTTCCCCAAAGAATCCCCTTGAACCGCCCAACCAACCGGCTAGGATTAAAATCCATGCCGCCCAGCGCCCCCCTCTCCCCCAACCTCCGCGCCCACGCGCCCACCTTCGCCCTGCGGCTCGGCGCCATCCTGCGCGCCCTCGCCACCCTCATCGCCGCGCGCTTCATCCGCACCCCGCGCCTTATCCCCCTCATCCTCCCCCTCTGGCGCTCCTTCACCCGCAAAGCCCGCCACGTCGAGCGCCTCATGGCCTGCCTCGCCGCCGGCCGCCTGCCGCGCCCCAGCGCCCCGCGCCCCCATCGCACCAGCCCGCCCAGCCTCCTGCCGCAAACCCGCGGCCTCCTGCTCACCACCCTCAAGCACGAAGCCGGCGTCTACCGCGCCCAACTCGAGGTTCTCCTCGCCCACCCCGAAACCGCCGCCCTCCTCGCCGCCGCCCCCGCCATGGCCGCCCTCCTGCGCCCCATCTGCCGCCTCCTCGCCCTCGATCACCCCGCACTCACCCCGGTCCCCAAAAACGCGAAACCCACCCCCCAGCCCACCAAAGCCGCGCCCATTTTCCCGCCGATCCCCCCGTCCACCCCGCCATGCCCCCGCCGCCGGCCCTGGTTCCCCCGCCAAGCCTTCAAACCCGCCTGACCCGCGCCGCCGAACCATATCCACTTTGTTCCGATATCATACCAATAAATCGCCTCCCACCCCCTGATCGCCCCAGGTGACGTCCCCCCCGCCAAGCTGTTATAATAGCTGGATAGGGGAGAAACGGCGCCAATGAGCACCATCAAGGACTTCACCATCACCCGCTTCGCCTTCCGGCGAGACCGCGTGATCGGCGACAGCCAGGTCGGCTTCGATGTCTGCAACGTCGCAGTCCTCGAACTGCACGACGAATCCGGTCGAATTGGCACCGGCTGGCTCCTCAACCTCTTCCATCCCCTGCCCGACCGCGCCGAACTCGAACGCTGCTTCCGCCTCGAAGCCTTCCCCGGTCTGCGCGGCCAACACCCCGCGGGCCTCATCCACCGCATCTCCCGCCCCCGCGGCGGCAACCAGCGCCCGCTCTCCCATGCCTTCGGCGAAGCCATCGACCAGGCCCTGTGGGACCTCGCCGCCCAACAGGCCGGCCTCCCCCTCTATCGCTTCCTCGGCGGCTCCAACCCTCGCGTCCCCGCCTACGCCAGCGGCCTCGATTTCCACCTCTCCGACGCCCACTACGTCGAATTCTTCGCCAAGGCCAAAGCAGTCGGCTTCACCGCCTTCAAAATCAAGATCGGCCACCCCGACCTCGCCTGGGACCTCCACCGCCTCAAACTCCTCAAGGAAGCCGTCGGCCCCAACCCCACCATCATGGTCGATGCCAACGAAGCCTGGACCCCGAAGCAGGCCATCCGCGCCCTCCATGTCTACAAGGATGCCGGCCATGACATCCTCTGGATCGAAGACCCCTGCCTGCGCGATGATTTCGAGGGCCTGCGCCAGGTCTCCGAAGCCGTCCCCTTCACCCACCTCAACACCGGCGAATATCTCGACCTCACCGGCAAACGCCGCCTCATCGAGGCCCGTGCGGTGGATTTCATGAACGTCCACGGCAAAATGTCCGACGTCATGCGCGCCTGCTGGCTCGCCGCCGAATACGGCGTCCGCATCACCCTGGGCAACACCTTCCTCGAAGTCGGCGTCCACATCGCCGCCGCCTTGCCCGAGGCGGACTGGATCGAATACTCCTTCCAGAACTACAACCACCTCGCCAAAACCCCCATCCGCTTCGAAAACGGCTACGCCATTGCCCCCGATACCCCCGGCCACGGCCTCGGCCTGTCCGACGAAGCGCGCTACAACCATGCCGTCGAAACCGTCGCCGAGGGCCTCCGCCCCTCCGGCCCGCCGCCGGCGCCGATCCAACTGAGCTGAAATCAAGAATAGTACCAGGGAGCCCCATAATGAACGCCCTCACCCGCCGCGGCCTGCTCGCCTCCACCGCGGCCCTCGCCGCCACCCCCCGCCTGGCCCACGCCGCCGGCCACTCCGGCAAAGTCGTCTACTGGCACCATTTCACCAGCCAGGAGGAATTCACCGGCCTCAAGCGCGTCATGGAAATCTTCAAGCAGAAGTTCCCCGACATCGCGCTCCAGCAGGAAAACATCCCCAACCCCGAATACATGGCGAAATTCACCGCCGCCGTCGTCGCCAACACCCGGCCTGATGTCACCATGGTCGCCGCCGAACGCCTGCCCGACATGCTGGCCATGAACGGCCTCGTCGATCTCACCAGCCGCGTCAACGCCTGGCCCAACAAGGTCAACTACCCCGATGACCGCTGGAAAGGCAGCACCGCCAACGGCAAGATCTACGGCGTCCCCGCCTTCACCTTCGTCGACTGGACCTACTACCGCAAGGACTGGTTCGAGCAGGCCGGCATCTCCGGCCCGCCGAAGAACCTCGAAGACTTCGTCACCATCGCCAAGAAACTCACCGACCCCTCCAAGAACCGCTACGGCTTCGGCATGCGCGCCGGCCCCGGCGGCGCCGCCTACCTCATCGACCTGATGGAAGCCTTCGGTTCCAAATTCGTCGTCGACGGCAAGAACGCCATGGACAAGGCCAAAGTCCTGGCCGCGGTGAAGTGGTATTCCGAACTCCACACCGTCCACAAAGTCTGCCCCCCCTCCGTCACCAATGACGGCTTCCGCCAGATCATGGAAGGCTTCAAAACCGGCCAGACCGCGATGACCTGGCACCACACCGGCTCGCTCACGGAAATGGTGCGCTTCTTCAAGCCCGGCGAATTCGGCACCGCCGCCAAACCCGCCGGCCCCGCCGCCCGCGTCGCGCGCCTCGCCTACCTCTTCAACGGCATCATGAAAGCCGACAACATCGACGCCGCGTGGGACTGGATCAGCTTCTGGGGCGAAACCGATCCCTCGATCGCCTTCCTCGAGGAGACCGGCTACTTCCCCGCCTCGAGCGTCATCGCCAAGGACGCCCGCATCACCGGCAACCCGCTCTACCAGGCCGCTGCCGAAACCCTCGGCTTCGGCACCCTGCCGCCGGCCTTCGTCGGCATGGCCGGCTGGTCGCAAAACAGCGTGCTGCCCGAGTTCCAGAAAATCCTGGTCGGCCAGTCCACCCCCGAAAAAGCCACCGACGCGATGCTCAAAGGCCTCGACGCCGCGCTGAACTGAAGAAAAAAGCGGACAAAAGTTTTTTTGTTTCTTTTTTTCAAAAAAGAAAGCGCTTCTTTTTGAAAAAAGAAGCAAAAATTTTTTGTCCGCTTGGCTTCCCGACCAATAGGAAACACTGATGCGTATCACCGATATCAAAGGCTATCTCGTCGAAGACCCCTGGATCGGTGATACGTTCCGTTGGCGCGCCGGCCTGCCCGGCTCCGGTGACGGCACCCCCAAAGGCAAGACCCCCAAATCCGCCATCCTGCGCATCGACACCGACGAAGGCATCATCGGCGCCGTCAAAACCGGCCGCGGCGAGGCCGTCTGCTCCCTCATCGAACGCCGCCTGAAAGAACTCATCGGCCTGAACCCGCTGATGAGCGAATTCCTCTGGCACCGCATCTGGGAACTCGATCGCCTGGAGGAAATGCAACTCCACGCCCTCGGCCTGGTCGATCTGGCGATCTGGGACCTCAAGTCCAAGAAGGCCAACATGCCCCTCTACCAGATGCTCGGCGGCCACAACCCCGTCGTCCCGGTCTACGCCTCCACCGTCACCTGGGACACCATGGGCGAATACGAACGCCACATCAAAGAATGCATTGATGTCGGCTTCACCGCCTTCAAGCTTCATGCCTGGGGTGACGCGAAAGAGGACGCCAAACTCTGCCGCAACCTGCGCCAATGGACCGGCCCCGACGCCGTCCTGATGTTCGACGGCTCCGCCGGCTGGGACTACGTCACCTCGCTCTGGTTCGGCCGCCGCCTCGAGGAGGAAGGGTTCTACTGGTACGAAGAACCCATGCGCGAATTCGAACTCGGCTCCTACCGCAAGCTCTGCGACTCCCTCGATATCCCGCTGCTCGCCGCCGAAACCTCCGACGGCGCCCACTGGAACGCCGCCTCCTGGGTCCAGGCCGGCGCGCTCGACATGCTGCGCACCAACCCCACCATGAAAGGCGGCATGACCGGCGCCATCAAGATCGCCCACCTCGCCGAGTGCCACGGCATGAAGGCCCAGGTCCATGGCATGGGCATGGCCCAGGCCCAACTCTGCGCCGCCATCCCCAACAATGATTTCTACGAGGAACTGGTGATCTCCTCCCAGCAAATCGGCAACCTCCGCCACGGCTCGCACGGCCTGAAGATCGACGGCGCCAAATTCACCATCCCCGACACCCCCGGCCTCGGCTTCGCGCCGGACTGGGCGTACATCGAAAAGACCGCCCTCGCGATCGTCTGATGTCGCGCAGCCTCGCCACCCGCATTGCCGGCATATCCGACACCAAGGCCTGGCCCTGGCTCCTGCTGGCGCCCAGCCTGCTGCTGGTCTTCGCCGTCATCATCTACCCGACGATCTCCGGCATCGATCTCTCCTTCCGTCAGATGCGCCTGAACCGGATGGATCTCGGCATCGGCTATGTCGGCCTGCGCCATTACCTCGCCTTGCTGGATGACCCGATCTTCTGGATCTCCCTGCAAAACACCGCCGTCTGGGTCTTCGGTACCGTCGCCCTCGAACTCGCCTGCGGCCTGGTGATCGCCGTGGCACTCGACTACGAGTTGCCCGGCATGCGGGTGATGTCGGTGATCATCCTGCTGCCCTGGTTCCTGCCGCTGGTGGTGGCCGGCAACATCTGGGCCCTCATGCTCGACAGCCGCCTCGGCGTCATCAACGCCGCCCTCCAGGGCCTTGGCGTCATCGAAGGCTTCAAGGCCTGGTTCGCCGACCCCGACTGGGCCCTCCCCGCCGCCATCCTGGTCGAAACCTGGCACGGCTTCCCCTTCTTCGGCCTCCTGTTGATGGCCGGCCTGAAAGGCATCCCGTCCGAACTCTACGAAGCCGCCGCGGTGGACGGCGCCGGCTTCTGGCACCGCTTCATCCACATCCAACTGCCCGGCCTGCGCATGATCATCGTCGCCACTGTGGTGCTGCGCGCCATCAGCCTGATGAACTCGCCCGAACTCCTCCTCATCCTCACCGGCGGCGGCCCCGGCCGTTCCACCCAGGTGCTGTCGCTCTACGCCTTCCAGAAGGCCTACCGCGAATTCAACTTCGGCTACGCCGGCGCCCTCAGCGTGGTGATGTTCCTCCTGCTGATGACCTGCTCCTGGCTCTACGTCCGCTACTCCAACGCGCTGCGGGAGGACTGACATGCGCCGCTCCCGCCTCGAACGCAGCGCGATCTACGCCATCGCCGCCGCCTTCACCTTCTTCGCCGCCTTCCCCGTATTGTGGGCGCTCAACATCTCGCTGAAGTTCGAGCGCGACATCATCACCCGCCACATCAGCCTGCTTCCCATCCCCGCCACCCTGACCAACTACATCGCGATCTGGACCCAGTCGAACCTGCCGGACCTGATGTGGAACAGCGCGGTCGCCACCTTCTTCACCGTGGTGATCTGCGTCTTCGCCGGCACCCTGGGCGCCTACAGCCTGTCCCGCCTGCAATTCCGCGGCCGCAAGAATGTGCTGCTGTTCTTCCTCATCCTGCGCATGTTCCCCGTCGTGCTGATGATCATTCCCCTCTTCATCATCATGCGCCAGGCCGGCCTGCTCGATACCCGCATCGGCCTCGCTTTGGCCTACACTGCCTTCCTGCTGCCGATCTTCATCTGGATGATGAAAGGCTTCTTTGACGCCATCCCCATCGAACTCGAGGAAGCCGCCCGCATCGACGGCTGCACCCGCCTCGGCGCCATGTGGCGGGTAATTCTCCCCTTGGTCCGCGGCGGCCTGTGGGCCTGCGCCGTGTTCATCGGCATCGCCGCCTGGAACGAGTACCTCTTCGCCCTCATGCTCACCACCAGTTCGGGCAGCCGCACCTGGCCGGTCGGCCTGCAATTGATGGTCGGCGAATTCCAACTCCCCTGGGGTGCCCTCTCCGCCGGCGGCATCCTCTCCATCCTGCCCGTCCTCGCCTTGTTCGCCGTCGTGCAACGCTCCATGGTGCGCGGACTAGCGCAAGGAGCGGTCAAAGGATGAGCACATTGGGGATGAACCAGCCGGGACGGCACCACCTCGTCACCGTCGTCGCCGGCACCGCCAAGCTCGTCCTCGCCCCCGGCTTCGGCGGCGCCGTCGTCGCCTGGACCCGCCGGGACGAGCCGATGTTCCGCCCGCCCCAGCCCAACGCCCTGCAAGCCAGCACGCCGCGCGACCTCGCCAGCTACCCGCTGTTCCCCTACTCCAACCGCGTCGCCGGCCGCCGCTTCACCTTCGAAGGCACCAGCTACGACCTGCCCGACCTCATGCAAGGCTGGGCCATCCACGGCGCCGGCTGGCAACTCCCCTGGACCGCCACCGAAGCCGGCGACCAGGTCACCCTCAGCCTCGACTATCCCGGCGGCGAACTCTGGCCCTTCGCCTTCCACGCCGAGCAGATCTACACCCTGTCCGAAGACTCGCTCGTCTGCACCTGCCTCATCGAGAACCGCCACACCGGCCCCGCCCCCATAGCCTTCGGCCAGCACCCGTTCTTCCCCCGCAGCCCCGCCGCCACCCTGCAATTCACCGCCACCGGCCTGCAACGCAACGGCGCCGACATGCTCCCCATCGGCCACACCCCAGTCCCCCCCGAACGCGACCACAGCACCCCCCGCCCCATCGGCCCCGACTCCATCGACAACTGCTTCACCGGCTGGACCGGCCTTGCCCGCATTGCCTACCCCGATCGCGGCTACACCATGCAAATCACCGCCGACCCCATCTTCGCCAACCTCATCGTCTACATCCCCGACGGCCGCGACTTCCTCGCCATCGAACCCGTCACCAACATCACCGACGGCCTCAACCGCATGGACGGCCCCCTCCCCCCCGGCGTCTTCGTCATCGCCCCCCACGAACAACGCCGCGGCACCATCCGCTACACCATCCAGCCGAACTAACGCCCGCCCCGCGAACACGCCAAGCCGTAATGACCCTCCACCCCACCCCATCCGGCTTCACCCTCACCCTCGCGGGCAAAGCCCTCCTCACCCACACCCCCACCACCCCCGCCTTCTTCGCCGGCCGCGGCCACGAACGCATGGACATGTACCGCGGCAACTTCGACATCTCCGACACAATCCCCGAACGCGCCCCCCTCCCCCACACCACCCTCGACGGCCCCCATTTCCACCTCCGCCGCCACGCCGCCGATGACATCGCCCTGAGCTTCACCCTCGAGGAAACCGCCACCACCCTCCATCTTGTCCTCACCTACGCCGCCCCCGCCTGGAACCGCTTCTGGTTCCGCCTCGAAACCACCCCCGATGAACATGTCTGGGGCGGCGGCGAGCAGATGTCCTACTTCAACCTGCGCACCCGCCGCTTCCCCATCTGGACCAGCGAACCCGGCGTCGGCCGCGACAAGACCAGCGAAATCACCTTCCAGGCCGACCGCACCGGCCGCGCCGGCGGTGACTACTGGACCACCAACTACCCCCAGCCCAGCTTCCTCACCTCGCGACGAACCGCGTTCCACCTCGAAACCACCGCCTACACCGTGCTGGACTTCCGCGCCGAAACCCACCACGAAATCGAAACCTGGGCCGCCCCCACCCGCCTCGAATTCACCACCGCCCCCAGCTTCGCCGCCCTCGTCTCCGCCCTCTCCACCCGCTTCGGCCGCCCCCCCGGACTACCCGACTGGCTCTACAACGGCGCCATCATCGGCCTCAAAGCCGGCGAACAAAGCTTTACCCGCCTCGAAAAATACCGCGAAGCCGGCGCCCACATCGCCGCCCTCTGGTGCGAGGACTGGGCCGGCATCCGCCAGACCAGCTTCGGCCGCCGCCTGTTCTGGGACTGGCAGTTCAACCCCGCCCGCTACCCCAACCTCCCCGCCCGCATCGCCGAACTCCGCACCCAGAACATCCGCTTCCTCGGCTACACCTCCTGCTACCTCTGCGATGACGGCCCCCTGTTCGCCGAAGCCGACGCCCTCGGCCTGCTCGCCAAGAACACCGCCGGCACCACCTACCGCGTCGATTTCGGCGAATTCTCCTGCGGCATCCCCGATTTCACCCTGCCCGCCGCCCGGGACTGGTGGGTCACCCGCATCTTGCGCCAGAACATGATCGAAATCGGCCTCTCCGGCTGGATGGCTGATTTCGGCGAATACCTCCCCATCGACGCCGTGCTGGCCAACGGCGATGCCAAACTCCTGCACAACGCCTGGCCCACCATCTGGGCCGAGGTCAACGCCACCGCCGCCCGCGCGGCCCCCGAGCCCATCCTGTTCTGGATGCGCGCCGGCTTCACCGGCTCAAGCCGCCACTCCACCATGCTGTGGGCCGGGGACCAGTGCGTCGATTTCTCCCGCCATGACGGAATGCAAACCGTCATCTGCGGCGCCCTCTCCGCCGGCCTGCTCGGCAACGCCTATCACCACAGCGACATCGGCGGCTATACGTCCCTCTTCGGCAACGTCCGCACCCCCGAACTCATCATGCGCTGGACCGAGATGGCCGCCTTCACCCCTCTGATGCGCACGCACGAAGGCAACCGGCCCGACCACAACCTCCAGGTCGACCAGGACCCCGAAGTCCTCGCCCACTTCGCCCGCTTCACCCGCATCTGGACGGCGCTGGCCCCCTACCTCCGCCACATCAGCGCCGAAGCCGCCGCCACCGGCCTGCCCGCCCAACGCCCCCTGTTCCTCCACCACGAGGATGACCCCGGCACCTACGACATCCAGGACCATTACCTCTACGGCCAAGACCTCCTCGTCGCCCCCGTCCACGCCGCCAACGCCGCCGAATGGACCGTCTACCTCCCCGCCGGCACCACCTGGACCCACCTCTGGACCGGCACCCGCCACCAAGGCGGCCAGCGCATCACCGTTCCCGCCCCCATCGGCCACCCCCCGGTATTCCACCGCGCCGGTTCCCCCTTCACCGCCCTCTTCGAATCCCTCAAAACCATCGCCTGACCCGCGCGCCCCCAACCCCACGAGCCCCCAGAATGCCGATCAATCCCGCCGACTCCCCCATCCTCGGCACCCTCTACGGCTCCGACCCCGCCCGCGCCATTTTCGACGAACGCGCCTGGTTCCAGCACATGCTGGATGTCGAGGCCGCCCTCGCCCGAGTCCAGGCCCGCCTCGGCATCATCCCGCCCGACGCCGCCCCCGCCATCACCGCCGCCGCCCGGGTGGAAAACCTCGACCCCGCCGAACTCGCCGCCTCCGTCCGCAACGTCGGCTACCCCGTCGTCGGCGTCGTCAAAGGCCTCTCCCGCGCCGCGGGCCCCCACGGCGCCTGGACCCATTGGGGCGCCACCACCCAGGACATCATGGACACCGCCACCGTCCTGCAAGTCCGCGCCGGCCTCGCCCTGATCGACGCCGAGCTCCAGGCCATCATCACCGCCCTCTCCCGCCAGGCCGACACCCACCGCCACACCGTCATGGCCGGCCGCACCCATCTCCAGCACGCCCTTCCCGTCACCTTCGGCCTCAAATGCGCCACCTGGCTGATGCCCCTCAAAGCCCACCGCGAACGCCTCGCCCAACTCCGCCCCCGCGTCGAACTCGTCCAGTTCGGCGGCGCCGCCGGCACCCTGGCCTCCCTCGGCACCCAGGGCCTCGCCGTCATGCAGGGCCTGGCCGACGAACTCGGCCTCGCCGCCCCCGCCGCCCCCTGGCATGTCGCCCGCGATGGCCTCGCCGAAGCCGTCTCCTTCCTCGGCCTCGTCTGCGGCAGCCTGTCCAAACTCGCCACCGACATCATCCTGCTCTGCCAGAACGAAGTCGCCGAAGTCTCCGAACCCTATGTCCCCGGCCGCGGCCAATCCTCCACCATGCCGCAGAAACGCAACCCCATCGCCTCCGAATACATCCTCGCCAGCGCCCGCGCCGTCCACGCCCTCGTGCCCCTCATGCAAGGCGCCATGGCGCAGGACCACGAACGCGCCACCGGCCCCTGGCAGGCCGAATACCTCGCCCTCCCGCAAGCCTTCGTCCTCACCCACGGCGCCCTCGCCCACGCCCGCACCATCGCCGAGGGCATGGTGGTCGACCCCGCCCGCATGCGCCGCAACCTCGATCTCACCGGCGGCCTCATCGTCGCCGAAGCCGTCATGATGGGCCTCGCCCCGCATCTCGGGCGTGAGACCGCGCACCACGTGGTCAAGCATGCCTGCGATCGCGCCCTTACCGCGGGCGGGACCCTCGAAGACGCGTTGATGCAGGAGCCCGAGGTGACATCGCGGTTGGATCGGGCGGCCATCGCCGCCATGACGGACCCGGCGGCTTATCTGGGGGCTACGCAGCAGTTTATTGACCGGGTTTTGGCGCAGTAGAAGGAAGCGCTTCTTTTTGAAAAAAGAAGCAAAAACTTTTTCCACGATAAGCAAGGAGGGGATGATGGATGATGATGTGAAGCCGATCGATCTTACCAACCTGATTTGGTGCGCCTTGGGGATTGCGGTTACCGGTGGGGCCGCCTGGTATGAGAACGCCTGGCTGCTCAACTTCATCCACGTCATGTGCGGCGTGCTCTGGACCGGGATCGATCTCTTCATGGGCTTCGTCGTCGGCCCCATCATGCGCACCCTGCCGCCCCCCGCGCGGCGCGCCATGATCCTGCGCCTGATGCCGAAAACCCTCTTCCTGCTGCCCACCCTCTCCATCATGACCACCACCGCCGGCTACTACCACGCCCAGCAACTCGGCTTCCTCGCGCTCGACTGGCCGCAATACGGCTGGGTGCTCGCCGCTTTGGTAATCGTCACCATCCTCACCGTGCAAGGCCTCGGCTTCCTGCTGCCGTCCAACCTGCTGGTCTACTTCGAGATGCGCAAACCCGTGCCCGACGGCGCCCGCATCGGCCGCCTCATGCGCCGCTACGTCTACGCCGTGGCGTTCCAAGGCTGCATGCAGATCGCCATCATCGTGGTGATGGCCCGCTTCGTCACCGGGCTGTAACCCGCACCGCCGCCTCCACCGCCACCCCCTCGGCATCGAGGATGACCACCCGGTAGAACCCCGGCCCCTCCGGCCGCCACGCCGCCTCCCGGCGTGCCGGATCGGCGGGCAGCGGCGCCCCGTCCACCAGAAACGTCAACGGCCGCTGCCCCCCCATCGCCCGCAACGTCACCGGCCCATCCGCACTCAACACCGCCCCCGGCGGCGGAAACAACAGCCGCAACCCATCCGACAACCGCCCCGACGCCACCCTCGCCCGTACCACCCTGGGAACCTCCCTTGGCGCCTCCGGCAACACATCGAACACCCGCGCCAGCATCGGCAACGCCAGGCTCCGCCCCGTCGCCCCCGGCACCGGCGTGCCATCCGCCCGGCCAACCCAAACGCCCACCACATGGGACCGGTCGAACCCCAGCGCCCAGGCATCCCGCCCGCCCCAGCTCGTCCCGGTCTTCCACGCCACGCCCGACCGCCCACCATCCGGAAACGGCTGCGTCAAAACCTCCGCCGTCATCCCCGCCGCACGAGGCCCGAGGAAATCCCGTCGAACCCCGCCCTCCGACACCAGATGCAGGGCCATCGCCGATCCATCCCCGGCCAGCCCGGCATACAGCCCCGCCGCCTCCCGCAGCGTCAGCCCCGCCCCGCCCAACGCCAACGGCAACGAAGCCGCCGCTCCGGGCGCCATCCGCAACCGCACCCCCGCCTCCCGCAAAACCGCCGCGAACCTGGCCGGCCCCACCCGCTCCAGCAGCGCCACCGCCGGCAAATTCAAGCTCCGCTGCAACGCCTCCCGCGCCGTCACCGCCCCGGCAAACCCCCGATCGAAATTCTCCGGCGCATAATGCCCGAACCGCCGCGGCACATCGTCCACCCGGCTATCCGGCGCCACCACCCCATCCTGGAACGCCAGCGCATACACGAACGGCTTCAACGCCGACCCCGGCGACCGCACCGCCATCGTCAGGTCCAATGACCCGCCCGACGTCGTCACCGCCCGGATCGCCCCCTGCAAATCCGCCACCACCAGCGCCATCGCCGGTGACCCCGCCGGCCGCTCGGCCACCAGCCGCTCCATCGCGATCTGTAGGGGCAGATCGAGCGTCGTCACCACCCGAGGCGCCCGCGCCAATGCCGACACCGCCAACGCCGCATGCCGAGGCAGCTTCTGCCGCTGCGTCGGCACCTCCCCCCCATCCGCCTGCAAAATCCGATCCCGCAACACCCGAAGCCGCGCCGCATGCCGATCCGGCCGCAACGCCTCCGGCCGCCGTGGGATCGCCACCAGCGCCGCGGCCTGCGCCGCATCGAGGTGCCCCGGCCCCACCCCGAACCACGCCAAAGACCCCGCCCGCACCCCCTCCAGATTGCCGCCATACGGCGCCAACGTCAGCCAGATCCCGATGATCTCCCGCTTGCTGAACCGCGCCTCAAGCTGCAACGCCCGAAACACCTCCACCACCTTGGACACCACCGTCCGCGGCCGCGGCTCCAGCAACCGCGCCGCCTGCATGGTGATCGTCGAGCCGCCCGACACGATCCGCCCCGCCCGCAGGTCCTGCCAGGACGCCCGCAGCAACGCCAACGGGTTGACCCCGGGGTGATGCCAGAAATGCCGATCCTCGGTGGCGACCAGCGTCTCGATCAATACCGGCGCCACATCGTCCGCCCGCGCCTCGAACCGCCACACGCCGCCCTTCGCCGGCAGCAACGCCACCGTCCGCCCGTCCCGATCGACCACCTCGGTCCCGAGATGGTCGAGCCGCGACAAATCAGGCGGAAACAGCCGGTCGAGCCCAACCGCCAGCAGCGGAACCAGCAGCAGGAGCCAGCGCCGTTTCACTCGGGTGCCAGCACGCTGATCCGGTTGGCGGCCTGGCGGGCAAACACCGCGGGCCGGTACATGTCCGACAATTCGGCCCCAGGGATTTCATAACGCCCCGGCGTCACCGCCCGGATACGCACCGCCACGCGGAACTCGGGCTTGGCCTCGGTCAGCGCCAGAACGGCGGCAAACCGATCATCCGCCGCCGGCTGCGCCTCGGTCTCGCTCAACTCGCCCAGCCACTCCATGCCCGAGACTTTGCCCGCCGCCATCCGCCCGGCGATTTCCCAGCCGGCCGGCAATCCCTGCAGCAGCATGGCGCGATGGTCCTGCGCATCCTCCGCCTTACCCTCAAGCAGCAGCACGAACACGTTGTTCTGGTGGATTTTCTCCAGATCGAGCGTGGCGCCATCGAGCGTCAGGAACCGCCGCGTGATCCGCATCCCGGCCCGCGCCGCCGGCAACGCCTCCACCGGCACCCCACTCACCGCGAGCGATTGCCACACCGCCGCCGTGCCAAGATTACGCGCCGACTGCGCCGCACTCACCGGCACGCTGAGCGCCGGCGTGCCATCCCGCGGGGTGCCGTCCACCGCGATCCGAACCGCCCGCCCATCGCGGCCCAGCACGGCCGCGGCGGCGGCGGTCCACGCCTGTTCCTGGGTGCTCAACGCGCCCGCCTGAAGATCGGCCCCCGGCAGGCTGGCGGCGAGGCGGGTCACGCGATCCGGCAACAGCCCGCTTTCCTTCAACAACACCAGGATGGCGGCCTGGTCACGCAAAGCAGTGCCGTAGTCGCCGCTCCACCACTTGCGCGCCGGTGCCGCCAGCGCCGCGTTGAACGCCGCCTCGGCGCGCGGCCGGTCATGCCCGAGGGCCAGCGCCGCGGCGAGGTGGGCCTTGGCAAGCGGCGTGGGCAATTGGTTGATCCGTTCCGCCATCACCCGCGCCGCCCCCGGCCTGCCCTGGCCGGCGAGGGCCAGCGCATACAGCCCATAGGCGGCGGCGGCCCGGAACTCCGGCGAATCCCCATCCCGTTCAGCCACTTCGGCGAGAAACTTCACCGCATCGTTCACCGCGCTATCCGGCACCACCGCCCCGGACTGCCGCGCCCGCAGCAGGAATTCCACCGCATACGGCGTCAGCCACGCCTCGGCATCCCCATTGGCCGACCACAGCGCGAAGGCCCCATCATAGCGCTGGCGATCCAGCACCGAGTTCACCGCGGCCTGTAGCCGCGCGGCCCGCCCATCACCCGCCACCGGCCCATCCGGCAGCAACGCCAGCGGCAGGCCACGGCTGGTGGTCTGCTCCAGGCAGGACAGCGGATAGGCATCCAGCGCCTGCACCAACGCCGCACTGTCATAGCGCACCGGCGCGCCGAAACTGGCCACCGCGCGGGTCGTGCCGGCGATGAACCGCTCGAACGCCGGCACCAGTTTCACCTCGGCATTGGGCTGCATCTCGGCGGCGGACACCACAGCACTTTGCGGCCGCGACGGGCGGATATTGATCACCGACTCCCGCGTCACGCTGAACCCGTTAGGCCCGGTCGCGGTCAGCCGGATCACTCCCCGCCCGGCGCCGGTGGCGCGCAGCACCGTCACCGGAACCGCCTGCGCCCCCTGCGCCAATGTGACGGCAAGCCGATCCGGGCCCGCCAACGCCAGCGGCCCCTCCACCGAGAGCTTCGCCTCCACCGCACCGCCGGGCAGATCGAGATTGTGCAGCAGCACCGCCAGCCGCGCCTCATCCCCCGGCGCAAGGAAGCGCGGCAACAGCGCCTCGGCGATCAGCGGATCACGCACCACCACATCGGTCGCCACCGCCCCAATCCGGCTCGCCTGCCATCCCACCGCCATCAGGCGGATCTGGCCGTTGAAATCGGGAATATCCAGCGAAATACGCGCGATACCATCCGCGCCTGCCTGAACCGGAGGACTGAACAGCGTCACCGTGCGCTGTGGGATATCGGGCAGCACGAAATCCGCCTCGTCCCCGCCCTGACGCAGCAGCGCCGCCTCCCCCTCGGCCGGCGCGATCAACCGGCCCCAGTCGTCGCGGATATCTAGCCCAAGTCGGCGACGACCCAGGAAATGCGGCGCCGGGTCGGGCGATGTAAAGCGCGTCAACCGCAGGATGCCCTCATCCACCGCCGCCAGCGACACCCACGCGCCGGGAGCAGCGGTCACCGGCACCAGCAGCGGCTGGCGCGGCGTGATGCGCTCAGGAGTGCCAATGGCCAGCTTCAGGCTGCGCGCCGCAGGATCGACGCCCACCCAGGTCAGCCCAATCGCCCGTGCCGGCCGATTGCCACCACCGGCGCGAAACACATGCACCGCCACATAAGCGCCCGGCCCCCAACTGGTCTCGACCGGCACCTCCACATCGCTGCCGCCCTCGGCCACCGGCACCGTGCGCAATGACAGCACACGATCGGACAGCACCAGCACCGTCGCCTCGCCCGCGAACGGCGCCGCGATATGGATCTTCACCTTCTCGCCGGCCGGCACCGAGCGCCGGTCCGCCGACACATCCACCCTATCCGGCACATCGGGGCTTTCGGACGTCGCCCACCCCGCGCGGAAGCGATAGGAGGTCGCGGCCATGCCGTTGGATTCCGCAATTTCAATGCGATAGCGCCCGAAGTCGAGCTTCTTGCTGAACCTGAACTCGCCGCTCGCCGGGATCGCGATATCCCGGCTTTCGAGCGGTTCATCACGCCACACCGTCTCGTAGCGCGCCAGGCTGCCGCGCATCACCACCCGCCAGTCCGGCCGCTCCCGCACCAGGCGCAGGCGGGCGGCGAGCGGAATACGCCTGCCATCGGGCGCCAATGCGATGGCCTGGAACCCGGCCTCGGCGGCGGCATCCACCGCATTGTCCGGAAACAGCGGCTTGAGGCCAATCAGCGGATGGGCGCCCTGAACCGGAATACTGGTAACGGCGCGAGACGCCCGCCCCGCCGGATCGTTCACGTCAACCGCAATCTCTGCCTTCAACGGCTGCGTGGTATCCGGCGCGCGGCCCAGCGTGATGGGCAGGGTGGCACGACCCTCGCCATCGGTGTTGGGAAGTTTAAGATCAACGGCTTGCGGGGCGTAGAGTTCCCCGATGAGGCCAACCCGGTAGCCAGCCAGCGCAGCGAACGGCGCGGTATCGACAACCAGGCGCATGGTCGCCTTGCCATCAAGCCCAGCCGCGGGGGCGCCATAGAGGAAGCGCGCCGTCACCGGCAGGCTGGCCGGCTGGCCCGGAATAAGCATCGCCGGCGGCGTGCCGAGTTCCACCGCCATCCGATCGGGCACGAAGGCGTCAACCCGAAATTCGGCCCGCCCGATCGGCGGCAATTTGGGGTCCCCGCGCAATTCGATCACCCACGTCCCGGCCGCCGCCCCCTGCGAGAGCGTCACCGGCAAATGGATCGCCCCCTCGGCACCACGCGGCGGCGTAGTGCGCAGGAAGGTCTGCCCATTCGGCCGCAGCACCCGCAACTCGGCCGGCAGATCAACCGGGAGACCCGCCGCATCGCGCAGCAGCGCCATCACTTGCACGGTCTCGCCAGGCCGGTAGATGCCGCGATCGAGCCAAACATAGGCATCGAGCGGCCCGGGATGCGGCATCCCCTCCACCCCGCGATCCGCCAGATCGAACGCCGCCGTCGTAAGATCGAGTGCCGCAAAATCATCCTCCGGACCGAACGCATGCAGCGCCGCGGGCGCCAGCGGCCCCTCGCCGCGCAACAGCGGCGCCGAAAACCGCGCAACGCCGTCATCGCCGGTCACGGCCTCGGCCAGGATATCGTTGTTGCGGGCGAGCAGCGCGAGGCGAATGGCCGAACGCGGTTTGGCATCGCCATAGCTGCGGATCTGCACCGTCAGCCCGTCGCTGCCACGCCACACGGTGGGAGCAAGATCGGTCCGCAGCACCACCTGCACCGCCCCCGCCGCGCCGCTCGAAATCCCGTCGCCGGGCTGGGCGACCAGCAAATACAGGCCCGGCCCGGCATCACGCAACGCATCCGGCAGCGGCAGCGCAGTTCGGGCCGCCTTGTTGGCTTGCCACTTCGGGATTTCAGCCTTCCCCTCCCACACCACCCGCCCCGAATTATCCGCGATATATTCGGCGCTCCAGCGCTCAACGGCCTCGCCAAGCCGGGTGTCCCGCAGCAACGTGGCCACGTTGCGCTCGGTCAGCCGGATCAGCTTGAGGCTGACCGCGGAGAGGTTGGTGGTGCTCAGCGTGATGGCGGTCGCCTGCCCGCGCGGCAGCACGAACAGCCGGTTGTCGAACACGATGCGCGGGCGCCGGTTGGGCAGGCTGAAGGCGAGCGGCGTATCCCGGCCGAGTGCGATGCCGCCCTCCCCAGGCAGCCCGGCGCGCAATGTCCCGCGCGTGGTGGCGCCCGAGGGCAGGCCCGAAATGCAGAGTTCGTCGCCCTCGCGGGTAATCGCGGCCTCCGGCACCGCAGGTTCCAGCCGCAGCCAATCCTGCGGATTGAAATCGGGCCGCCGACTCGGTGCCGCGGTGAAAGCGAGGCAGGCGCGCGGCGGATCAGCCTCGGCCTCCACCCGTACCTTGCGCACCAGCATGCCGGCGGTGCGCTGGGCGGCGGCGAGTTGGCGCTTGAACTCCTCGTTGTCGGGCGCGCGTTCGGTGAGCGCTTCCCAGGTCTGGATCAGCGGCACCGGCCGATCGAGCCGGACGAGCGCATCGGCCACCCGCTGGAGGGCAGGGATTTCCGCGTCATTGCCATCGGCCGACTGGTAGGCGCGCCAGGCGGCGAGCAGGCCGCGCTGCGGATCGGCGGGAATCCGGGCGAGGAAGGCGTCGGCAAGGTCAAGCCAGTGGTCCGAGCGCACTTCGCCGAGGGATATCCGGGTTTCAAGCGCGGCGATCGCACCGGGCCAGTCCTTGCGGGCGGCCGCCGCGCTGG
>CAIMWH010000019.1 GCA_903845065.1 uncultured Rhodospirillales bacterium | reverse complement strand
GGTGGGCAGCACGCTGGCAGCCTATAATCTGACCGCCTTCGTCGGCAGCCTCACACAGACGGCCTGGGGGTATTTCGGCACCACGACCCCGATCGCAACGACGGTCGATGTCTGGTCCGACACGCGGCAAGGCATCGAGGGGCCGGGCTGATGCCATATAACGCACAATCACTGAATTATCGCGGTCTCGCCTATGTCGCGGCGGGGCCAATGCCGCTCGGCTCGTCGCCGTCGCTGCCGAACCTGACCTATGAGGTGACGTTCAGCACCGACACCTATGGCATTGCCGGCCAGCCCGATGTGAACCCGGCGACGGTGATCGCCGACTACCTCACCAATCCCGCCTATGGCGCCGGCTTCCCGTCCGCCTTTCTCGGCAACCTGACCGCAGTGCGCTCCTACTGGCAGGCGGCCGGCCTGGTGGTCTCGCCGGTGCTGATCGACCAGGCCGAGGGGCGAAGCTTCATCAAGGACCTCCTGGGCGCGACGAACGCCGAGGCGGTGTGGTCCGGCGGGGTGCTCAATTTCGTCAGCTACGGCGACGCCAGCCTCAGCGCGAACGGCGCCACCTATACCGCCCCCTCGGCACCGCTCTACGCGCTGACCGACGCCGACTTCAAGTCGCTCCAGGGCGGCAATGCCAACAGCACCGGCAGCGGCGGCATCGGCCCCGTCGCCTATACCCGCAAGGCACCGGCAACCCAGCAGAACGCCTGGACCGTCGAATATCTCGATCGCGGCAACAACTACAATCCGGCCATCGCCTCCATCCAGGACGACGCGGCGATCGCGATCTACGGCCTGCGCCCGGCCGACCGCAAGCAAGCGCATTTCTTCTGCCTCCAATCCGCCGCGGTAATGAGCGCCTCGCTGACGATGGGGCGCGCGCAGGTCCGCGGCACCTACGCCTTCACCCTGGGCGCCGAATTCATCCTGCTCGATCCGATGGATATCGTCTCCATCACCGACGGCGCGCTCGGCCTGGTCCAGCAATGGGTGCGGATCACCGAGATCACCGAGAACGCCGACGCCACGCTCTCCGTCCAAGCCGAGGACTATCTCGCCGGCACTGGCTCGGCGCCCGCCTATGCCATGCAGACCGGCGCCGGCTATCAGCCTGCCTATGGCGGCACGCCCGGCACCGCGACGGCGGTGATCTGGCAGCCGACCTTCGCCGTTGCCGGCGCCTTCGAGGTCTGGATCGCTGCGGCGGGCCCGACCAACTGGGGCGGCTTCGACCTCTGGGTCTCGACCGACAACGCCACCTATCGCTACGCCGGCCGGCAGAGCGGGATCGCCCGCCTCGGCGTCACCACGGCGAGCCTCGCTGCCGTCACACCAGCGACCAGCGGTCCGACGATCGACACCACCAACACCTTGGCGGTTGATCTCGCCGCCTCCGCCCAGCAGTTGATCTCGGGCTCCATCACCGACGCGCAGCAGGGCAACACGCTCTGCTACTGCGGCGGCGAATACCTCGCCTACGAGACCGCGACCCTCGGCACCGGCGCGGCCTATGCGCTCACCTATCTGCGTCGCGGGATGTATGACACCCCGCCCGGCGCGCACGCCTCCGGGGTGCCGTTCGTCCGCATCTATGACGGCACGATCTTCCGCTTCGGTCTGACCACCGACCGCATCGGCCAGACGCTCTACTTCAAGCTGCTGCCGTTCAACGTCTATGGCGGCGGCCAGCCAGATATTTCCGCCGTCACCGCGCAGTCGATCACCATCGCCGCGATCGCGCCGGCCGCGCCCTCCAGCCTCGCCGCCGTCGCCGGCAACCGTTCGGTCAATCTGTCCTGGACCAACGCAGTGCAGCAGGACGTGGCCCACGTCGAACTCTTTCGCGCCATCGGCGCCTCGCTGCCGGCCACGCCGAACCCTGCCACCACCGCGCCCACCATCGTCACTAAGGGCAGTGCCACCGTCGACGCCGACAGCGCCACGCTGACGCCTGGCACCAAGGCGTGGTACTGGATCAGGACGGTCACCGCGTCCGGCGGCGTGAGTTCGCTCGCCGGCCCCGCCTCGGCCACGGCGGCGCAGATCGTCAATGCCGACATTGCCAGCCTGGCGGTCGCCACCGGCAACATCGCCTCGGGCGGCGTCTCGGGCGCGGTGATCGACACGGAGACCGGCGCACTCGCCTTCACCCCGGCATATGTCACCGCGGCCGCGGTCACGCTGACGGTGACCGCCAACGCCAACGTGCAGCTTTCCCTGCGTTCGATCGTCAATGTCGGCGGCGCCGGCGGCCCGTCGATCGGCGGCACCGGTGGCGGAGCAGAAGGAACGTCGGGCTGATGGCAACCACCTATCGCATCCGCCGCAGCGACGGCGTCATCGTGGTCTCCGGCATGTCGGCCGACGATGCCACCCTCACCATCATGGACGCGCCGCCGGCCGCTGGCACCTATACCTACTATCTGGAGATCATCGCCAACACCTACGCCGACAGCCGCATCCTCACGATGCTGCAGGCCCTCCAGGTCAAGAAATAGGGACCCGGCCGATGTCCGACTATGCCGCCTTCGCCACCGCGACGGGCAAAATCTACCTCGCTTCGATCGGCGCCGACGGTCTGATCCACGGCGTCACGACCTGCATGTTGGCGGATGTCGTGGCCCATTTGGCGGCGGTGCCCGGCACCATCGCGGTGATGCCCGACGAGATCGCCCGCTTCAGCCACGGCGGCGCCTTTGCCCTGGTCGAGGGGGCGGTCATGCCGGCGCGCTTCCCGTTGGCGGTGGTCAAGGCGCGCCAGGCCGCATCGCTCCGCGCCGCCTGCGCGGCGGCAATCACCGGCGGCTACACCTCCGCCGCGCTTGCAGCCCCGCACACCTATCCCAGCACGCCAATCGACCAGGCCAACATGATCGCCTCGGTCACCGCCAGCCTGTTGCCCGGCCTGGCCGCGGACTGGAGCACGCCATTCTGGTGCGCCGACCCGGAGGGCGTCTGGGCCTTCCGCCCCCACACCACCGCCGAGATCCAGCAAGCCGGAACCGACGGCAAGGCCGCCATCGTCGCCGCCCAAACCAGGCTTGCCCTGCTGCTCGCCCAGGTCACCGCCGCTACCACCGAAGACCAGGTCATCGCCGTCACCTGGTGACGGCCCCCATCCCCACAGGAGGTTCCATGTTCCGCTTCTTGCTCGCCGCGCTCTTCGCGCTGGCGACGGCCGATGCGCGCGCCCAGACCGGATGTCCGGCCGGCGTGTCCATCGCCTGCGTCGCCACCGTCGCCACGCCGACCGCGTCGTCCGCCTCGGCCATCACCACCGCGGCAACTCCGGCCCTGGCCGCCAGCCTCGTCCTCAAGGCGAGCGCCGGCAACCTCTACGGCGCCACTGTCACCACCGGCAGTACGCCCGGATTCCTGCTGATCACCAACACCACCACCGTTCCGGCGGACGGGGCAGTGACCCCCTTCTATTGCGGACAGGTGCCGGCCAACACGACCTTCAGCCTCTCTTATGCCGGGCGACCGCCGAGTTTTTACAGCGTCGGCATCACCCTGGTGTTCTCGACTACGGGCTGTTTCATCAAGACCGCCAGCCCCACTGCCTATCTCTCGGGGGACGTCCAGTGATGCGCCACCCCCTCCTGACGCGCTTGCTCTTCGCGGCCCTCGCCTTCGCCTGGCAGCCGCTGGCGGCCCAGACCATCACCCAATCCAACGCCACCCCGCTGCCGCAGAACATCCTGGTGACCACCAGCCAGACCGTCACGCTGCCGGCGGGATGGCACGCTGTCGACATCGAGATGATGGGCGGTGGCGGTGGCTCCGGCTGCGGCACCGTCGTGACCAGCGGCACCGCCGTCAGCGGCGGCGGCACTGGCGGCGTGGGGTTCTATCGCCGCTTCACCGTGCTGGCGGCGCAAGTTGCGAACGCCACCTCGCTCTCGGTGACGATCGGTGCCGCCGGCGCCTCCTGCGTCGCATCGGGCACCACCAACGGGTCGAGCGGCTCGACGCCAACCGCCGGCGGCATCACCTCGGTCACCATCGGCGCCGTCACCGTGAGCGCCAATGCCGGGGGGGCGGGGTCGAACGGCTCGCTCACCGCGAGTGCCGGCGGTGGCTGTGGCGGTGCCATCAACAGCGGCGGCAATGCATCCGGCGCCACCGCCGGCAGCACCGCCTATATCGGTGGCTGCGCGGGGGGATCGGGCGGAACAGGCGGGATGGGCGCCGGCGACTTCGGCAACGGCGGCGGCGGCTCCGGCAGCCCGATCGGCAGTCTTCCGGCGAGCAATGTCCACTCCTACGCCTCGCCGCAGGCCTCGCCGGGCGCCGCAGGGGCCGGCATCTCGGCCACCCCGGCAGCGTTCAACGGAGCCTCCACCGGCTACTCCTGGGCCTTCGGCGGCAATGTCGGCGGCGGCCTCGCGACCTGCACCACCGGCAGCCAGAACGGGGCCCCCGGCACTCCCGCCGTGGTCGGGTTGCTGGGCAATGGCGGGGCCGGTGGCGCGTCCTGTCTGGCCGCCAATGGCGGCAACGGCGGCGCTGCCTTTGGGGCCGGCGCCAGCGGTGGTGGTGGCGGGTCGGCGCTGGTCGGCTTCCTCGCCGGGTCCGGCGGTCCCTCCGTCCCCGGCGCCGTGTCGATCGGCGTGCGCTGAGACGCACCTCCCCCCCACGACATGAGGCCAACCATGCAAGACCACCACGCCGCCGATGGGCGCCCGCCCGAGGGGGAGCGCATCGCTGCCCTCGAAACCGAAGTCGCCGGCCTCAAGCAGGACGTCGCCGATCTCGTCCGCGAAGTCCGCGCCACCCGCGCTGCCATCGACTAGGCAGGCGGCGGCATGAAGGTCCTGATCTGGATCGG
>CAIMWH010000018.1 GCA_903845065.1 uncultured Rhodospirillales bacterium | reverse complement strand
CCACCACCAGCGGCAGCTTCTCCAGCGCGAGCGCCTGTTCCTCAAACACCGGCTTGCCGGTCTCGCTGTCGAACCCGGTCTGCACCCGCCGCGTCACCACCTCGCCGCGCGCCCGCGCCTCCGCCACCCGATCGGTGAACCCGGCGATGTTGCGCACGCCCAGCTGGTTCATCGCCCGGTAGCGCCGCTGCATCTCCCCTACCGTCCATTTCAGCGCTACCACCGCCTTCGCCGGCTCCGTCACCACCGGGGCCAGCAGATGCGGAATGCCCTCGTAGATCGACAGTTCGAGCATCTTCGGGTCGATCATGATCAACCGGCACTCGTCGGGCGACAGCCGGTAGAGCAGCGAGAGGATCATCGCGTTGATCCCCACCGACTTGCCGGACCCGGTGGTGCCCGCCACCAGCAGATGCGGCATGCGGGCGAGATCGGCGATGATCGCCTCGCCGTCGATCGTCTTGCCCAGTGCCAGCGGCAGCCGTGCCTGGTCCTCGATCCACGGGCGGGAATGCAGCAGTTCGGTGAAATACACTGTCTCGCGCTTCTGGTTCGGCACCTCGATGCCGATCACATTGCGCCCCGGCACGGTGGCGATGCGCACCGCCAGCACCGAGAGCGAACGCGCCACGTCATCGGCCAGCCCGATCACCCGCGCGCTGCGGATGCCCGGCGCCGGCTCCAACTCGAACAGTGTCACCACCGGCCCGGCCAGATGCTTGGCGATCCGCCCATCCACGCCATACTCCGCCAGCACGGTCTCCAGCAGCCGCGCGGTGGCGTTGAGATGCTCCTCGCTCGGCCCGCCGAAAATCGCCCGATCCGGTGCCGGCGTCAGCAGGTCCATCGAGGGGAACTTCCAGTTCTCCTCCAGCGGCAACGCGATCTGCTCCGGCGGCGCCTTCTTGCCGCCCAGTGTCGGGGCAGGGGGCTTGGGCGGCCGGTTGGACGCCGCCACCGCGATATCCGCCTTGAGCTTCTCGATCACCCCGATCGCCGCCGGCACGCCCGCGGCGGCCGGCACCGCCGACGGCCCCAGCCGCGGTTCCACCCGCCCCGGCAGCGGCGGCGGCTCGGCCAGCGGCGCCGCCTGCGCCGGATTGGCGGTGCCGTCGATCCGGTGCACCAGGCTGCTGCCGAATTGCCCCAGCCGCAGCCCGATCCGCGCCAGCACATACGCCGCGCCCCGGCTATGGCTCGCCCCCACCCGGGCGGCACTCCCCGCCGCGTGCCATTCCCGCGCCGTCAGCCCGAGCGCCAGAAGCACCAGCAGCACCGCCAGCACCGCGCCCAGCAGCCACACCGCCAGCCCGCCGAACGGCCCGATGAGTTCATGCCCGGCCGCCAGCGCCATCGCCGCGATGAGCGATCCCGCGGCGCCGCCAAGGCCGGACGCCGCCGGCCACACCACCCTTGTGCCCAACAACATCGGTCCCGCCGCGATCACCGCCGCCAGCACCGGCAGCGCCGCGAGCAGCGTCGCCAGCCGCAGCGGCAACCCGCCCAGCCCGCGATGCGAGCCGATCCGCCAGCCCCAGGCCAGCAGCGCCAGCCCCGGTAGCGCCCCGGCCACGCCAAATCCCTGCAACAGCAAATCCGCCGCGATCGCCCCCGGCCACCACGCCAGATTATGCGGTGCCCGCACGGTGGCGGTGTTCAATGACGGATCGGCCGGATCATAGGTCAGCAGCGCCACCAGCAGCACCGCACCCAGGATCCCCAGCGTGATCCCGGCGAACTGCGCCAGCCCATGCCGCATGCGAGACTGCAACTCCGGTGCAGCGAAGCCCGGCCCCGGACGTGTCGGTGCTCCCAGCGCCATGGTCGGCATGCTCCCCGATGGGTGTTGAACTTCGTGCTGAACGCGAAGTCTATCGTACAACCGGTTGGCGACAGAAGGGGTGTTTGATCGGCGCTACGGAAGGGTGATGATCTCTACCCAGTTCGCCCCGCCGCCCACCTGGTGCACCCCCAGCCGCACCAGAACGCCGGTGTCCTGCTCGATCGCATAGGTCGCCAGCCCGCCCGAGGCGAGCCCGGCGCACAGCAGGAACCGCCCCCCCGGCGCGATGGCGAACCCGCGCGGCGTCGGCTCGCTCGGCACCCGGCACACCGGCACCAGCGTGCCATCCGTCGCATTCACCCGAAAGCCGGACAGCGTGTTGGTGGTCCGCTCGCTCGCATAGAGAAACCGCCCATCCGGCGTCAGGTGGATATCGGCGGACGCCACCGGCGTCGCCACCCCATCGGGCAGCAGGGACAATGTCTGCCGCGCCGCCAGCGCCCCGCTCGCCGGGTCCCGCGCATAGACACTCAGGGTGCCGCCGAGTTCATTGACCACGTAGAGCATCCGCCCGCCGCCGCCGAACACCATGTGGCGCGGCCCGGCCCCCGCCGCCGTGTGCGCCGCGATATTGATCTCCCCCGCCAGCCGCCCGGTCGGCGCATCGAAGGCCTGGCACAGGATGGCATCCGCGCCGAGGCAGGCAGTGTAGACAAAGCGGTTGTCCGGCGCCGGCACCGCGCTGTGCGCCTTGGGCGGCGTCGCCAGCACCTGCATCGGCATCCCCGCCACCCCGTCCGAACCGATCGCGTTGGCCGCCAGCTTCGCCCCGCCGTACGATGCGCTGAAAAGCGTTCGCCCGGTCGCATCCACCGACAAAAAGCACATGCTGTCCGCCAGCGTGGCGCTGCCCCGCACATCCAGCAGCCCGGTCCCGGGGTCGATGCTGTAGGTCACCAGCGGATACGGCGCCTCGCGCAACCCGGCATACAACCGGCTCCGATCGGGCGAAATCGCCAGCGGCAAACTGCCGGGCGAGGGCACGTTGCCCGGCAGCTTGGTCCGCGCCAACTCCCGCATCGCCCCGGTCAGCGTATCCAGCGCCAGCACCGCGATATGGGTTTCCTCCGCGCAGGACACATAGACGATAGCCTCGGTGGTGGCGTGCGACATGGTGTTTCCCTGGTGGCCGAATGCGGCGATGTGCGCGACTATGCCAGCCCGGACCGACAAGGGGGAAGCCATGACGAAACAGATCCGCGTGGGCGAGGTGCGCGTCACCCCGATCGCCTTCCGCGACCCGCCCCTCCTCAACGTCGCCGGCGTGCACGAACCCTGGGCCCTGCGCAGCATCATCGAGGTCATCACCGAGGACGGCCGCGTGGGCCTCGGCGAAAGCTACGGCGACCTCGAAACCCTCGCCGACCTCGCCGCCTGCGCCGCCATCCTGCCCGGACTTGATCCGTTCGACCTCAACGGCCTGCGCCGCCGCGTCAGCCAAACCCTGAGCGGCCACGACGAAGACCCCGCCGTCATCCCGCCCAGCGGAACCCGCCGCGTCAACGTCAGCTTCGGCGCCTTCGAGGTTGCCATGCTCGATCTCCAGGCCCAGGCCGCCGGCATCCCCCTGCACGCCCTCCTCGGCGGCGCCGTGCGGGACCGCGTGCCCTACAGCGCCTACCTGTTCTACAAATTCGCCCGCCACCACGGCGATCCCGGCTACCCCACCGATAGCTGGGGCGAAGTGCTCAGCCACGCCCAGATGGTCGACGAAACCCGCCGCATGATCGGCGCCTACGGCTTCGGCTCCATCAAGCTGAAAGGCGGCGTGTTCGAGCCCGACTACGAAATCGAGACCCTGCGCGCCCTGCGCACCGCCTTCCCCGACCATCCCCTGCGCATCGACCCCAACGGCGGCTGGTCCGTCGCCACCACCCTGCGCGTCCTGCCGCAACTCGACGGCCTGCTCGAATACCTCGAAGACCCCACCGGCACCCTGGCCGAAATGGGCGAGGTGGCGAAACACGCCTCCATGCCGCTCGCCACCAACATGGTCACCGTCGAATTCGGCCACATCCCCGAAACCCTGCGCCTGAACGCCGTCCAGGTGATCCTGTCCGACCACCACTACTGGGGCGGCCTGCGCGCCTCGCAAAACCTCGCCGCCCTCGGCCGCGTCTTCGGCCTCGGCATCTCCATGCACTCCAACTCCCACCTTGGCATCAGCCTCGCCGCCATGACCCACATGGGCGCGACGTTGCCAAACCTCACTTATGCCGCGGATACGCATTATCCCTGGCAGGAGGACGAGGTGATCCAGGGCGGCAAGCTCCGCTTCGAGGGCGGTTGTCTGGCCCTTCCCGCCGGCCCCGGCCTCGGCGTCACGCTCGACCGTGTCGCTCTTGCTTCCCTCCATGCGAATTATCTGGCATGCGGCATCCGACGCCGCGATGACGGGACGGAAATGCGCAAGCATGTGCCGGATTGGCAGGGCGGCGGGCCGCGATTCTAGATACAATGAAACGATCCGGCGCGAAGCCGCCGGGCGACAGGGAGGCTGCAATGACAAACGACATCGAGCTGGGGCGGCGCAAGGTTCTCGCCGGGTTCGTCGGCGCCGCGGCACTTTCCGCCGGCCCGGCTTTCGCGCAGGACGCGGCGAAGGAAGCCCCGGCCCTGGCCAAGCTCGTCGCCGACGGCAAGCTGCCCAAGCTGGCCGACCGCCTGCCCGCCAGCCCCATGGTCGTCACCCCGGTGGAAAAGCCCGGCACCTACGGCGGCCAGCTCCGCCGCGGCCTGCGCGGCAGTTCGGACCACAACGGCATCCTGCGCATGGTCGGCAACCAGGGCCTGGTGCGCTGGAACGCCGCCTTCACCGAAGTGCTCCCCAATGTCGCCGAAAGCTGGGAGGTCAACGACACCTCCACCGTGTTCACCTTCCGCCTCCGCAAGGGGATGCGCTGGTCCGACGGCCATCCGTTCGGCGCCGATGACGTGGTGTTCGCCATCGAGGATTGCTGCAAGAACTCCGAGCTCTACCGCTCCGTGCCGTCCCCCCTGGTGATCGCCAACAAGCCCGGCATCGCCACCAAGATCGACGACAACACCGTGCGCGTCACCTTCGAGGCGCCCTACGCGCTGTTCCTCGAAACCCTGGCCACCCCGCTCGGCCAGCACCCCACCTTGTTCCCCAAGCACTACGGCGCGCTGTTCCACCCGAAGTACAACCCGAAGATCGCCGAAGCCATCGCGGCGGCCAAGGTGTCCGACTGGGGCACCCTGTTCCGCTCCAAACTGGGCGACATCGAAATCCCGCTGCGCTGGGGCAACGTTGAAAAGCCGGTGCTCGATCCCTGGGTGGTCGAGGAAGCCTACACCGGCGGCGCCACCCGCGTGCTGATGCGGCGCAACCCGTATTTCTGGCAGGTCGACACCAACGGCCACCAACTGCCCTACATCGACGCCATCAACTTCAGCATCTCGCAGGATGTCGAATCGCTGATGCTGGACGTGATCTCCGGCAAGCTCGACATCCAGGACCGCCACATCGACACCCTGCAGAACAAGCCCACCCTCTCGCAGAACGCCACCAAGGGGAACTATCACCTCGTCGAGCTCATCAACTCCGGTTCGCAGCAGTGCCAGATCTACTTCAACATGCTGCACAAGGACCCCAAGATGCGGGCGTTCTTTGGCAACAAGACCGTCCGCCAGGCGCTCTCCCTCGGCATTGACCGCGCCGAGATCATCGAACTCGTCTATCTCGGCCAATCCGAGCCCTACCAGGCCGGCCCCCGCCCGGGCCATCCCTGGTACCACGAAACCCTCGCGCGCCAGTTCACCACCCATGATGCCGCCAAGGCCGCCGCCATGCTGGATGCCGCCGGCTACAGCAAGAAGAACGGCCAGGGCCAGCGCCTCCACCCCGACGGCTCCAAGGTGTTCTTCGCCATCGACGTCATCCCGACGCTCTACCCGGATCTGGTTGACACCCTCGAACTGGTGAAGCGCCACTGGTCCGCCATCGGGATCGACTGCAAGGTCAACACCATCGAGCGCGCGCTCTACTACACCCGCGGCGACAACAACGAGCATGACGTCGCGGTGTGGCCAGGCTCGGGCGGCCTCGACCCGATGCTGGACCCGCGTGACTTCTTCGCCCAGCACCCCCAGGGCTCGCGCTACGCCATCCCCTGGACCCAGTGGTACGTGTCGAACGGCAAGGAAGGCGAGGAGCCGCCGGAAAGCCAGAAGCAGCGCATGAAGCTGTTCGACATCGCCCGTGGCACCGCGGACCTCAAGAAGCGCACCGAGGCGATGAAGGCGCTGTTCGACCTCACGGCCGATGCCTTCGAAACCGTCGGCGTGTGTCTCGCCGTCAACGCCTTCGGCATCGCCAGCAATAAGCTGCACAATGTGCCGGGCAAGATGCCGTCCTCCTGGAGCTGGCCCAACCCCGGCCCGTCCCTGCCGCAGCAGTACTACTTTGGCTAACCCAGCCGCGCACCGCCGCCCGCCCTCCTCCCGGATTTCCGGGAGGAGGAGCGGCGCATGCTGATTTTTATCGGCAAGCGCCTGCTGTGGATGATCCCGTCCCTCGCGGTGATAAGCGTGATGGCGTTCGTGCTCATCCGCCTGCCCCCCGGCGATTTCGTCACCAACTACATCGCCACCCTCGCCGCCTCGAACGAGATCGTCGACCAGAACACGGCGGCCGAACTGCGCGCCCGCTTCGGGCTCGACCAGCCGATGATCGTGCAATACTGGAAATGGATTTCCGGCATCGTCCTGCACGGTGATTTCGGCTTCAGCTTCGAATGGCAGCAACCCGTCGGTGACCTGATCTGGGAGCGCATGGGGCTCACGCTGGTGCTCACCTTCACCACCCTGCTCGCCACCTGGGCCATCGCCCTGCCGGTCGGCGTGTATTCGGCGGTGAAGAAGTATTCGCTCGGGGACTACATCGCCACCTTCTTCAGCTTCCTCGGCCTCGCCATCCCCAGCTTCCTGCTGGCCCTGGTGCTGATGTACGTCGCCGCGATGTATTTCAGCCAGGACGTCGGCGGCCTGTTCAGCCAGGAATACCTCACCGCGCCCTGGAGCTTCTGGAAATTCGTCGACCTGATGTCCCACATCTGGATCGCCGTCGTCATCCTCGCCACCTCCGGCACCGCCAGCCTGATCCGCATCAT
>CAIMWH010000017.1 GCA_903845065.1 uncultured Rhodospirillales bacterium | reverse complement strand
GCCGGAATACGATGTCCGCTTCGGGCTGCTCCCCAACGTGTTCCTCTGCCCCCACATGGGCAGCGCCACGGTGGAAACCCGCAATGCGATGGGCTTCCGGGCGCTAGACAACATCGCCGCCGTGCTGGCCGGCAAACCGCCGATCGACCCGATCTGGCGCTGAACCAACCGTCCGTCACGCCGGCCAACGGCGTGACGGCGTCCGGGTTGATATAGCTTGTCTTGTATCCGCGGGCTGAACGGCCGATGATCGCGCCATGACAGAACGCCAGAAAATCCTCGTGCTCACCGGCGCCAGCCGTGGCATCGGCCACGCGACCGGCCGCATTTTCGCCGATGCCGGGTGGCGGGTGATCACCGTTTCGCGCCAGGCCTTTTCGCCGCGCTGCCCCTGGCTGGGCGGCCCGGAGGATCATATCCAGGCCGATCTCGGCGCCATCGACAGCATGCCGCACATCATTGCTGAAATGCAGGACCGCCTGCCCGACGGCAAGCTGGACGCCCTGGTGAACAATGCCGGTATCTCGCCGAAAGGCACCGGCGGCACCCGCCTCGGCGTTTTGCAGAGCGATGCGGCGACATGGCTTGCAGTGTTCAGCGTCAACCTGTTCTCGGTGGCGCTGCTGGCCCGCGGGTTGATCGACAACCTCGCCGGCGGCGGGGCGATCGTGAACGTCACCTCCATCGCCGGGTCGCGCGTGCACCCCTATGCCGGCTCCGCCTACGCGGCCTCCAAGGCGGGGCTCGCCGCCTTGACGCGCGAGATGGCCAACGAGTTCGCCCCGCGCGGCATCCGCGTCAACGCGATTTCGCCGGGCGAGATCGATACTGCGATCCTCTCCCCGGGCACCCGGGAATTCGCCGACCGCGAGGTGCCGATGCGCCGCCTCGGCCGGCCCGATGAGGTGGCGGACGCGATCTTCTATCTGTGCAGCGAGTCCGCCAGCTACGTGAACGGCGCCGAACTGCACATCAATGGCGGCCAGCACGTCTGAATCTCGCCGATCCGCGCTATACCGGCAGCACCACCCTTACCCGCAAGCCGCCGTCCGCGCGGTTCTCGATGGTGACGTCGCCGCCATGGGCCCGCAGGATGTTGCGGGCGATCGGCAGGCCGAGACCGATCCCGCCGGTTTCCCGGCTGCGGCTTTCCTCCAAGCGCTGGAACGGCTGGAACATGCGCTCGATCTGGTCGGGCGCAATGCCGGGACCGTCATCGTCGATGGTGATGGTCACGATCTCGCCCCCCTGCGTCACCACCGGCACGGCGAGGCGGACATGGGCGGCGTTGCCGTAGAGGACGGCGTTGACGACCAGGTTGGTCAGCGCCCGTTTGAGGCCGAGCGGCCGGGCGGTGACGGTGAGGTGCTCGGGCCCTTCCAGGCTGATCCGGGCGGCGTGGTCGGGGTAGGCATCGCCTGCTTCGTCGAGGATGGTGCGCAGCAGTTCGGCGAGATCGAGCCGCGCCACCGCCTCGCCCACCGCGGCGTCCCGGCCGAATGTCAGCGTGGCGTTCACCATTGCCTCCAGCTCATCGAGGTCGGCCAACATGCGGCCGCGCTGGCGGGCGTCCTCGACGAATTCGGCGCGCAGGCGCAGCCGGGTGATCGGGGTGCGCAGGTCATGCCCGATGGCGGTCAGCATCAGGGTGCGATCCTGCACGAAGCGGCGGATGCGCGCGGCCATGGTGTTGAACGCCGCCGCCGCGGTGGCCACTTCGGCCGGCCCTTCCTCGGGCAGAGGGGGGGCGTTCACATCGCGGCCGAGTTGTTCGGCGGCGTGGGCCAGCATTGTCACCGGCAGGGTCAACCACCGAACGGCCCACAGCGTCATAGCCCCGGCCGCGACGGTCATCAGCAGGAACGCCAGCAGGAACGCGGTGGAATGCCACGGCCGCGGCGTGGGCAGTTCCACCCGCAGGTTGAGCCAGGCGCCGTCGGGGAAGCGCAGGCCGATCGCCAGCAGACCCTCGCTGTCACCGCCGCCGCCGAGCAGCACGATATCCCGCGGGCGCATCGGCCGCGGGATCGGCACCAGTTGCAATTCGGCCATCAACTGCCGTTGCAAGCCGGGCGGCGCCGGCGCCAGCACATCCTGCGGCGGCCAGTCCGACAGCGCCAGCGTCTGGTCCTCGACGGGCACCACGTCCGCGATCGCGCGGGCCCGCGCATCGGGCGTGATGGTGGCAAAGCCGCGATAGAGATCGATCGCCCGCTGCGCCGCATCATGCACCTGGGCGAGGCGCTGGAGGTCCAGCCGGTCAAAGGCGTGGATGGTCAACCCGGCCGCCTGCACCAGCGCGAGGCCGATCAGCAGCACCAGGGCGGTTCTGGCCGCGAGCGTGCGCGGCCAGAGTGCCAGTTTCACTGACGTTTGACTTCAGCAGCCAGCACGTAGCCGCCGCCGCGCACCGTTTTGATCAGTTGCGCCTGGCGGCCGCTGTCCTCAAGCTTACGGCGCAGGCGGCTGATCGCGACATCGATGGCGCGGTCGAACGGCCCGGCCTGCCGGCCGCGCAGCAGTTCGAGCAGCATGTCACGGGTCAGCACCCGGTTGGCGCGCTCCACCAGCGTGGTGAGCAGTTCGAACTCGCCGCCGGTTAACGCCACCTCCACCCCATCAGGGTTGAGCAGGCGGCGGCGCACCGGATCGAGCATCCAGCCGGCGAAATGGATGAAGCGGGCGGAGGCCTCGGTCGGCCGCTCGCCGCTGCGGCGCAGCACGGCGCGGATGCGGGCGAGCAGTTCGCGCGGGTTGAACGGCTTGGCGAGATAGTCATCCGCCCCGAGTTCGAGGCCAGAAATACGGTCGGAATCCTCGGCCAGCGCCGTCAGCATCACCACCGGCAGCGGCGACTCGGTGCGCAGCCAGCGCATGAAATCGAGCCCGCTCTCGCCCGGCATCATCAGGTCGAGCACGATGAGGTCGAATTCGCTGCTCTGGAACAGGCGCCGCGCCTCGCGCGCATCTCGCGCGGTGGTGACGCGAAAGCCCTCGCGCTCCAGGAACAGGGCAACCAGGTCGCGAATTTCGCGATCGTCATCGATGATGAGAAGATGGGGCATCACAATGGGGGCAGCCACACTGCCATGAGGAACGGTCAGCATTTGATGACTATAGACGAGAAGCAGGCGATTGCGCAGTGCCGTTGCACTCGGTTGCAATACGGTTCACTTGTGCGCCCGTGAGCGATCATCCCCCTCCCCCAGCCGCACGTGCCGGGCTTGACCACCTCGCCGCGGCCCATGCTGATCTTGCGCGCATCGAGCCCGCTGCCGGCCCGCTGCCGTGGCGGCGGCGCACGCCGGGGTTCCCCGGGTTGTTGCAGGCCATCATGGGCCAGCAGATCAGCAACCAGGCCGCCGCCGCGATCTGGCGTCGCCTCGCGGCGCTCCCCGGCGCGCTGACGCCGGAGGGATTGCTGGCGCTCGACGAGGCCGATCTGCGCGATGCCGGGCTGTCGCGCCCCAAGGTTTCGCATTCCCGTTCCCTCGCCGCCGCCTATGCCGAGGGACGGCTCGACGATGCCCGCATCGCCGGCATGGATGATGACGCGGCGATCGCCGCGATCTGCGCGGTGCGTGGCCTGGGGCCATGGACGGCCGAGGTCTACCTGCTGTTCGCGCTGGAACGGATTGACGTTTTCCCCGCCGGTGACCTCGCCCTGGCCGCCGCGCTGACCGATCTGCGGGGGCTTGCGGCGCGCCCCAAAACCCCGGAGCTGCGCGCTTTGGCCGCGGCCTGGCACCCCTACCGCTCGCTCGCGGCACGATTGCTGTGGCACCATTGGCGGCACCTGACCGGCCGCCCGGCGATGGACGACCTGCCCGCGGCCTGAGCACCGCGCGCATGCAGTGCGCTGCCCGGCAACGTTATGTTCACCAATCCCCCACATGATGGCCGCGAAACCGCAGGCCACCCATGTGACGAGCCATAGCGCACCCGATCGAAATCTGCCGCCGCCGGTGCAGGATTTTCTGCCCAGCACGTTCCTCGAGCGCGGCATCGCGGTGCCGTTCACCACGCCGATGCTCGCCGGCACCCGGGCCCGCCCGGGTGGGCGGGTGGCCATGGAACTGATCGTGCCGAACCCCTCGGGCGGCCGCGGCGTCTATATCCTGCCATGGCAGGATATCTCCGCGTTGTGCCGCCCCACCGTGCATGATGCGCGATTGACCGCCAACATCGCCACCGTGCAGGGCGCAACACCCAGCACCATTCGCAAAGCCGTGCGTGACACCGCGTCCCTCGGGTTCGCGGGCCGCGGGGTTGCCGCCGCCGCCCGCGCCGCCGACCAGGCTGATCGCAACGCCAGCCTGACCGCCAATTTCGAACTGCTACTCGGCTTGGTGCGGCGCGCTGAGCCTCCCGGCGAAAGCGCGCTGCCGCCGGAGCGCGAGCAGCCGGCGGCCCTTGAGCGCCGTGCGCGCCGCGCCATTGCCCGCATCGCCCCCGAGTTCGGCCGCACGCCCGAGGCGATTGCCGCCGCCCTGGAACAACTGGCCACCCTGTTCACCGGCGTCGGCATCGGCCGCTCGGCTGCCAACGCCCGCGTCCCCCTGCTGCTCGCCCGCCTGCTGCGGGTGCGCGCCGCGCTGCAAGGCGTCATGGAAACCCGCAGCGGTGACACGGTGCAGGAGGCCGACCTGATTGCCGGTGCCATTGACCTGACCGTGACGTGCGCCCGGGTCATCATCGCCGACGCGGCCAGCCTCGCGGCGGATGTCACCATCCTGTTGCGAAAATGGATCGTCGAACCCGATGCGCTCGCCACCGCGCTGGCGCGCTCCGACTGGCTGCTGGATGGCTGGGACCGGATTGCCGCCCTGTGGGAAACCGCGCCGCCGCACCAGGGCGTGGAGGTAACATTGGGAGACATGAGCAACCTGGTGCCGGCACTCCCGCGCGAGATCGGCACCTGGGTTGGGCATCAACTGAATATCGACGCCGACCTGCAACGCCACCGCCGCAAGGTCGTCCTACTGGAGGATTGGCGGACCGGGCGCTGTGTCGTCGATCTGATCGGGCGCAACGAAGCTGTTCTGGAGCACGCCGGATGAGCGGACAGCTTGACGATACCCCAATCGGCCTCGCGCGCCCGCAATTGCGCGCCCTCCAACACGATCTGCTCGGCGCACGGGATCAGCAAATCCTCCAAGTGGTCGCGATGGTGGACGCCCTGCCCGCGCGCGGCGAGGCGGACCAGTTCATCACCGCCCTGCGCCCACGCCTCGCGATACTGCACCCGGTGCGGCCGCTGTCCTTCACCCGGCTGCTATTCCTGCCGCTGGACCCCCTCATCGTCGCGCCCTCGGCCTGGCGGCGCGATGCCCTTGCCGTGCCGCGCAGCGTGCTGCTGCCGCTCGCGCGCCTTGTCCGCGCGGCGATGACCGACCAGGCCGCCGAGATCGACCGTGCATTGGTTGGCCTGTCCACCGAGCATGATCGGCAAATCGCCGAGACCGGTCCGGCGCTGTGGGGCGAGGGCGGCACCCTGTTGGCAAGCGCGACTGTCCCGCCGAACTGGGTGGACGCCACAGGCCTGCAGCCGGCTGATTTTCGCACCATCGTCGATATCGCAGCACCCATTCTGCTCCACGCGGCCCGGCTTCAGCACGTCACACAGCTCGGCACCGAGGGTGAAGCCACCCGGCGGCGGGACCTCGACCTGCTGCTGCAATCCATCGTCACCGATGGGCCTGGCGCCTTCGCCGCCCTCACCGCGCTGCTCGCCGAACGCCTGCCCCGGGCGGACCAGGTGTTCTTCATCGCCGATGACATCGCCGCCCGGCAGGGTGACCCGGCGCTACGCAACGCGGTTGACCGCGCCATCGATGCGACGATCGATGGGCTCGAACTCACCGCCGGCCAACTGCAACGGCTAGATCAGGCCAGCACAGCGCTGCGTCATTTGGTGGCCGTGCTGGAGGATCTTGACGCCCAGTGCAACCAGCGGCCAAGCCGCAAGGCACGCATCGCGCAGCTCCGCCTGGGCATCGATACCGCCAGCCGCAAGCAATTCTCCACCGCCATGGAAACCCACATCCTGCACCCGGCCGCCATGATCGCCGAGGCGGATGACCATCAGATCGCCAGCATGGAGGCCTCCGCGCGCGACCTGCGACGCTTCGAAGTCATCGCCCGCCGCCTCGGCGGGGCTGAACACTACGACCGGCAACTGAAGGGCGCAGCCACCGAGTTGCGACCCAAGCAGGGCGAATTGGTGCAGACCATGATCGATCGCATCCGCCTGATCGAAATCCTCCTCGGCCCCGAGGCCGCCATCGCCGCCTTCCCGGGCTGAGGCAGCGGCCCCATCACACCGGCGGGGCCCGCTCCGTCCGCCAGCGATGGGTGCTGGAAGCCGCCGCCACCAGCGCTCCGGCGGCGTCACGCACTTCGCTGCGGCAAAAGAAGATCTGCCGTCCGTGCCCGATCATGGTGCCAGTCGCGGTCAGCCGCCCGGCACCTGCCCGCCCCACGAAGGATGTGGTAAGATCGACCGTCACCGAGCGCCGCGCGACATTGCCGGCGCTCCAGACCCCGGCCGCCGCCGCCGCCTCATCCAGCAACGCCATCAGCACGCCGCCATGCACCGCATTGTTGCGGTTCATGTGGCGGTCACCGATCTCGCACTCGATCACGCAATGGCCGGCGCGCCATTCCGTCATGCGAAAGCCGAGCAGGTCGTGAAACGGCGAGGACCGGCCACGCAGATCGGTCGACACATGGGCGGGCGGAGATACATCGTCATTTGCCATGGTGCGGCGCTTAGCCGTGCGGTCGGCGGTCCGTCAATGGTGCGATCAGGCAATTTGCAGGTTCTGCACCGCGGTTTCCAGTTCCTCGAAGCTCGGCATGTGTTGATTGGGCGCCATCTTGCGGCCGGTTTCCACACTCACCTGCGGCGCGTTGCCATGCAGGTGCGTCACCAGCACGGCGCGGATCACGTCAAAATACTTGCCCTCCTCCTCGATCACCGCCTTCAGCCGCCCGGCCATCGGGGCCACCACGCCATAGGCGAGCAAGATGCCAAGGAAGGTGCCGACCAGGGCGCTGCCGATCATCGCGCCCAGCACCGAGGGCGGCTCATTGATATGCCCCATGGTCTTGATGACGCCCAGCACCGCCGCCACGATGCCGAGCGCCGGCAATCCATCTGCCATGGTTTGCAGCGCGTGCGAGCTGTGCAGCTCCTCGTTGAGGGTCTTCTTGATTTCCCGCGCCATCACGTCCTCGATCTGGTTGGGATCGTCCGCGTTCATGCCGATCATGCGCAGGTAGTCGCAGATCATCGCGCAGATATGATGGTTCTTCAGCAGCTTGGGGAACTTCTGGAAGGCAACGCTGTCGGCCGGCTTCTCGATATGAGGTTCGAGCGCCATCGAACCCTTGGTGCTGGCGAGGCGGACGAAGAAATAGAGCAGGCTCAGCAGGTCGATATAGTCCGACTTTTTGTAGCTGGCGCCCTTCAATGTTTTGCCGACGCCACCCAGCGTGTGTTTCACGTCATGGATGCTGTTGGCCATGATGAAGGTGCCGACCGCGGCGCCGCCGATGGTCATCATTTCGTGCGGCAGGGCTTCGAGCAGCGGCTCCATGTGGCCGCCGGCCAGCATGTAGCTGCCGAAGACGCAGACCAGCACGAAGATCAGTCCCCCAATGGTGGTCATGGCGCGGCGACACGCCCTGGTGGGGTGATGGGCGGGGCCTCGCTGCGCAGCACCACGATGGCGATGCGCCGGTTGGCGGCGGCCATGGGGTCGGCGGGCAACAGCGGGTCCCGATCGGCATTGCCGCTCACCCGGCGCAGGCGCCCCTCCTGCAGGCCGGCCTCCACCAGCAGGCGCCGCGTCGCGTTGGCGCGTTCGGCGGAGAGTTCCCAATTGGTCTTGCCATCGCCCCGGAATGGTGCCGCATCGGTGTGGCCGGCGATCGCCACGTCTTCCGGCAATTTCGCCAGCACCGGGGCGATTTTCAGCAGCACCAGCCTGGCGCGCTCGTTGGGGGCGGCCGAGCCGGTGGCGAACATCGGCTGGCGTTCCTCGTCAAGCAACTGGATGCGCAAGCCCTCCGGGGTCTGGTCGATGCTGAGTTGGTTAGCGACGGCGGCCAGCGCCGGGTCGGCGGCCATCGCCTCGCGGATCTGGCTTGCCGCACGCTCGAAGGCCGCCTGCTCCCGGCGCGCGCGTTCGGCCCGGAAGGCGGCTTCATCGAGGAGGCGGGCGGCGGCCGGATTGGCGCTGTTGGCGAGGTGCTGCCCATCGGCCGGCGTTTGCGCCTGTGCCGCCGCCTGGCCACCGCCCGGTGCTTTCAGCCCGCTCTCGGGCCGCGATGCGGTGGCCTGTCCACCAGCACCGCTGGCCGTCGCCGCGGATGTGCCGGCGGTATCGGCGGCGTCCACATCGTCAGGTGCCTGCTCGCTGTCGGGATCGTCGAGCGGGGCGGCGAGCGAGGAGTTCTTGCCCGGCCGGATCGCCTGGGTGCCGCGATCGGACACCATGGCGCCCTCCTCGAACGGGGTGCGCCCACCGAACGGCTTGCCGTTGCCCGAATGGCCGGTGCTCATGGCGTTGGTCGGGGTGAAATAATCCGCGAGGCCGCGGCGCTGCTCCTCGGTGGTGGCGTTGATCAGCCACATCAGCAGGAAGAAGGCCATCATCGCGGTCACGAAATCGGCGTAGGCCACCTTCCACGCGCCGCCGTGGTGGCCGCCCTCGACGACCTCCTCGCGCTTGATGATGACGCTCCCGCGGTCACCCTTCTTGTCCTTGGCGGCCATGCGACTCCTGCTGCCCGCACCGGCGGGATTGGGCAGGCATGCGCCAGCGGGCTTAATTCTCCCCTAATGGAGGGCCGGACGGCGGGGGGCCGCGCTCAGGCCGCCGGCGGCGCGGCGCCCTTCACCTGGGTGCGATGCATCACCCGGCGGGCCGAATTGTCGAACGGATCGCGCCGATGCATCGTGCAGCGATTGTCCCACAGCACGAGATCCCCCACCTGCCACTGATTGGTCCAGCAGAACCGGGGCTGGCAGACATGGGCCCAGATCGCGTCAAGCAGCGCCTCCGACTCCGCCAGATCGAGCCCATCGACATAGGCGTTGCGCCGGCGGCCAAGGTAGAGCATCCGCCGGCCGCTCTCGGGATGGGTGCAGACCATCGGGTGCAGGTGCCCCGGGCTCTGGCGCGGATCGTCGGTCGGCACCACGCCCTGCCGTAGAAAACCGCCGGAATTATAGGTCCCGTCGTGCTTCACCTTGAGGCCGCGGGCGCGGGCCTTAAGGTCATCCGGCAGGGTCTCGTAGGCGGTGTACATGTTGACGAACGACGTATCGCCACCGCTGGGCGGGATTTCGAGCGCGTAGAGCAGGCTCGCCTTTGGCGGTTCGGGCAGATAGGACATGTCGGTGTGCCACACCGCCTCGCCGGCACCGAGGCTGCCAATCGGCTCACCGTTCACCATCACGTTGGACACGATATAGAGTTCCGGCCTGCCCTCGACGAAGCGGCGGCCAGTTTCCTGCACCGGCGCCCAGTCCAGCCCGCCGAAGCAGGCGCTGAAGCCGATCAGGTCGTCATCGCTCAGCGCCTGGCCGCGGAACAGCAGCACCTGGTGGGCGATCCAGGCACGCTCGATGGCGGCAAAACCTGCGTCATCGATGGCGCGCAGATCAACGCCGCGCACCTCGGCACCAACGCCACCGCCCGTCGGCACGATATTCAAACCCGCCATGGCCTGTCCCCCCGTTCTGAAAACCCGCGTGATCCGCCCCGGTCAGGGAAAGCTGATGACAATCAACGAGAAATCGTCATCGAGCGGCCCAGGCCGCGCCACTTCGCGCACCGCGTTGTAGATGCGCTGCGGCTCCGTCACCGCCTCGATCGGCGACTGCCGCAGGATGGCGACGAGATCGTCAATGGTCCAGCGCGCGCCATCGCGGGTCTGCACGTCGAACGCGCCGTCGCTGAACACATAGAGCGAGGCCCCGGCCGGCACGAACGCCCGCCCGGCGGTGTAGCGCGCGTCCGGCACGCGGCCGATCGGCGCATTTTCCGACGGCAGCGGCACGACATTGCCCACCGCGCGATCCGCCAGCCAGGCCGGATGCATCCCGGCGGCGCAGTAGGTGAGCATGCGGTTGATCGGGTTGTATACCCAATACCAGGCGCTGAAGGTCAGCCCGTCATGGTTCTTGGTCGGGAAGGCTTCGTTGAGCCGCGTCATCACCGCCGCCGGATCACGGAAATCCGCCCCGAGCAAGCCGTCCTGGCGCAGCACATTGGCCACCGACACCGAATGCATCGCCGCCGACGCGCCCTGTCCGGCCACATCGACGATGTAGCCGACGAAGGTGCCGTCCCCGAGGTCCCGGTAGCCGAACGCATCGCCGCCGAGGCCGGTGCAGGGCACGTAGTACCACTCCGCCCGCACCTTCCCCTCGCGCAACGGCAGCGGCAGGATCGCCAGCACATATTGGTTGGCGCGGTGCAGCTCGCGCTCCAGTGCCTCCGCCTCATCGAGTTCGCGCCGGCTACGCCGCTCGTACAGCATCTGGTGCCCGCCGATCGACACCCGCGCGCCCGGCGATAACGCCACCGTGCCGGCAACCCGGGTGCCATCGACATAGGTGCCGTTGGTGGAATTGAGGTCAGTCACCAGCACCTCGCCGCCGGCGATCACCTCAACGCCGACGAGATCGACCTGACAATGCCGGCGCGAGACATCGCTGCCGGGCAGGATCATGTCCGCGCCTTCGGTACGCCCGATCGTCATCGAGCCCGGCGCCAGGCGCACCGGCGGCGCCACCCCGGTGGGTTGCAGCACCAGCACATGCACCAGGTCGTCAGCCGGATCGGTCATCGGCATGAGCGTGTTGGGACGGCGGAAAACCGTTTGTTCGCTCTCGTCGTCATCGTCGCGGAAGCCGGAGTTGGCCATCGGGTCAGGCCGGCAGCACGCGGCGCGGGGCCACAGCACGGCAGGGAGCATGCGGCGTAGCGCGGTGGTTCATCATCCCGGAGACTGCCATTTCGTTCTGCCTTCACTCCCGCACGCGCCCGCCATGTTGCCGTGTCGGCATGCCGATGCCAAGCTTATCACGTTGCCAACCTTATCACGGTCCGCGCTGGCGCAGCGTATCATAGATATGGCGCAAACCGCCGGCCGCTTCGAAACGGGCCAGCATTTCCGGCAGCAGCGCACGGGCGTGCGCCACATGCCCCGCCACCTCCGGCAGCGCCATGATACGGTCATGTTCCGCCGTCACCCGCCGCAGCAGCGCCTCGGGCTGTGGCGACAGATTACTGGCGGTTTCGGCGCCATTCCAGGTGAAGAACTGGTCGAACGTGCGGGCCCACTCGCCATGCGCATTGGCCGCCAGGGTATCGCCGCGCGCCTTCTTGATGGAGAACTCCTCGAAGGACTTCGACCAGTAGTGGTTGAGATAGCCGCCCTGCCCGCTCGATGCCGGCTTGGCCCAGATGTCGCCCTTCTCCAGCGGCGTCAGGTCGCTGTCGACCAGGAATCCGCCCGGCAATGGCTCGGGATAGTGCACCTGGCGCATCGATACCGCCTCGCCGAGCCGCACCATGCTCTTGAAGCCACCATGCGGCTGGAAATGCCGGAACCGCTCCTGTACCAGGCCCGGCGCGTATTCGAACCGCGCGCCGCTGACATACCAGCGCCAATCGACCAGCACCCCGGCCGGCGGATGGGCGGGGAAGGCGCGTTCGGCACCATCGAGCAATCCGTCGATCGACCATCCGCTCGCGGGAACATAGAACTCGTCGGCATCGACGAAGAACGCCCAGGCACACTCATACAAATCGGGCAGGCATTGCAGCGCGTGGGCATAGGCCTTGCGCTGCGGCGAGTATCTGAGGTCGATCTCGTTGTGGATCACCCGGACCAGTCCATGCCGTGCGAGACAGTCCAGCAGCGCGTCGGTGCCGTCGGAATTGTGGTTGGTGTAGACGAAAATGCGCTCGAACCCGAGCACCCGGTAGTGCGCCACCCACTCCACCAGCCCAAGCGCCTCGTCGCGCACGGTGGCCACCACGGCTGCACGGGCGCGGCGGGGGATTTCGCGCAGCAGCAGGAAGTTGAGCACCTGCGGCACCGACCAGCCGGCCGGGCCCTCATCGCGCGCGAGCGGATCGAGGCTGCGCGGGGCGGTACGGATCGCCCGCTCGGCCGACCAGCCGCCACGCCCGGCACGAAAGGCGCCGTGCGCATGCAGGGCGCCGATCTGGCGCAGGAATGCCGCCTCCATGGCATCCACGGCTGGAACCTGCTCCGGGTTCCAGGCCTCGGAAATGGCAAACCGCACCATCTCGGCGATCCGCCCATTCGGGCCGAACCAGCCGGCCAGCGCCGCGCATAGGCCCGCCGCGTCGCGGTTGTGCAGCAGATGTTGCAGCGCGCTGAAGTTCACCGGCATCCGGCCCCGATCAATGCTTCAGCGACAGCCGGCCGGCGATCTTGCCGTCACGCATGTCCACCATCACCACCCGGTCGGGCCCGCCGCCCTGCAACTGCACCAGCAACTGCTGCGGCGGCCCGGACACCGCGACGATATGGGTGCCGGCCGGTTCGTCGAGCAGCATCTCGGCAAGCGGCCCGGGTGCCACATACACCCGGCGCGCGATCGTCACCCCGATCACCGCCACCCCGGCGACAATCAGCACGCTCATCACGATCACCGCGATCTTCAGCCCCTGCATAGCAACGCTCCTCCCGCCCGCCGATCCGGGCTATGTGCTGCGTTATGCCAGATTCCCGCACGCCGCCCACCCTCCTCCCCACCGATATCATCGCCCCGCCCGAGGCCGCCGGCCTACGGGTTGACCGTTTCCTCGCCGAAGCGTCCGACGTGGTGTCCCGCGCCCGCATGAAAACCCTCATCGAGGAGCGCCGCGTCACCCGGGACGGCGTGCTGGTCACCAAGCCGGCCGAGGAAGTGGTGCCCGGCGCCACCTATCGCATCACCCTGCCCGCCACTGTGTCCGCCATTCCGCAGGCCGAGACCATCCCGCTGTCGATCCTGTACGAGGACGACGACCTGATCGTGCTCGACAAGCAGGCCGGCCTCGTCGTGCATCCGGCGCCGGGCAACGAGGAGGGCACGCTGGTCAACGCCCTGCTCGCCCATTGCGGCGACAGCCTGCCCGGCATCGGCGGCGAACGGCGGCCCGGCATCGTGCATCGGCTCGACAAGGACACTTCGGGCGTGATGGTGGTGGCGAAAACCGAGCAGGCGCTTGCCACCCTGTCCGCCGCGTTCGCCGCGCGGGACCTGGATCGGGCCTACCTTGCCTTGTGCTGGGGCATGCCGTCGCCGTCCAGCGGGGAGATCGAGGGCGATATCGGCCGCGATCCGCGCGATCGCAAGCGCATGGCGATCGTAACGCGGGGCGGCAAGGTGGCGCTCACCCGCTATCGCACCCTCGCGGTGCGCCACACCGCGGTGTCGCTGCTCGAATGCCGCCTCGCCACCGGCCGCACTCACCAGATCCGGGTGCATCTGGGGTCCAAGGGCTACCCCATTGTGGGGGACCCGGTGTACCTCCGCCGCATCCCGGCCGCCGCCAAGGAAATGCCGCCGGACCTGCGCACCATGCTGCAGGATTTCCCGCGCCAGGCACTGCACGCCCACCGCCTCGGCTTCGCCCATCCGCGCACCGGCGCCGAACTGAGCTTCACCACCCCGCCACCCGCCGACCTGCGGGACCTGCTGGTGGCCCTTGATATGGCAGAAACTTAATCCTGACTTAATTGGTCCGGTATCTTGACCGGACTCGCGCCCCGGGGTATCAATTGCGTCAGGAATGGGGCGCAGAAGCAGTCGCTCCGCCGAACAGTCCGGCGTCGCGCTGCCGCATCCGGGGCGCCCTCCGGGACGTAGAGGGAATACCGCTTCATGAACCCGGTGCCCGTCCCCCCGATGTAACGGCGGACAGCTTCGCGGGTCAGACTGAACATACCGGTCATATGGCGTGCGCCCTTGCGGCACACCAGTGGCCTCATCGACGAAAGGACACCGTTCGTGGCCGCTGCCGTCATCAATCTTGCCCCCGAAGGCAACCTCACCCGCTATCTCCAGGAAATCCGCAAATTCCCGATGCTCACGGCCGAGGAAGAGGGCACCCTCTCCCGCCGCTGGCGCGACGAGGAAGACCTTGAAGCCGCCCACAAACTCGTCACCTCGCATTTGCGTCTCGTCGCCAAGATTGCCATGGGCTACCGCGGCTACGGGCTGCCGCTGGGCGAACTGATCAGCGAAGGCAATGTCGGCATGATGCAGGCCGTCAAGCGCTTCGACCCCGAGCGCGGCTTCCGCCTCGCCACCTACGCGATGTGGTGGATCCGCGCCGCCATCCAGGAATACATCCTGCACTCGTGGTCGCTGGTGAAAATGGGCACCACGGCCGCGCAGAAGAAGCTGTTCTTCAACCTGCGCCGCCTCAAGGGCCAGATGCAGGCGATCGACGATGGGGACCTTGCCCCCGAGCAGGTCGCCAAAATCGCCCACGCCCTCGATGTGCCGGAGCAGGATGTGGTGAGCATGAACCGCCGCCTCACCGCGCCGGATCACAGCCTCAATGCCTCCGTCCGTGCCGACGGCGAGGGCGAGTGGCAGGACTGGCTGGTGGATGACACCGAGAGCGCCGAATCGGCGATGGGGGAGCGCGAGGAACTGACGGGCCGCAAGTCCCTGTTGGCCAATGCGCTGAAAACCCTCAATGATCGCGAACGCCACATCCTGATCGAGCGCCGCCTGAAGGAGAACCCCACCACGCTGGAGGATCTCTCGCAGCAGTACAACGTCTCCCGCGAGCGGGTGCGCCAGATCGAGGTACGGGCGTTCGAGAAGTTGCAGAAGGCGATGCAGGCCGCCATCACCGAGCAGCGCCGCGGCACCGCCCGGGCGGGACGCGACGAAGCGCCGATGGCGTAGCCGAGACTTGGCGCGACGGCACGGGAACACGATCCCGCCGCCGTCGCGCCAACGCCCACAACATCATGGTGGCGGGCAGCAGCAGTGCCCCGGCCGGCGGCTCGGCAACCGGGGCCGCGGCGGCGTTCGAGAAGCTGGCGGCGGCCGCGCTGTCATAGCTCACCGTCGCCTGCAACATCGCCAGCGCCGCGTTGGAGGCCAGCGACGGGCCGGAAATCAGCCAGTCGCGCGACGAAACGCCGGTCAGGGTGATTTCGATGCTGTTGGTGCGGCCGGGCAGAAAGCCGCGGTTGATGTCATCATCGGCGATGTCCTCACCGTTGAGAACGATCACGCCATTTCCGCCAGCCTCGAAGTCACTGATGCGGAGCCGGATATCCTTGGCGTCGGCCGGCAGATAGAAATACTCCGTCACCACCATCGAGGCGCCCTGCCGACATCGCCCGGCGCCGGTGATCAGGCTGCCCGCAACGCCAATGGCACCGCCCAACTGGAACACCGGCGCACTCACCGCGCCACATACCGCGTCACCCCAGTCCGCCGCCCGCCCGGCGGTGCCGACATCCAGCACCACCGTGGCGCCCGCCGTCCCGGCAAGCCCGGCCAGCATTGCCGCCAACAACCCGCACGCCGCCAATCTCCGCCACATCGCCTGGTCCTTCCGGCCTGTCTCGGCCGGGGAAGATGGACGTCAGCGATGAACCAGTTATTACCCGCCGGCTATTTCAGCCGCGCCATCGCGAGGCCGACGCCGGCGCCCATCAGCAGCCCGCCCGAGACCCGGTTGCGCAACCGCCCCCGCGTCGCCAGCACGCCGCGCAACCGCCCCGCCAGCACTGCCCAGGAGCCGTCGAGCAGGACCGCGAGGGCGAGGAATGTGCCGGACAGCAGCAGGATCTGCTGCACCAGGTCCGCGCCGGGGCTGACGAATTGCGGAAAGAAGGCGCCATAGAACACCAATGTCTTGGGGTTGGTCATCGAGACCAGAGCACCGCGCAACAGGATTTCCCGCACCGGCCGCCGTTCAGGTCGCGTGCGCGTGAGGTCGACCGGTTCGGCCCGCCATTGCCGCAACCCGATCCACAGCAGATACGCCACGCCCGCCCAGCGCACCCACTCGAACCACTGCGCCATCACGCCAAGCAGCGCCGTCATCCCCAGCGCGAACAAGCCGAGTTGCACCACCATCGCGCTGCTGGTGCCCAGCACGGTGATCAGGCCATAGCGGGTGCCGAAAGCCACCGAATTGGCGACGATCAGGGCGACATTCGGCCCTGGGATAAGCATCAGCACCGAAGTTGCGAGCACGAAGGCGAGATAGAGTTGCCAGTCCATCGGGGGGTCTCCCTGTTAACGCCCCTCAGGGTAGCAAAGTGCCGCGGGATTTGCGCGCTCAGGCGGGCAGCAATACCGGCAGCATCGAAAGGACCAGCAGGATGGCCATGGTGATGTTGAACACCCGCACCTGAACCGGCGAGCGCAGGAAGCGCCCGGCCTGGTCGCCCAGCACCGCCCACACCAGGCTGCTCGGCACGCCCACCACGGCGAACACCAGCGCCATCAGCGCATATTGCTCGGCCAGCGGCGCCAGCGGATTGCTCCACGCGGTGGTCATGCCGAGCGCCAGCATCCACGCCTTCGGGTTGATCCACTGGAACATCGCGGCCCCCCAGAACCGCAGCGGCGGCCGGCGCTTGCCCTCGCCCGGCGGCGGCGAAATGGCGATCTGCCAGCCGATCCAGCTGATCCACGCCGCCCCAACCCAGCGCATCCCCACCTGGATGCCGGGGAACGAGGCGATCGGCACTGCCAGTCCCAGGCCCACGATCAGGATCATCACCGAGAACCCGCAGGAAATTCCGAGCACGTGCGGAATCGTCGCCCGCACCCCGTTATTGGCGGCGCCAGCGGCAACCATCAGCACGTTCGGCCCGGGGGTGACGGAGCCGGCGATGGCGAAAATAATGAACGGCAGGAGCGGAAAGGGCATGCGGGAATGGCAACATGAGTGACCTATCCCCGCCAGTGCCCCCGGCGCAGGGCTGCTACGCCCGGTTGCGTGTCACCAGCCGCCCCGCCCGCGCCTCCGTCGCTCCCTGGCCGCCGACGAAGGCGGTCTGGCCGTTCACCCAGGTCTCCAATATCCCCTCGGCCGGCTGCGTCGGGTTCTCGAAATCCGCGGCGTCCCGAATGGCGGCGGCATCGAACAGCACCAGGTCGGCGTAGGCGCCGGGGCGGATCACGCCGCGATCCACCATGCCGAAAACCTCCGCGGTGCGGCCGGTCATCTTGTGCACCGCGGTCTCCAGGCTGAACAAGCCAAGATCGCGCGCGTAGTGGCCGAGCACGCGCGGGAAAGTGCCCCACAGGCGGGGGTGCGGGTAGGCATCGTGCGGGATGCCGTCCGAGCCCACCATGCTGAGGTCATGCGCCAGGATGCGCTGCACGTCGGCCTCGTCCATCTGGAAGTAGATCGCCCCGGCCGGCAGCAGGCGTTCGGCGGCACCCTTGTTATCCGTCCCCCATTCGGCGGCGATCTCGTGCAGCCAGCGGCCGGCAAGCTCGGGGTGCGGCACCGACCAGGTGATGCGCACCTTCACGTCATCGCGCAGCACATGCAGCATCAGTACCGTGGAGCCGGCGGCGTAAGGGTACACGTCATACGCCACCCGCTGGGTCAGCGCATTGCGCGCCAGCACCGGCAGGGTCTCATTGGAGCGGCCGTAGTTTTCCGGCATGGCGCATTTGTGGTGGCTGATCACCACCGGCGAACCGGTATCGCGGCCGATCTTCAGCGTCTCCTCGATGGAATCGAGCACGCCGACACCCTCGTCGCGCATGTGGGTGACGTAGATGCCCCCGGCGTTGCGCAGCGCCTCGGCCACCGCGATCACCTCCTCGGTCGGGGCGAACTTGCTCGGCGGATAGTACAGACCGGTCGAGAAGCCCGAGGCACCCTGGGCCAGCGCATCGCGCAGCCGGGCCTGCATGGCCGCGGCCTCGGCATCGGTCGCCTCGCGCTGGGTGTCCCCTTCCATCGCCTCGACGCGCAGGGTCATGTGCCCGATCAGCGCGTAGGTGTTGACCGGGGCGGGGGCGCGGCGCAGTTCCTCGGCGTAGTCCCCGAACTCGGGAAACCGCGCCCAGCCGTCGGCGAACACCAGGTCGAGCGGCGGCAGCGGGCGGGTTTTCGGGCTGAAGCGGATCGGCGACAGCGAAATCCCGCAATTGCCGACCACCACGGTGGTGACGCCCTGCGACATCTTGCAGGTCATGCATTCCGGCCCGCACAGCACGGCCCGGTCGTCATGGGTGTGGGCATCGATGAACCCGGGGGCCAGCACCTTGCCGTTGGCCAGCACCTCGCGATCGGCCGAGGCGCCGCCGAGATCGCCGACGGCGACAATGCGATCGCCAGTCACGCCGACATCGCCGCGCGTGCGGGCACCGCCGGTGCCGTCGATGATGGTAGCGTCGCGGATGATCAGGTCGCAGCGGAGAGCCATGGTGCTAGTTCCTCAAAGCGGCGGTGGCCGCGTCGTCGATGATGCCGAGGTCGGAGACAACGACTTTGTAGAGCGCGCGCGCGTCGGTGGGGCTCACCACGCCGTCCCGCACGTCCCGCGCGACCTTCGCCGGTTCGCGGGTGGTCGGATCGCCCATGCCGCCGCCGCCGGGCATCTGCAGGATCAGGCGGTTGCCATTGGGGATCACCTGATAGCCCTTGGTACGCAGCTTCTCGCCGGATTTCAGGGTGACCGCGCCATTGGCCCCGAGCCCGCCGCCCTCGCGACCCTTCGGCGCATTGGCAATACGGTCGAACGTGGCGTTGACGGCGAATTCAAGCTCGCCCTTGGTCGCGATCTCCATGGTCTGGCCCAACCCGCCCCGGCTGCGCCCGGCGCCCGCGCTGCCCTCGCGCAGTTCCTTGCGCCAGATCACGATGGGCGCAACGTTCTCGGTCGCCTCCACCGGCATGGTGCGCACGCCCGAGGGGAACGCGGTTGCATCGAGCCCATCGAGCGTTGGCCGCGCGCCGGTACCACCGGAATTGAAGGTGATCACCTCGAAATCGCCGATCACCGGCTTGTTGCCGCGCGCCTGGCCAGACACCGAGGAACCACCGCGCAACGGCGGATTCCACAGGCAGGACGAACCCTCGGCGGCCACCCGGGCCGGCACGATCTGGTGCAGGCAGCCCATCATCAGGTCGGGCAGCAGATGGCCGATGACATGACGCACCGAGACCGGATAGGGCCTGGGTGCATTGAGGATGGTGCCGTCCGGGATGTGCATGCGGAACGGCGCCAGGCTGGCCCAGTTGTTGGGGATCTCGGGCGCCACCACCACCTTGATGCCGAAGCACGAATAGGCCCGCGTATAGGCGGCGGGCACATTGATGCCGCGCTGCGACAGGCCGGAGGTGCCGGTGAAATCCACCTCGATGGCATCATCGAGGATGGTCATGCGGCCCTTCAGGGTCACCGGTTCCTCGTAACCGTCGGAGCTGATTTCGCTCGCGAAGGTGCCGCGTCCGATCTTGGCGATCTCGGCCACCGTGGCGCGGTGCGAGCTGTCGAAAATGAATTCGGCCAGCGGATCGAGGCTGTCCATCGCGAACTCGTCCATCATCTCCACCAGGCGATGGGCGGCGGCGTCATTGCAGGCGCACAGGGAATAGACGTCCCCCTCGAGTTCCACCGGCAGGCGGGAGCCCCAGCGGATGAAGTCGAAGAAGGTCTCGTTCGGCACCCCCTGGTCGAAGCACTTCACGATGGGGATGTAGAGCCCCTCCTCGAACACGCTGCGCCCCTCCGGCCCCATGCCAAGGCCGCCGATATCGATGACGTGGGCGGTGTTGGCGAACAGGCCGACGATCTTGCCGGCGCGGAAGGCAGGGGTCACCACCGTCAGGTCATGCAGGTGGCCGGTGCCGAGCCAGGGGTCGTTGGTGATGTAGTGGTCGCCGGGCTTCATGGTGGCGGCGGGGAACTTCTTGAGGAAGTGGCCGACGCTTTCCATCATCGAGTTGACGTGGCCGGGCGTGCCGGTGACGGCCTGCGCCATCATCCGGCCGTGCATGTCGAAGATCCCGGCCGACAAATCGCCGGCCTCGCGCACGGTGGTGGAGAAGGCGGTGCGGATCATCACCTGCGCCTGCTCCTCCACCACGGCGATGAGGCGGTTCCACATGATCTGGCGCTGGATGCCGGCCAGGGCCGCGTTGGTGCTCATGCCTGGGCTCCCCGCTTGAGTTCGATATAGCCGAAGCCGTTGATTTCGGCCGTCCATCCGTAGCCCACCAGGGTGGAGGTCTCGTCCTCGGCGATGATGGCGGGGCCATTGAGGCGGGCGCCAGGGGTGAGGCTGGCGCGGTCATAGATCGCCCAGGGCGCCACGTCGCCGGTGATGGTGTCACGCACCTGCTGGTGGCGCACCGGCGTGGTGGCGGCGTCGCCGGCCGCGGTGCGCACCGCGGTCCTGGCGGCGGGAATGGTTGCGACCACCACGGCGTAGCTCATGATCTCGACGTCCGAACCCGGCACCGGGCGATCGAAGAAGCGGCTGTATTCGGTGTCGTAGGCGGCGCGGATCTCGGCCACGTCCGCCTCGGTCAGCACGCGGGCGGGGAGCGGCACCGGGATTTCATGGCCCTGGCCGACATAGCGCATGAAGGCGATGCGGGTTTCGGTGGTGGGCGCGCTGAAACTGCCCTGCGCCACCACGCCGCTCGCCTCGCGTGACATGTCGGACAGCAGCGCGTTCACGGCCGATACATCGAAGCTGCGGAAGCGCTGGTAGAGGCTGCGCACCACCTCGTAACCCACCGGCGCGCGCAGGAATCCGATGGCGCTACCGACGCCGGCGCCCGAAGGCACCAGCACGCGATCGATGCCTATTTTTTCGGCCACGCGGCAGCCATGGACGGGTCCGCCGCCACCGAAGGCGATCAGCGTGCGCCCGGCGTAGCTTTTGCCCGACTCGATGGCATGCACCCGGGCGGCGTTGGACATGTTCTCGTCCACCATCTCCACCACCCCCAGCGCCGCCATGTCGGCCGACAGCGCGAGCGGTGCCCCGACGTCGCGCGCCAGGGCATCCCGCGCTGCATCGGCATCGAGCGCCATGGTGCCGCCGGCGAAGCGGGCCGGGTCGTAGCGGCCGAGGGTGAGGTTGGCATCGGTCACCGCCGGGTGGCGGCCGCCGCGGCCGTAGCAGGCAGGTCCGGGATCGGCACCCGCGCTCTCCGGGCCAACCCCGATGCGGCCGAGGGCATCGACATGGGCGAGCGAGCCGCCGCCGGCGCCGATTTCCACCATCTCGATCACCGGGATGCGCAGCGGCAGGCCGGAGCCCTTGCGGAAACGGCCGACGCGGGCAACTTCGAACGTGCGGGCGGTCTGCGGCTTGAAGTCATCGATCAGGCAGATCTTCGCCGTCGTGCCCCCCATGTCGAACGACAGCACCGAGTCCAGGCCGCATTCGCGCGCGATATGGGCGGAGAAGATGGCCCCACCGGCAGGGCCCGACTCGACCAGGCGGATGGGAAAGCGGCAGGCGGTCTCGATGGTGGTAAGTCCGCCGCCGGACAGCATCAGGAAGATCGGCGCCGCCAACCCGCGTTCGCGCAGGCCGGCTTCCAGGCGGGTGAGGTAACGCGCCATCAGCGGCTGCACATAAGCATTGGCCGCCGTGGTGGAGAAACGCTCCCACTCGCGCATTTCGGGCGACACGTCCGAGGACAGCGAAACCGGGATGCCAGGCAGCGCGGCGGCCAGGATGTCCCGCACCCGGCGCTCATGCACCGGGTTGACGAAGCTGTGCAGCAGCCCGACCGCGATGCTCTCCACCCCCTCGCGTTGCAGGGCGGGCACCAGCGCACGCACAGCGGCCTCGTCGAGCGGGAGGAGGATTTTGCCTTCGTTATCAAGCCGCTCCGGGACGGGCAAGCGCAGATAGCGCGGCACCAGCGGCTCGGGCAGCACGATGTTGAGGTCGTATTGGTCGTAGCGGCTCTCGTTGCCCATCGCCAGCACATCGCGGAAGCCGTCGGTGGTGATCAGCGCGGTGCGGGCACCCTTGCGCTCGATGATGGCGTTGGTCGCCAGCGTGGTGCCGTGCAGCAGAATGGCGATGTCGGACGGGGCGAGACCGGCCGCCTTGAGGATCGCCTCGGTGCCGGCGATGACGCCCTGCTCTGGGTTGGCGGGGGTGGTGAGCACCTTCAGCGTGGTGCGGTGGCCGGCATGTTCGAGGGCAAGATCAGTGAACGTGCCGCCGATATCGACAGCGAGGCGGGCGGAGGCCATGGGTGCGCGGTTCCAGTCGTCGTGTGCGGCCGGCAGTCAAACCCCCATGGCGTGCCAAGGCAAGAGTGAGGCGGCCCAAACTCTGCAAAATTACGCATTTAATATCACTAATTCGAATCGATTACGGTCAATCCTAGCCCGCTGAAGCTCCCTTAACGCGATTACATTCGACACAGAGAATTTGGATGTTTAGATGAGTGCTAGCCCCACCGCGGGAGTGAGGTAAAATGTGATCGAATTCCCTCGGTTCGTTTGCCCGCAACCTGTGCCGTTTCCTTTGAGGGGCCACTCCCGCGCACCATTTGCCGGTGCTTTCGAACTTGGCGAGAGCTGCCTCCCGCACGAGCCCCGGGAAATAGCGAGGGTGTGAATTGTCTACTTCGGAGTGTGTATCGTCTGTCGGCTTTGGCAAGGCTTCAATGAACTCCCAAACGAGCCGCAAACCGCCCACTCTAACTCGCCACTGGTCAAAATTTGGATTCTCCATATCGACAACAGACTTGCTCTCAACTCCTTGTTTCAGATTGCATTTAAGATCATGTTCACCGGTCGGCCGGCCAATGGCAGTCTCGACTCTCAAGTAATGGTGGGTCGGATTTAACAGCCAGCGTCGGCAATTTTGAAAATAAATCCAAACCCCTCCAGACACTGTTGCTTCGATAGTTACCCAAGGATTTTCGCTTTGAACTACCGCGATTCTCTTGAGGCCGCTCAACACCTCTATCAGGAACGGCGAGTCCGTTGGCCCCTTTCTTGGGACAATTCGATCCACAAAGTCGAGTGTCGCAAAGAAAGTTCCGTACGGCATGGAATGCCTCCATCATGTTATTTGAATGATCGCCCTCGCGATGTTTGCAAACGAACGTAGGGGTGGTCCACCCCCCTACCCGTAGACCAAGTTCGGCAGCCACATCGCGATGGCCGGGAACACCGACAGGATCACCACCGCGATACCCATCAGCACCACGAACGGCAGCGTGCCCCAGATGATGGCGCCGAGGCCGATATCGGGGGCGATGCGGTTCAGCACGAAGATGTTGAGGCCCACCGGCGGATGGATCAGCCCCATCTCCATCACCACCACCATCACGATGCCGAACCACACCAGGTCAAACCCCGCCTCGCGCAACGGGGGCAGGATGATCGGCGCGGTCATCAGGATGATCGAGACCGGCGGCAGGAAAAACCCCAGCACCACCACCATCAGCAGGATGGCGGTCAGCAGCAGCCATTTGGAGAGGTGCAGCGAGACGATCCAGGCTGCCGCGCCCTGGCTGATGTGCAGGTAGCTCATCACGTAGCTGTAGAGCAGCGACATGCCGATGATCATCAGCAGCATGCCGCTCTCGCCCAGCGTGCCGGCGAAAATCGGCTTGAGATCGGCCAGGCTCCAGGCGCCGTAGACCACCGCGATGAGCAACAGGGCCATGATGGCGCCGAGTCCGGCGGTTTCGGAGGGGGTCGCGATGCCGCTGTAGAGCGCGAACATCACGCCGGTGAGCAGCACCAGGAACGGCAGCACTCTCGGCAGGGCGGCAAATTTCTCGTTAAGCGTGAAGGTTTCCTTGCGCAGAATCTCATTCGCGACCCCAAGCGATGCCGCGCGTCGATACTCCGTGCGCCAGTGCAGCATGGCGTAGAGCGAGAACATCGTCACCAGCAGAATGCCCGGCCCGATGCCGGCGAGGAACAACCGGCCGAGGGACTGCTCGGCCCGCACCGCGTAAAGGATCAGCACCACCGAGGGCGGCAGCAGGATGCCCAACGTGCCGCCCGCCGCTACCAGCCCGGCCGCGAAGCCCGGGGAATAGCCACGCTTGCGCATTTCCGGAATGCCGGACGAGCCAATCGCCGAACACGTCGCCGGGCTCGACCCCGCCATGGCGGCGAACAATCCGCACGCCAGCACCACCGCCACGCCGAGCCCGCCCGGAATGCGGTGCAACCAGGTGTGCAGCGCGTCATACAAGTCCTTGCCGGCGCGGGATTTGCCGATCGCCGCACCCTTGAGGATGAACAGCGGGATCGTCAGCAGCGTGATGCTGGCCAGTTCCTCGTAGACATTCTGGGCGATGGTATCGACCGAGGCCCCCGGCATGAACAGCATCATGAACACCACCGCGACGCCGCCGAGGGCAAAGGCGATGGGGATGCCGGAGAACAACGCGGCCACAGTGGCGCCGCCATAGAGCAGGCCGATTTGCAGAGTACTCACGGCCGGCGGCCTTTCGCGAATTGCAACGCCTGCTGCAATGCCAGCAGCGCCATGCCGATCGCCATGCAGCCATAGGGGATCCACAGCGGTGAACCCCAGGAGGAGGGGGTGGTCTGGCCCTCGTCCCAGGCTTCCCAGAACATCTGGAAGCTCTTGAAGGCGAAATAGGCGCAGAACACGCAGGCGCAGAGATCGGCCAGGCGGCGGCGAACGCGGTCGATCGCCGGCGGCAGGATTTGCGCCAGGGCATCGATCGCCACATGGCCGCGCCGGGCCTGGGTCCAGGCGGCGGAGGCGAAGGTGGCGCCGATCAGCAGCATGGCGGAAAGCTCGTCCTGCCAGTCCGACGCGATGGCGAGGAAATACCGGCCGATGACCTCCCATGTAAGGATGAGGCCGGCGGCACCGATGGCCAGCGCCGAGGCCACCGCCATCACGTTGTTCAGCCCGGTGAGCCCCGTTTGCAGGGTGCCGAGCAGGCCATGGCGGGGGATATCCGCCGGCGGGGGCCCGCCGGCGGAGGCCGCATCGATGCCGTGGGCCATCAGGCCGGGATGGACTGGGCGAGCTTGAGCAGGCCAGCGCAGGCGGCGTTGCGGGCGGCGAAGTCCTTCCAGGCGGTTTCCTCGGCGATGGCGCGCCACTTGGCGAGTGCCGGGGCGCCGAAATCAGCCACCTTCACATTGGCCTTGGCGTAGATGGTCGCGAGGTCCTCGTCATCCTGCTTGGCCGCGGCCAGCGCGAAGGCTTCGAGGCTGGCGCCAACTTCCATCACCACCTTCTGCTGGTCGGCCGGCATGGCGTCATAGATCGCCTTGGACATGATCAGCGGTTCGAACATGAACCAGAAGCTGCCCTGGCGGCCGGTGGTGACGGTCTTGGCGATTTCCTGCAGGCGGAAGCTGATGAGGCTGGTGGAGGAGGTCACCGCCGCATCGAGCGAGCCGGTCTGCATGGCGGCGTAGATTTCGTCGGACGGCACGGAGGAGATGATGCCGCCGGCCGCCTTCAGCATCAGGTCCATCTCGCGCGAGCCGCCGCGCACCTTCTGGCCCTTCACGTCCTCGGGGTTGACGATCTGGGCGGCGCGGCTGGCCAATCCACCGGCCTGCCAGACCCAGGTGATCAGCTTGACGCCGCGCTTTTCCAGCACGTCGTTCAACTGGTGGCCGATCTCGCTGTTCTTCCACGCCATGCCCTGGGCGTACGTGCTGACCAGGCAGGGCATCAGGCCGATATTGACCTCGGGCACCTCACCGCCGCCGTAGGCCAGCGGGTAGAGGCTGAAATCGAGCGCGCCACGGCGCACGGCGGAAAACTGCGCCACGGTCTTCATCAGGGACGAGCCGGGGTAGATCTCGAACGCCAGTTCGTTGTTGGTGCGCTTGCTCACCTCGGCGGCGAAGCGGCGGACCAGCCGATCACGGAAATCCCCCTGTTCGAGCGTGCCGCCCGGGAACTGGTGGCTGATCTTGAGGGTCTTCGCGGCGTGCGCGCGGGAGGTGCGCAGCACGGCCGGGGCGGCAAGCAATCCCCCCAGCGTCAGGCGACGGGTAATGGCCATCTCGGATAATCCTCCAGGCGCTATTTTTTATATGACAAACCCAGTTAAGCACGTTCCCGTGACCTCGTCAGCCGCGGGCACGCTTGCGTATCGGCTTGGGTTCCAGCAGCGCGTCCACCTCCACCCCGCGGGCCACCGTGCCGGCGCGGGCAAAGGCTTCGTGGTTGGCCTCGATGCTGTCGGGGTCATAGAGGTAGTTGACCATGATGCCGCCCGATTCAGCCAGGCCACGGGCGGCGAGATTGCCGCGCCAGTTGATGCGTTCCAGGCGGGCGCCGTTGCCGAGATGGAAGCGGGCAACGGGATCGGCGGGCGGACGGCCGGGCTCGCTGTGCGTGAGGTAGCGGGCACACAGCGCGAGCAGGGCGTCACGCTGGTCCTCGGCCGGCGGCTCGGCGTCCGGCAGTTCAGGCAGGCCCTCCTGGCGGGTGAGCCAGCGGCGGAAGCCGGGTACCGGGGAGAGGGTGGCGAAGCGGCTCAGTTGCGGCAGTTCGGCCTTCAGTTCCTCCACCACCTGCTTGATGAGGAAGTTGCCGAAGGAGATGCCGCGCAGCCCGTCCTGGCAGTTGGAGATAGAATAGAAGATCGCGGTATCCGCCGCGGCAGCGCGGGCGCGCTGGGCCGCAAGATCGGTATCGGGCGCGAGCAGCGGCTGCACGGCGTCGGACAGGCCAAGTACCAGTGCGACCTCGACGAAAATCAGCGGTTCGCCGGGCAAGGCGGGGTGGAAGAAGGCAAAGCAGCGCCGGTCGGCGGCGAGGCGGCGGCGCAGGTCGGACCAGCCGTCGATTTCGTGAACGGCTTCGTAGACGATGAGTTTTTCGAGCACGGCGGCCGGGGTGTTCCAGTCGATCCGGCGCAGTTCGAGGAAGCCGCGGTTGAACCAGGAGGTGAAGAGATGGCGCAGATCGGCATCGAGCGCCGCCAGATCGGGCGTGCCGCGCAAGGCGGGGAGCATTTCCTTGCGCAGGGCGACGAGGGCTGCGGTGCCGCCCTGGCCCTGGTTGATGCGGCGCAGCAGTTCCTGGCGCGGCGGCTCGGCGGTATCGGCGAGACGGGTAGCGTTGGCGGGCGAGGGCTCGGCGAGATAGGCGGTGGCGGCCTCGCGCAGGGCGTCGGCATCCGGCAGGTAGGACGTCGCGATGTCGCGGCAGAACTGCAGACGGTCCTCGGGGCTGAGATCGGCGAGAACATGCAGAAGCTCGCGCGACAGCGCGGCACCGGAGGCCTCGCCACGCCCGGTGAGCAGGGCGGCCGCGAGTTGGCGGGCGCGCTCGAGCGGAGGCACCGATTCGGCGGGAACATCGGCATAGGGCTGGCCGCGATCGGCGATCGAACTCCACAGGCGTTCAATCCACGCAAGCGGACGGCGGGAAAGCGTCAGATCGTTCATGGCATGCCCCTGTCGTGACCAGCCAACCCTAGCTGGTTTGCCCCCCACATGTCGTCAACCACGTAAGCGACGGTGCCGGCCACACAGGCATGGATAAAAGTTTTTGCTTCTTTTTCCAAAAAGAAGCGCTTTCTTTTTTGAAAAAAAGAAACAAAAAACTTTCACCCGTTTGGCACCGTGCTTGTCGGCTTGATCGCGGGAGATGATGATCGCACCGAGAGACGAGGAGCCAGGCGATGAATGACGTAGTGCTGCGCAGCGATGTGGTGGTGACCCCTGATGGGGTGGAGGCATGCGACATCGGCATCGCCGGCGGGCGCATCGCGGCCATCGCGCCACTGGGCAGCCTGAGCGGCGCGCGGGTGATCGACATGACCGGCCGCATCGTGATGCCGGGCGGGATCGATCCCCATGTGCATTGCGACTGGCCGATGCCCTCGCCCGAGGGCGGGGTGCCGCCGATGACGGAGCCGGCCTCGGTGGTCAGCCGTGCCGCCGTGCATGGCGGCACCACGATGATGATCGATTTCGTGCGCTGCGTGGATGGCACCAGCGTGGCCGATGCCATCGCGCGGCGCGATGCCGGCTGGAAGGGCGCCTGCCACACCGACTACGCGTTCCATTTGATGGTGGAGGGCGATATCGCGCCCGAGACGCTGGGCCAGGTGGGTGCCGCGATCCGTGGCGGGCACCCCACGGTGAAGATTTTCACCACCGACATCACGCCCTCGCGCAAGGGCCGGATGGTGGATTTCGGCGATATCTGGGAGGTGTTCCAGGTGCTGGCGGCCAACAGCGGGCTGGGCGTGATCCATGCCGAGGACAACGATATCGTCATGCACATGTATGCGAAATTGTTCCGCGAGAGGCGCACCAGCTTCGTCAACATGGCGGAGGTTCACAACGCGCTGTCGGAGGATTTGTCGTTCCGGCGCGTGATCCGCCTCGCCGAGAGCGTGAAGGGCACCGCGCTCTATATGTTGCATACCTCCGCGGCCACAGGTGTGGCCGCCATCAGCGAGGCGCGGGCCAAGGGCGTGCCGATCTATGGCGAGAGCCTGCACCAGTACATGCTGTACAACTCCGAGGACTACAAGAAACCGAACGGCCAGGTCTTTCACACCTATCCTTCCCTGAAGTCCCCGCTGGACCAGGCCGCATTGTGGGGCGGCACGCTGGACGGCGCGATCAACTGCATCGCAACGGACGAATTGTGCTGCACGCTGGCGCAAAAAACCCGGGGCGTGCGGATCGACGACACCACCGGCGGCAATGCCGGCGTCGAACCCCGGGTGGCGTTGATGTACACCGAGATGGTGGGCCGCCGCGGCTATTCGCTGCGCAAGTTCGTCGACCTGGTCTCGACCAACGCGGCGAAGATCATGGGGATGTATCCGCGCAAGGGCGCCATCGCGGTGGGGGCGGACGCCGATATCTGCGTGCTCGACCCGACACGGCGGCGGGTGATCACGGCGGCGGACCTGCACGAGACCGACTACACGCCCTGGGAAGGCTGGGAAGCGCATGCCTGGCCATGCCTGACGCTGCTGCGCGGCAAGGTGGTGATGCAGGACGGCGTGCTGACCGGTGACCTCGCGGATGGCGCCTGGGTGGCCCGCACCATCGATCCGGCGATCATCGCGGCACCCGTGGCGCTGTGACCACGGATGCCGAACTGCGCTCCCTGCTGGTGGACTGCCTGAAGGTCTGGGACCTCGAGGGGCGCGTCACCGCGGAGAATGCGGGGCTTGTGGTGGCCGCGGGCGAGGCGACATGCGTGGTGCGCGCCGGGCCGGCGCCAACGCGGTGGTTCGTGACCACCGGCGGCCGGACCCGGCCGGTGCCCTCGGTGGTGGCGCTGCTCTCGGCGGTGCGCCGTGGCCTCGGGGTGGCGCCGGGGGTGCGGGCGCGGGTGGGTGTGGGCGCGGTGGTTCAGTAGACCGAGGCCTTGACGGGTGTTCCGTAGAGGGACTGAAGCGCCGCGGCGTCGCGGATGGTAGGGTCGGACATGCTTACACCCGTATGTGTCATCACCGGATTCCTGGGCAGCGGCAAGACCACGCTGATCGGCCGCCTGCTGGCGGACCCTGGCTACGCGCGCACGGCGGTGATCGTCAACGAATTCGGCGAGATCGCGCTCGATCATGACCTGATCGCGCGCGGGGACGAGACGTTGCTGCAATTGAGCACGGGGTGCCTGTGCTGTGCCATCCGGACCGACTTGGTGGACACGTTGCTTGACCTCGCGGCACGCCGGGAGGCCGGCGAAATCGGGTTCGAGCGCGTGGTGATCGAGACCTCCGGGCTGGCCGATCCGGCGCCGATCCTGCACGCGCTAATGACCGATCCGGCGTTGGGCGCGCGGTTCCGGGTGGGCGCGGTGGTGGTGCTGGTGGACGCGGTTCTCGGCGAGGGGACGCTCGGGGCGCAGGTGGAGGCGGCACGGCAAGTGGCGTTCGCAGATCTGGTGGTGGTGACCAAGACCGATGTGGCGGCGCTGTCGGACGGGCTGCGGACGGCGATAGCGCGGGCCAATCCGGCGGTGGAGGTCGTGGCGGAACTACCGGCGATGGCGGTGCTGTTCGCCAGGGCCCGCACCTACACCGGGGCACCGGCGGCGGTGCATGGCGACGGGATCGGGGCGTGCCTGATCCGCCGGGTGGCGCCGGTGCCGGCGCTGGCGCTCACATTGCTGCTGGAGGCATTGGCCGAGCAGTGCGGAGACAAGCTGTTACGGGTGAAGGGAATTTTCGACGTGGCGGAAGCCCCCGGCCAGCCCGCCGTGGTCCACGCCGTACAGCACGTCATTTCGCCGGTGACATTCCTGCCGTCCTGGCCACCAGGGGCGCGGGAAAGCCGGGCGGTGGTGATCGGGCGGGCGATTCCGCCCTATTTCCCAGCCCGGCTGCTCGACGCCATTTGCGCCGAGGTGGAGGACGAAGGCCGGCTTCAGCGCGGCGCATAGCCCCTCCCGGATGCCCGGGAGGGGGAGCGGCGGCTACTTCAGGCGCGCTTCCTGGCCCTGCGACTTCTCGTAGACGTTGATCATCGCGGTCACGTCGCTCGGGCCGAGGCCCTGAGCGCGGGCCATGCGCAGCAGGTTGAGGGTGGCGGCGCCCATCGGGCTCGGCACCCCAACCTCATCGGCGAGTTGCTGGGCCAGCCGGAGGTCCTTGTGCGCAAGGTCAAGCGCGAAGGACGCCTTGAAGTCACCGGTCAAAGCCCGCGTGGTCATGGATTTGAAGGAGGCCGAGGCGCCGGAACTGCCGAGCACCACTTCGGCAAGCTTGCCGAGATCGATACCGGCGGCCACGCCCATCATCAGCCCCTCGGCGGCGGTGGCCATGTTGGCGAAGGCGAGCATGTTGTTGATGAGCTTGGCGGTGGAACCCATGCCGATGGCGCCGACATGGATAACGGCGCCGCTGAAGGCCGCAAGCACCGGGCGCTGGGCCTCGAAGGCGGCCTCGTCGCCACCCACCATTATGGTGATGCTGCCATCGACGGCGCGGGCAACGCCGCCGCTGACCGGGGCTTCGAGCATCGCCACGCCGCGCGCCGCCAGGGCCGCGTGCAGGCGCTGGGCGGTTGAGGGGGCGTTGGTGGACAGGTCGATGAAGGTGGTGCCGGGGCGCATATTCGCCGCCACGCCATCGGCGCCGAACACAACGGCTTCGACCACAGTTGGCAGCGGCAGCGATGTGAAGACCACATCGCAGGCGGCGCTGACCTGGGCCACGCTGGTGCCGGCGGTGGCGCCGGCGCAGGCAGCCATGGCGGCGGGGTTCTGGTCGAAGACCACAACCTCGTGGTTGGTGTTCTTGATGATGTTGCGGCACATGGGGCCGCCCATGTTGCCCACGCCGATGAAGCCGATTTTCATGTTGGTTTTGCCGCCTCGCTATCTCTTGATGATGCCGTCGTCCGCTACGCGCCGGTGAAGCGCGGCACCCGCTTTTCGGTGAAGGCCGCCCTGCCCTCCTGCAGATCGGCCGAGCGGGCCACGGCGGCGGCGCGGGTGGCAATCTCGGCCAGGTCGGCGTCGCCACGGGCGATATCGTTGAGGGCCTTCTTCATGCCCTGCACGGCGAGCGGTGCGTTGGCTTCAAGCTGGGAGGCGCGGGCATCGACGGCGGCGGTGAGGGCCGCGGGGGCGACGAGTTCCGTGAGGAAGCCGATGCGCAGCATCTCATCGGCGCCAAGTCGCTCGCCGGTGAGGAACAGGCGCTTGGCGGTATCAACGCCGAGGCGGCTGACATAGCGCTGCATGCCGCCGGGGTAGTAGTGCAGGCCGAGTTTCGCCGCCGGCATGAACATGCTCATGCCATGCACCCCGATGCGGAAGTCGCAGGCCAGCGCGAGGTCGGTCGAGCCGCCGTACACGCCGCCGTTCATCGCCGCGATGGTCGGTACCCGCACCTGCTCCATGCGATCGGTCATGGCATCGAACCCGGCGGTGGTGGACTCCGCCCTGGTGCCGATCTGCTGGATGAAGAAGCCGGAGCTGAAGGACTTCCCGGTGGCGGCCATCACCAGCACGCGGATGCTGGTGTAGGCGTCCACGCGATCGAACAGGCGCATCATCTCGGTGATGTCGTCGGGCTCGATGCGGTTGTGCACCGCGGGGCGGTTGAGCTGGATGGTAGCGCGGTGGCCGGCCACGGTGAGCGTGGGCAGGCCGGTCGTCTCGGTCATCTTGGTCTTCCTGGTTGGACGTGCCGCACGCTAGCCGATCCACGCGCCAGCGTCAGCCCGCACCCTTGGCCGGTCGCGGCGGAGCAGCGTAGGCTTACGTTGCATTGGCCGGGGAGTCTGCGACATGGGCGTGCTCGATGATTGCTACAACGTTGCCGATTTCCGCCGGGCGGCGCAGAAGCGGCTGCCGAAGTCGTTGTTCGAATATATCGACCGCGCCACCGAGGACGAGGTGGCCGTCCGCAACAACCGCGACGCCATCGAGCGCATCCGTATCCTGCCGCGCGCGCCGCTCGATGTGTCCAACCGCGAACTTGGCAGCACCCTGCTGGGAAAGCCGATGGGCATGCCGCTGGTGATCGCGCCCACCGGCGCGGCGGGGCTGATGTGGTTCGAGGCCGAACTGTGCCTGGCCCGCGCGGCCAAGGCGGCCGGCATCCCCTACACCATGCCCACCGGATCGCTGGTATCGTTCGAGCGGGTGGCCAAGGAAGTCGGCGGACGCTTGTGGTTCCAGCTCTATGTATGGCCGAACCGGCAGATTTCGTATGACCTGGTAAAGCGGGTGGCCGATGCCGGCGCCGAGACGCTGGTGGTGACGGTGGATACGCCGGTGAACCCGATCCGCGAATACAACATCCGCAACGGCTTCGGCCTGCCCTTCCGCCATTCGCTGACCAGCCTGACCGACATGACGCTGCATCCGCGCTGGCTGTTCGGCACGCTGCTGAAATACCTCATCGCGGACGGCATGCCCAAGCTGCGCAACCATCCCGCCGCATTCAACGATGCCCGAACCCGCCCGGCCATCGCCCCGCAGCTTGGCCTCAGCGACACCGTGGACATCCCGGAAATCCACCGCCTGCGCGCCATGTTCCCGGGCAAGCTGCTGGTCAAGGGCGTGATGCACCCCGAAGACGCGCGCAACCTGGTGGCGGCGGGGGCGGATGGGGTGATCGTGTCCAACCACGGCGGGCGCAATCTCGATGCCGCGATGGCGACGTTCGACGCGCTACCGGCGGTGGTGTCGGCGATCGGCGGCAAGGCCACCGTGATCGTGGACAGCGGCATCCGCCGCGGCCTCGATATCGTCAAGGCGATCGCACTCGGGGCGGACGCGGTGCAAACCGGGCGGGCAACATTGTGGGGCGCCTCGGTGGGCGGCGAGGCCGGGGTCACCAAGGTACTGGACGTGCTGCGCGGCGAGTTGAGCGCCGGGATGGCCAATTGCGGGGTGCGAACCATCGGCCAGATCACGGCGGACCTTCTGGTCCGGTGAGCATCCGCATCGGCGTCGATATCGGCGGCACCTTCACCGATCTGGTTGCCATCGCGGCGGATGGCAGCATCCGCACCCACAAAACCGCCTCGACCCCGCGCGACTACAGCGAGGGGATCGCCGTCGGGCTCGCGGCCCTGCTGGATGGGGCGCCGGTGGGCGAAGTGCTGCATGCCACCACGGTGGGGTCCAACACCATCCTGGAGGGCAAGGGCGCCCGCACCGCGCTGATCACCACGGCGGGATTTCGCGACGTGCTGGAAATCCGCGACCTGCGGATGCCACGCCTCTACGACATGCACTGGGTGAAGCCGGTGGCCCTGGTAGAGCGTCGGATGCGCCTGGAGGTGGGCGAGAAGATGCGGCCGGATGGCTGCGTATCCGTGCCGCTCGACATGGCGTCGGTGGCCGCCTGCATCGAGGCCATTCGTGCCGAGGGGATTGCCTCGGTGGCGATCTGCCTGCTGCACAGCTACGCCAATCCCGCCCATGAGCAGGCCGTCGCGGCGGCGATCCGGACGGCCTTGCCGGAGGTGGCGCTGTCGGTGAGCCATGAGATCCTGCCAGAGATCAAGGAATACCCGCGCACCAGCACCACGGTGGTGAACGCCTACGTGCAGCCGGTGGTGCGGGCGTATCTCACCTCGCTGGCGGCGCGGTTGCAGGCGCTGGGGATCACCGCGCCGCTGCACCTCATGCAGTCCAACGGCGGGCTGGCGGCGATGGAGACGGCGGCGGCGTTTCCGGTGCGCATCGTGGAGAGCGGGCCGGCGGCGGGGGTGGTGGGGGCAGCGGTGTTGGCCCGTGCCCTGGGCGAGCCGCAGGTGGTGACGTTCGACATGGGCGGCACCACCGCCAAGGCCGGGCTGGTGGAACAAGGCCAGGTGCTGCGGGCGGAGGCGATGGAGGTGGGCGGAGGCGTGCTGGCCGGCGCGCGGCTCCTCGTAGGGGCCGGCTACATGCTGAAACTTCCCGCCATCGATCTGGCCGAGGTGGGCGCCGGCGGTGGTTCGATCTGCCATCTCGACGCCGCGGGAGCACCGAAGGTGGGGCCGCGCTCGGCCGGCGCCGATCCCGGCCCGGTCTGCTATGGGCGCGGCGGCATGGAGCCGACCATCACCGACTGCAACCTGGTGCTGGGCTATCTCGATCCAGCCGGTTTGGCCGGCGGTGCCATTCGGCTCGACCGGGAGGCGGCGGTGGCGGCGATCCGGGAGCGGCTGGCGGAGCCGCTGGGATTGCCGGTGGAGCAAGCGGCACACGGCATGTTGCGGCTGGCGGCGGCGACGATGATGCGGGCTATCCGCGCGGTATCGGTCGAACGCGGGCGGGATGTGCGGGCCTCGACATTGCTGGCCTTCGGCGGCAACGGGCCATTGTTCGCGGCGGGGATCGCGGCGGAACTCGGCATCGCGCGGGTGCTGGTGCCGCCGATGCCGGGGCTGTTCAGCGCGTTCGGGCTGCTGATGGCGGATACCGAGCATCATTTGTCGCGCTCGCTGCGGGGGCTCGCGGCGGTGCCGAGGGCGTTGCAGGGCGCGGTGGATGCGCTGGTGGCGGAGGCGCGGGCGCGGCTGTCGGCCGATGGGTTCGCGCTTGCGGCGCAACATCTCAGCCTGAGCGCGCGGGCACGCTATGCCGGGCAGTCCAGCGAAATCCCGGTGCCGCTGGCAACCATGGTGGGGGAGGAAATCCTGGCCGCGCTGCCGGAGGCCTTCGCGGTGGAGCACGAGAAGACCTACGGGTTTCGCGCGCCGGCCGGCGAGGTGGTCGAGTTGATCGATCTCGCGCTCATCGCCCGCGGCGTGCCGGGCCGGCCGCGGCTGCCCGAGCGGGTGGCCCCGGCGCGGGCCGCGGTGCCGGCATCACGCCGGGCCTGGTTCGCCGATGGCGGTTGGGTGGAAACCCCGGTGCTCGATCGGGCCGCGATGGCGGGCGGCACGCGCTCCGGCCCGCTGATCGTGCAGGAGTATGATGCGACCTGCCTGGTGCCGCCGGGTGCGACGGCGGGGCTGGACGCATTCGGGGACATCGAGATCAGGCTGGGCTGATCTTGCGTTCCATCGGGGTGCGCGTCGCGACCACGCTGGGCCGGGCCGCGAGGCGGGCCCACCATGCCGCGAGCCGGTCATGGCGGGCCAGCATCGCCTGGCCCTCGGGGGCAAGGACGAAGTAGGCGAACATCGGGGCGGCGTGGAGGTCGGCCAACGAGAGGTGTTCGCCGGTAAGGAACGGGGCATCCGCGAGGCCAGCCAGCGCGTCCAGGCATTGGGCGGCGCGCAGGGTGGCGGCGGCGAGTTTCGCTTCATCAGCGGGAACGCCGCGGGCGGGGTGGCCGATCCGCTCGACGTAGACACCAAGCACCAGCGAGGCGAAGGCGTAGGAGTCGAGGACGGAGATGATCTGGTTCATCCGCGCCCGGCCCTTGGCGGTCGCGGGTTGCAGCGACGGCCCGTCAAAGGCGTCATCGACATAGCGGACGATGGCGCCGGCTTCGTAGAGGGGGAAATCATCGTGCCGGAATGCCGGGATGCGGCCGAACGGCTGGCGGGCGAGGTGATCGGGCGGTGGGCCGCCAGGCGCGAACACGTCAACCGGTTCGAGCCGGTACGGCACACCCTTCTCCAACAGTGCGAGGCGGGCGATGCGGGTGTAGACGCTGTAGTCGGCGCCGTAGAGGGTTATCGGCATCGCGTTGCTACGGGCACCCGGCATCGAGCGACGGCATGCCGCCCGGCATGCGGCGCGCCAGGGTAGCCTGCTCGAAGGCAAAGGCAATGCGCAGCAGGGTGGCCTCGCTCCAGGCCCGGCCGGTGAAGGTGGCGCCGTACGGATACTCCGGCGTGTCGCGGCCACTCACGCCGGAAACGAAGCCGGCCGGCACCTGCACGCTGGGGTAGCCGGCCTTGGCGGCGATAGCGGCGCCGAGGGTACCCGGAAACAGGATGGCATCGAGCTTGTTCTCGTCCATGTAGGTGTCGATCCCGAGGGAGCGGGCGGAGCGCAGATCGCTCTGCCGGGCAGCGAGGTATTCGAGGTCCTGCAAGGTGCCGCTGGTGGCTTCGGCGGCGAGGAAGATGTCCTGGCCGAAGCGCAGGGCGCGCTCCGGGTTCACGGCGTTGAACGCCACGATGTCCCCCATGGTGCGGACAAGCTCGCCACGGGCCGGGTCCTTGGCGTACCAGTCCCGCAGGTAAAGATTCAGGTCGTGCTTCAACTCATACACGAACACGATGGGCAGGCGCGCGACCTTGCCGAAATCGGGGTTTTCGGGGTTGCGGTTGAGCACCGCCATGTCGGTGCCGGGGCCGCCGATCCAGCCGTCGGTGGGCATGCTTTCGCGCACGATGATGGCGCCGGCATCCTGCAAGGCCGCGATGGTGTGGTCCATCACCACGCGGGCGCGAGGGCTGAGCGGGCGCCAGTAGACATCATTGGCGGGGTCATCGGGGTTGCTCGGCACGCCGATGCGCATGCCCTTCAGGCCGTCCTTGTCGAGGGCTTGCAGGTAGTCCACCGGCTTGGGCGCCTTGAGGGTGGCGGGATCGAGCGGGTCCGGTCCGGCGAGCGCGTTGAGGATGAGGGCGGCGTCCCGCACGGTGCGGGTCATCGGCCCCGCCGTATCCTGGCTCGCGGCGATGGGAATGATGCCGGCGCGGCTGATAAGCCCGACGGTGGGTTTCACGGTGACCACGCCGTTCTGGCTGGCCGGAGACAACAGGGAGCCCGAAGTCTCGGTGCCGATGGCAGCCACCGCGAGGCCGGCGGCAACCGCCACGGCAGAGCCCGCACTCGAACCGCCGGGGGGCACGATGGGGATGTTCTTGGCATCGAGTTCAGGGGCGTAGGCGTTGCGAACCTGGCCGCCGAGGGACGAGTAGCCGGAGGGCATGCCGATGGCGAGGATGTTGGCGAATTCGGTGAGGTTCGCCTTGCCGAGGATCACCGCCCCGGCCGCCCGCAGCTTGGCGGCCACGGTGGCGTCGCGCTGGGCGAAGGCGTCGGCGAGGGCCAGGGAGCCGGCGGTGGTGTGCTGGCGGTCGGCGGTGGCGATGTTGTCCTTCAGCAGGATCGGCATGCCGTGCAGCGGCAGGCGCTGGGCGGGCTTGAGGAGATCAAGGCTGCCGGCGATGGCCTCGGCCTCGGGGTTGAGTTCTCGCACCGCGTTCAACTCGGGGCCGGCACGGTCATAGGCTGCGATGCGGGCGGTATAGGCACGCACCAGGCCGGCCGCCGTGGCCCGTCCGCTGGCGATGGCATCCTGGAGATCGGCGATGGTGGCGTTCTCGACGCAGACGGCGGCCGCTGGCTTGGTCATGGCGGGGGGCTCCGGGGGAGTGGGCGTGGCGGGAGTGGCCGGGGGTGGCGGTGGCGCAAGAGAGGGTGGCGCGGGAGGCGGGGGAGCGGGTGGCGGAGGGGCATCGTCCGCCGGCGCCGCGTCCGGTTCGTCCGGCGGCGGAGGAGGGGGCGGCGGGATGAAGCGGTAGCGGCGCAGGCTGGGGGCCTGGTCGGCGGGAACGTCAACCATGGTGGGCGGCAGCGGCAAGCGCTTGGCTGGCAATGGGGCGGCACCGGCCGTGCCCAGCAGCACCAGCGCGAGAACGGCTGCGTGGAGTGCCGGGCGGCCCATCCGGTCACCCAGCGGGGACGAGGCGGTGATAAAGCTCGGGGTCGGTCGCGCCCTCGGTGCTGAACAGCAGCACGCGGCTATCGGGCCCGAGGCCGAGGGTTTCCCGCGCCGCCGGATCGGCTGCGGCGAGCAGCAGGCCGGCGAGACCGGCGACACCTGATTCCCCCGCCACCATGCCGTGACGCGCCAGCAGGCGCATGCAATCCACCGCCGCGTCATCCGGCACCGCCATGAAGGCGGCGGCGGCGCGGCCGAGTTCCTGCCAGGCCAGCAGGCTGGGCTCCCCACACGCCAGCCCCGCCATCAGGGTATCGAGGTCTCCGGCGATGGCGGTGGGCTCGCCGGTCTCGGCGCTGGCGAGCAGGCAGGCGGCGCGATCGGGCTCGGTCACGATGAGGGCGGGGGCCGGGCGGTAGGTGGCCCGCATCTGCACCGACACCGCAGCCGCTACCCCGCCGACGCCACCCTGGATGAACACATGGGTGGGCGGCGCGCCGTCCCACTGGGCGGTCGCCTCGTCGGCCATCAGGCGGTAGCCCTGCATGACGTCGATCGGGACGGTCGTGTAGCCCTCCCACGAGGTATCGGAGACCACGAACCAGCCGTTGGCGACAGCGGCCTCGGACGCGGCGCGCACCGCGTCGTCGTAGTTGCCGGGCACCCGGCGGACCTCGGCGCCGTAGTGGGCGATGGCGTCCACGCGGCCCTGGCTCACGGTTTCATGGACGTAGATGACGCAGGCGCAGCCGAAGCGCTGGGCCCCCCAAGCCACGGAGCGGCCGTGGTTGCCATCCGTCGCGCAGGTGACTGTGATGGTCCTAGTGGCATCGGCGTGGCGCCCGGCCACGAGATCGGCCGAGGTGGCGTTGGGCGCGATGTCGCGCCGCGAAAGTTCGGCCGCCAGCACCTGCATCACCGCGTAGGCGCCGCCGAGGGCCTTGAAGCTACCAAGGCCGAAGCGGCCGGCTTCGTCCTTGATGCGCAGGCAGCCGATGCCGGCCTCTGCCGCGATGGCAGGGAAATCACGCAGCGGGGTGGCGGCATACCCGGGCCAGGCGGTGATTTCGGCACGGGCACGGCGATAGCCGCCCTCGGGCAGGACCACCGTGCCGGGCGTGCCGGCGTTGGGGTTGGCGAACAGGCGGAAGGGATGAGGTGCGAGCATGGCCGCATCGTCCAACGCTAGGCGCGCAACCGCAAGACCAGGATGCGTCGGATGGCGAGGAAGGCGAGCAGCGGCGCCGCGACGTAGGTGCCGAACAGCCAGGACGCCGCCATCGCGGCCCCCGGCATGCCGCCGCCGCTGAAGCCGGCCAGGTTGGTCACCATGCCGGCGAGGGCCGAGCCGAGGGCGTTGGAGACCATGATCACCATCGTCATCGACGCGGCGGCCAGGTCCTTCTCCGAATCAGCGGCGAAGCGGAACACCCCGGCGCAGACATGCGGCCAGCACATGCCGATGCCGCAGCCCTGGGCGAGCAGGCAGAGCCCGAGCAGGGCGGTCTGGCCGGGGAGCACGCCCGCGCGGGGCAGCAGCAGGAACATGCCGGCGAGAGCCAGGCCGATGACGATCGGGCCGGCGCGCATCCAGTTCGGCGTCAATTCCGGGCGCGCGCCGGCGACGGCCACCGCGCCGATGGTCCAGCCCATCGACATCAGGGCGGACAGGTAGCCGGCGTTGATCGGCGCCATGGCGTGCAGGGTTTGCAGGAAATAGGGCACGAAAATCTCGGTATTCACCGCCACCACCACCGCCATCATGGCGGCGAAGGTAGCGCCGAGGCCGGTGACGGGATTTGTGGCGCCGTGCGGCATCAGGCGGCGGCCCCTTCCCCGCTCGAGGCGGACGAACCAGGCGAGCCCGCCGACGGCGACGGCGAAGCCGAGGAGGTTGCGCCACGGGGCCGGATCGGCGCTGCCGAGCGAAACCGCCAGCACGCTGAGGCACAGCAGCGCGAGGTTCAGATAGGCCATTGGGCGGGCGGGAAGCGGCGGGCGGGCCAGGTCTCGCGGCAGGGAGCGTTCGACCAGCAGCCACAGCAACGGCACCACGGCCGCCACCGACCAGAACGCCCAGCGCCAGTTCGAGCCCTCGGCGAACAGGCCGCCCAAAGCGGGGCCGAAGCAGGTGGCGATGCCCCAGGACGCCGAGATCACCGAAATCGCGGTCGGCCACAGGCGCTCGGGGAACAGCGCGCGGACCATGGTGTAGGACAATGCCGAGACCGATCCGGCGCCGAGCCCCTGTACTAGGCGGCCGGCCAGCAGCACCGGCATGGACGGCGCCAGAGCGCAGATCGCGGAACCGACGGCGAACAAAGCGAGCGCGCCGCGATAATGCGCGCGGGCGCCGATGCGCGGCAGGATGCGGGCGCAGAAGCCACCGGCCAGCACGGAGGCGATGACATAGAGCGTGGTGTTCCAGGCGAAATAGCTGATGCCGCCGATGTCTCGCACCACGGAGGGCAGGATGGTGATGACGATGAACACGTTGATGGCGTGCATCGCCATGCCGCCGCCCACCACCAGCGCGCGCGGCCCGTTGCTGCCGCGCAGCAGGTCCCCCCAGCCGCCTTGTGTTTTTCCTCCGCTCATGGCCGCAGCATGACGGATTTTGGTGGCGTGACCAGAGGGCGATGTAGTTCCGATATCATTCCGTTTGACCTGAATCAATGATCCGCCCCCGCTGTCACAGGCTTCATCGCGACAGTTCAACAGGGAGGAACAACACCGTGATGACCGGAGAGATTCTGTTTCTGGCGCTCGTCGTCGGCACATTCGCGGCGTTCAGCGTCGTGCTGGCCTATGAATCGATGGCCTACGCGCGCAGCAAGCCGGCCGCCGTGACCAATCAGGCGGCCCCGGCCGGACACGCCGCTCACGCCTGACCCCTTCCCCCGCGTGCCGCCCCGTGCTTATGCGTGGCCAACGCAGGCATGGGGCGGAGCGGACGTATGAAGATCACGATTCTTGGCGGCGGCGGTTTCCTCGGTCGCAAGGTGGCGGCCCGGCTGGCCGAGATGGGCAGCCTCGGCGGCAAGGCCATAACCGGGTTGACGCTGTTCGATCTCGTCGCCCCCCCTCCCCTTGCGGCACCCTTCCCGGTGACGACGCTCGGCGGTGATATCGCCGAATTGCCGGAAGCCGCCATCCCGCCCGACACCGATGTGGTGTTTCATCTCGCCGCGGTGGTGAGTGCCGCCGCCGAGGCGGATTACGACCTGGGGCGCCGAGTAAACCTTCGCGGCACCGATGCGGTGATCGACGCCTGCCGCCGCCTCGCCAAGCCGCCGCGCGTGGTGTTCACCAGCTCGATCGCCAGTTTCTCCGGGGGGCAGGATGGGCTGCTGCCCGATGATACGCGGCAGATCCCGGCCAATTCCTACGGCACCCAGAAAGCCGCCGCCGAAATGCTGCTCGCCGATGCCTCGCGGCGCGGGTTCATGGATGCGGTGTGCCTGCGGCTGCCCACCATCATCGTGCGGCCCGGCCGTCCCAACAAGGCGGCCAGTTCCTTCTTCTCCGCCATCGTGCGCGAGCCGCTGCTGGGCCTGGAGACAGACTTGCCGGTGCCGGATGACTTCAAGGTCTGGGTGGCCAGCCCGCGCCGCGCGACGGAGTGGCTGATCCACGCCGCCGCCATGGACACTGCCCCGCTCGGGCTCGACCGCAGTCTCAACCCGCCCGGCATGTGCGTGAAGGTCAGCGAAATCCTGGCGGCCCTCGATACCGTCGAGCAGGGCGCGAGCCGGCTGGTGCGGCGGGTGGCCGATCCGGTGATAGCGGGCATCGTGGGCGGCTGGCCGGCCGGGTTCGAGGCCAAGCGGGCGCCGGCGCACGGGTTCACCGCGCATGAACCGCTGATCGACGTGATCCGCGCGTTCGTGGCCGATGACCTCGAAGCGACCAGGACCGAGCGCGGGATCGCCTGACCGCGTCTACGGCGGGTCGAGGAAGTTCGCAGTCACTGAGGCGCGGGCGACAAGGGCCTGCATCTGCGGGTCACGGTGGGCGTCGGCACGGGTAAGCCGGTCCATCGGGACGAAGTATTCGTGGGCGTGCGGCACCTGGTTTTCCGCGAAGCCCTGGTAGTGCTCGGCTTTCAGGGCATACATCACCCGCACATCGCGCACCGGCAGCACCAGCGGCATGTCGGGCTTGGCGCGCAGCACGCCGGTGGCGATCCAGCGGGCGGTCGGGTCGGTGTCGGTCACCGGGGCGCAGAGCCACGGCACCGGGCAGACCGCCATCAGCGAATGAGTGGAGGGCGCGAAGCGGGAGCGCTTGTCGAGCAGGTTGGAGATCGAGGCGCAGGCCTCGATGGCGAAGATATCCACAAAGGGCTCGGCCGGGGTGCCGCCGAAGTTGAGCCACAGGCCATCGGGCAGGGTGCGCAGGCGGGTGCTGCCGGGGAACTTGAGGAACGGGTGGTGAAGCGTTGATTCATCGGTCGGGCGCCCCCTCAGCCAGCGCCATGTTCCGTTGCGCTGCTGACTGATACCTGGCGGGCGCTGTGGCCATTGGCGGAGCCGGATCCGCACGAGTTCATCGAGTGAACGAACGTAATTGCTCACCTGGGGGGATGCTAACCCTGCGGTGGCCGCCCGTCCAGCCCCCTGCAATTCCGTCGGAGGCTTTCCCGATTCTCCTTGACACGGTCATGGGTGCCTCGATTCTAACCGTGGGGTGATTGATGCCCCTG